>DASXYH010000239.1:0-6579 GCA_036502545.1 Spongiibacteraceae bacterium
GATTATCGCGATCTGGCGCTGCTGACCATTGCGCAACTACCGGCATTAAGTCATTGCGATAATCCGGCAAGTGCGTTTACGTTGCTGGAAAACAGCGATGCACTGCGGCGCCCACAGCGTTTTTCCCTGCTGCTCGACATCGCCGAGACACTGCAAATCGCGCCGATTACGATTCAACGTTTAAGCACAGCTTGCAAGAACGCGTCGGCCATTATCTCACAACCGTTATTAGAACGCGGGTTTAGCGGTAAATCGCTCGGTGAACAGCTGCAGCGCGAACGTCTTGCCGCAGTACAAAAACATTGGTCGTGAATGCATGCTGATTCATTATCGTTATTCCGCCGCAGCGGCGCAGTCAATTGCCGCCGAATGAATGGGCAACGCGATAATTCGCTATTGCATGCAAGCCGACAGCGAGAATATTGATTCGATCCGCACTTTCGCCGGCAATGCGTCGAGCTAAGCTCGCACTCTTGAAGAGATTGGTTTTTAACTGGCGTGTTTTAGTTTTGGCGAAGATAAATCGCTGCCATTCCAATAAAACGGAACAGGCCATAATTTTTGCGTCTTCGCAAATTGCTGCTTCAATGCGCCGTAACTAATGCCGAGCTGCGGGTGCAATTCGGCGTCGGCGATATCGGCGAGCGGCCACAGCGCATAGGCGTACTCGACAATATCCGCGCGCGGCAATTTTACCCCGCATTCGACTCCGCAGAAATCGCCATAGGTCAGCAAATCCAGATCGAGCGAACGCGCGCTGAATTTCGGCAGATTTCCGCTATTCCCATTTTCAGATTCGATGCCGCGCAGCAAAACCATTAATTCGCGCAAACTCAAATCGGTATCGACACCGACCACAAGATTTAAAAAAGGTGCGCCGACAAAGCCAACCGCGTCGCTTTCGTATACCGGAGAAACCGTCATACGATTAAAAATTCGTATAAATTGATCGAGCGCAGCGCGCACATTGCGCTCGCGTTCGATATTACTGCCGATACCTATATAGACACGCGTCATGCCTGCACCCCCCGCTCGATTTGCACGCCGACGCCCTGCGCGGCAGCGACAGCGCCGGGCTTAGTGACGCGCAGTCGCAGCCACGTGATATTGAATTCGCGCTGCAATAAATCGGCACAGCTTTGCGCCAATGTTTCGAGTAAAAGAAATTGCTGCTCCCTAACGAATTCATCGAGGCGCAATGCTATCGCGTGGTAGTCCAATGTGTCGGTAACCGATTGGCTCGCCGCCGCGCGGCGAATATCGGCCACCATTTCCACATCGAGCATTACGATTTGTTTGACGGTGCGCTCCCAATCGTAAATGCCGATAATGGTTTCGATGCGCAGCTCGCGTATAAAAATAATATCCATCGCGCAACCTTAATTGGCGACAATCGCGGATAGCTCGGAGAGCGGCCAGCGTGCGCGCACATCGATACTTAAAGTGTCGCGTTGCCCCGACAGCAATCGCTGGCAACCCGCATACGCGATCATTGCACCATTGTCAGTGCAAAATTGAGGACGCGCGTAAAATGCGCGCGCACCGATCTCGGCAAAATCGCAATCCAAACGTTGCCGTAATTCATGGTTGGCGCTCACGCCACCGGCCAGCACCAATGTTTTCAAACCCGTTTGCAACAATGCACGTCGCGCTTTGACTATCAATGTTTCTACGACTGCGGCTTGAAACGATGCGGCAATATCGGCGCGCGTTTGCCTATCAAACGTGTCTGCATTTTTTTGCTCGTTGATCGCGGTGAGCACGGCAGTTTTCAAACCGGAAAAACTGAAATCGAGTCCGGGTCGATTCAGCATCGGTCGCGGAAAGTCAAAACGCGGTGTGCCCTGCTCAGCCAATTGCGCAAGCTCGGGACCGCCCGGATACGGCAATCCCAGCATTTTTGCGCATTTGTCGAACGCTTCGCCGGCCGCATCGTCGAGCGATTCGCCGAGCAGCGTGTATTGACCGATACCGTCGACGCGCACCAGTTGCGTGTGTCCGCCCGAAACCAGCAGCGCAACGAATGGCAACGACGGTGGTTCAGCTTCCAGCATCGGCGCCAACAGATGCGCTTCCATGTGATGAATGCCCAGCGCCGGCACATTCCAGGCATAAGCCAAGCTACGGCCGATGCAGGCGCCGACCATCAGCGCACCGGCCAGACCCGGGCCTGCGGTAAACGCGACGCCATCGATATCTGCGTGCCGCAGCTGTGCGGCGGCAAAAACTTCATCGATCAGCGGCAGGCATTTGCGCACGTGATCGCGCGAGGCGAGTTCGGGCACGACGCCGCCGTATTCGCGGTGCAGCGCAATCTGGCTGTAAAGCGCGTCCGCAAGCAGACCGCGCGCGCTGTCGTAGATCGCCACGCCGGTCTCATCGCAGGAGGTTTCAATACCGAGCACACGCATTGGAATCACCGCGTTCGGGGGGGAGCGAATCATATCGGCTCGACGCCGTTCCTGCCAATCGAAAGCCGCCAGCCGCAGCCTTTGCATTTGCTGTCTTTGCGGTTTAGAATGCCGGCCCTCGGCGGTATCGACCGCTGATTACATTATTCAGAATCATTGGAAAGCCAACCGATGCCGTTTGTAAAGCTGAAAGATAATGAACCGTTCGATGTAGCGCTGCGCCGTTTCAAGCGCTCGTGTGAAAAAGCCGGCGTGCTGGCAGAGGTTCGCCGCCGAGAGTTTTACGAAAAACCCACCACCGTGCGCAAGCGCGAAGCGGCTTCTGCAGTGAAGCGCCATCTGAAAAAGTTGCAGCGCGAAGCCAAAAAACTGCAACGTCCGTTTTAAAGTCAATCCCATGGCTGACTCGCCGTTAAAAGTGCGCCTCGTCGAGGCAATGAAGTCGGCCATGCGGGCGCAGGCAAAAGAACGCTTAAGCGCCATCCGTCTCATTCTTGCCGATATCAAACGCATCGAAGTCGATGAACGCATCGATCTCGACGATGCACGCATTCTGATCGTGCTCGATAAAGTCGCCAAACAACGCCGCGATTCGATCAGCCAGTTTCGCGCTGCCGGTCGCGACGATCTCGCCGATAAGGAAACTTTTGAACTCGGTGTGGTCACCGAATTTCTGCCGCAGCAGCTGAGCGAAACAGAAATCGCCGCGTTGATCGATCAGGCTATCGCCGCCAGCGGTGCAAAAAGTGCCGCCGATATGGGCAAGGTGATGGCCGTCGTCAAACCCGCCGCGCAAGGCCGCGCCGATATGGCGGCCATCAGCAAATTGATCAAGGCGCGCCTCGGCTGAGCGCATAATCGCTCGATACTTCATGACCTGACGCGCCGCTCGCGTTAGAGTTAACGCCGAACTCATTCGTTATTTCAAAACTCATGGCCGGTCGCATTCCCCAGGCATTCATCGACGATCTGCTCGAAAGAGTCGATATCGTCGAGGTCATCGATCGCCGCGTACCGCTGAAAAAAAGCGGGCGCAATTACAGCGCGCGCTGTCCGTTTCACGATGAAAAAACACCGTCGTTCAGCGTCAGCCCCGACAAACAATTTTTTTATTGCTTCGGTTGCGGCGCCGGCGGCAACGCCGTCGGCTTCGTCATGGATTACGACCGCGTCGATTTTCCGCAGGCGGTCGAAACGCTGGCGACACTGGCCGGGCTCGAAGTACCGCGCGAAACGCAACCCGAGCAAGCGGTTCAGCAACAAAGGCAACAGCGCGACCTTTACCAAATCCTCGAAGCCACCGCGCGCTTTTATCGTGAGCAGTTGCGCCATCATCCGCAGGCGCAGCGCGCCGTCGATTATTTAAAACGGCGCGGCGTTACCGGCGCGATTGCGCGCGATTTCGGTATCGGCTACGCGCCGCCCGGTTGGGATAATTTATTGCAGGCACTCGGCGCCAACGAACACGAACGCAAACTGCTGCTCGACAGCGGCATGCTCGTGCTCAAGGAAGAGGAAAACAAATGCTACGACCGCTTTCGCGATCGCGTGATGTTTCCGATTCTCGATAGCCGCGGTCGTGTCATCGCATTCGGCGGCCGCGTGCTCAACGACGACAAGCCGAAATATTTAAATTCGCCCGAAACCGTGATATTTCATAAAAGCCGCGAGCTTTATGGTCTGTTTCAAGCGCGCAAAGCGGTGCGACATTTGCAGCGCTTAGTTGTTGTCGAAGGCTACATGGATGTCGTCGCGCTGACGCAATTCGGCATTCCTTACGCGGTGGCAACGCTCGGCACCGCCACCAGCACTGAGCATCTGCAAAAAATATTTCGCCATTGCGCCGAAGTCATTTTCTGTTTCGATGGCGACAATGCCGGCCGTCAAGCCGCACACCGCGCATTGGAAGCCGCGTTGCCGGCAATGGAAGACGGCCGCTCCGCGCGTTTCCTGTTTTTGCCCGAAGGCGAAGATCCCGACAGTCTGGTGCGCGCTCAAGGCAGTGCCGCATTCGAACAGCTGCTGACAACCGCGCAACCTCTCGCCGATTACCTGTTCGATAGCGTCGCCGACAATCTGGATATCAACAGCCTCGAAGGCCGCGCGCGGCTCAGCAAATTGGCCGCACCGCTGATCGGCAAAGTGCCGAATGGAGTTTTCAAACAATTGCTCATCGATGCGTTGGCGCAGCGCACCGGCCTGAGCAGCGAACGGCTCGATACGCTGTTGAATGCGGCGATGAACAGTAAAGCGACCACATCGGCGCAGGGAAATCAGCCCTCTCGATCCTCCGTATCGACCGCGCCGATGCGGCGGCATCCGTTGCCGCCGCGCACCGAAATTCAGCGTCAACCCGTGCTTTATGCAATCGGCTTATTGCTGTTGCACCCGCGCCTTGCGCAACATGCGCCGGCGGCGAGCCAGCTCGCGCATCTCACCGGTGAAACCGCCATCTTGTTACGCGATTTGCTGGAATTATTGCAGCGGCGGCCCGAAGCCAATACCAACGTGCTGCTCGGTCATTGGTACGATCAACCCTGGCGCCAGCACGTCGAAGAAGCATTCAATCAGGTCGGCATCCTGCTCGAAAATGTCGAGCAACTGAACCTTGCCCAGGAGGAAGGTGTCGAAAGCGAATTATCGGAAACGCTCAAGCACCTGGAACAGAGTCAAATCGAAATCCAGATCGATATGTTACTCAGCAAGGCCAACGAGTTAACGCCGCAGGAACAGCAACAATATCGGCAATTGCTGTCACAAAAGCACAGTAAATAGCCACCCAAGGATTGGAAATTACCGTCTCACACCCCACTTATCTAGTCGGCTATTTGTCGTATGGTTTATAATGGCCGGCTATATTTTTCACCTTCGCCGCGGGAAAACACAGCATGAGTGATACGGAACAACAGCAATCCCGGCTCAAAGAACTGATTGCGAAAGGCAAAGAGCAGGGATTCCTGACCTACGCGGAAGTTAACGATCATTTGCCGGAAGACATCTCCGACCCCGAACAGGTCGAAGATATTATTCAGATGATCAACGATCTCGGTATTCAGGTGTTCGAAGAAGCGCCCGATACCGATACGTTACTGCTCGCCGATAACGAATCCCCGGATGACATCGCCGCCGCCGAAGCTGCGGCCGCGTTGGCCGCCGTCGAAACCGAAGCCGGTCGCACCACCGACCCTGTACGCATGTATATGCGCGAAATGGGCACGGTGGAATTGCTGACTCGCGAAGGCGAAATTGTCATCGCCAAACGTATTGAAGAAGGCATTCGCGAATTAATGGCCGCGCTCGCCTATTTCCCCGGCACCGTGAAAACGGTGTTGGATGAATACGGCAAAGTCGCGCCCGAAGGCCGTCGTCTCGGCGATATTCTGGTTGGTTATCTCGATCCCGTTGCCGAAATAGCGCCGCCGACCGAAGAAATTCCGGTCGAGGAAGAGCTTGCCGTCGCCGACGAGGAAGATGAGGAAAAAAGCGACGAAGAAGAGGAATCGACCGAAAACGGTCCCGATCCCGAAGAGGCAAGACTGCGCTTCGGTGCGTTGAACGCACAATTCGACAAGGTCGAGAAATCGATCAAGAAGAACGGCCGCTACAGCAAGCAAACCGCGAAAGAATTACAACAGCTCGGTGAAGTGTTCAAGTTTTTCAAATTGACGCCGCGCATGTTCGATCCGCTGGTGGCGCGCGTGCGCGACACGCTGAATATCATTCGTCTGCAAGAACGCGAAGTCTTGCAAATCTGCGTACGCGAAAGCGGCATGGATCGCAAGCAATTCATTCGCGATTTCCAGAGTAACGAAACCAATCTGGAATGGGTCGATAAACACGTCAACGCGCGTAAATCGTACTCAAGCAAATTGAATCAAAACAAAGAAGCGATTGTGCGTGCGCAAAGCCGCATCAAACAAATCGAAACGGAAACCGATCTGACGATCGCCGACATCAAAGAAGTCAATCGCCGCATGTCGATCGGCGAAGCGCGCGCGCGTCGCGCGAAGAAGGAAATGGTCGAAGCCAACCTGCGCCTGGTAATTTCGATTGCGAAGAAATATACCAACCGCGGCTTGCAATTTCTCGATCTGATTCAGGAAGGCAATATCGGCTTGATGAAAGCGGTCGATAAATTCGAATACCGTCGCGGTTATAAATTTTCGAC
>DASXYH010000240.1:0-17305 GCA_036502545.1 Spongiibacteraceae bacterium
TTTCGCCGCGAATCGATTCTTGCCGATACGCTCGAAGCATTGATCGGCGGCATTTATCTCGACGGCGGCATCGAGCTGTGCAGGCAATGCGTACTCGCCTGGTTCGAAGCGCGGTTACAGCAAGTGGCTCCCGGCGAAATCAATAAAGATTCGAAATCGCGTTTGCAGGAATGGCTGCAGGCGCGCGGCAAGGCGTTGCCGACATACACGCTGGCGGCGACACACGGCGAGGAGCACAATCAGCAATTCGACGTGAGCTGCCAAATTCCATCGGTGCCTGAGCTGTTTTCCGGCAGCGGCGCGAGTCGCCGCGCAGCGGAACAGAGCGCCGCACAAATGGCGCTTAATTTTCTGGAGCGGCAACGATGAGTACTTTTTCTGATACGACAGAAGGGTCCGATACGACAAAAGGTTCCGGCACAATTGAAGGTTCCGATACGGTCGCAGGCACGCATTGTGGCTATGTTGCTTTAGTGGGCAGGCCCAACGTCGGCAAATCCACATTATTGAATCATCTGCTTGGGCAAAAGATCAGTATTACTTCGCGCAAACCGCAAACTACGCGACACCGCGTGCTCGGTATTAAAACCGAAGGCGAGCGTCAGATCATCTACGTCGACACGCCGGGACTGCACAAATCCGCGCCGAAGGCGATCAACCGCTATATGAATCGGACCGCAAGCCAGGCCATTCTCGATGTCGATGTGGTGGTGTTTGTGGTCGATCGTCTGCGCTGGACCGAAGAAGACGAACTGGTTTTGGAGAAATTGCGCGCAGCGCAATGCTCCGTGATTCTCGTCATCAATAAAATCGATTTGCTCGAAAACAAAAACGAATTACTGCCGGCGCTGCAAGTGTTCGCACAAAAATTTCCATTCGCGGAAATCTTCCCGCTGTCGGCGCTGCGCGGCCACAATCTCGCGGATCTCGAAACTGCCATCGCCAGGAGGTTACCGGAAAATCCGCATTTTTTTCCCGAGGATCAAATCACCGATCGCAGCGAACGATTTCTTGCCGCCGAATTAGTGCGCGAAAAGGTGATGCGCCAGCTCGGCGCAGAAGTGCCGTACGAAGTCACGGTCGAAATCGAATCGTTCAAACGCGAGGGCAAGTTGTTGACGATCGACGCGTTGATTCTGGTTGAACGCGAAGGTCAAAAAAAAATCGTGATCGGCAACGGCGGCGAGCGCATTCGTCAGATCGGCGCAGATGCGCGCAAGGATATGGAAAAGCTTTTCGATAGCAAAATCATGCTGAAATTGTGGGTCAAAATCAAAGCCGGCTGGTCCGACGACGAACGCGCATTGCGCAGCCTGGGCTATAGCGATTGATAGTTGTTAGAAATTAGTTCTCAGTCGTCAGTTAAAATGCAGCTCTCGTCAATCGACAACAAAGCTCTAACAGCTAACTGGCACTTACTGCTCTATGCAATCGGCTTATCTGCTGCATGCGCGCGATTATCGCGACACAAGTCTGCTGGTGGAACTCCTCACGCCGGAGTGCGGCCGCATTTCCGCGATCGCGCGCGGCGCGCGCAGTAGTCGTCGCGGCTACAGTCAGCGCGCGATTCTGCAGCCGTTTCAACCGCTGTGGCTGGAAGTCGCCGGCAACGCCGAGCTGAAGACGTTGCGTCAAGTCGAAGCGCGCGCAGTCGCGGTGCCGCTACGACGCCAGGGTTTGCTCAGCGGCTTGTATGTCAATGAATTGCTCTGCCGACTGCTGCATCGCGACGATCCGCACCCCGCGTTGTTCGATGATTACGAACAAGTATTGCGCGCATTGCTGCAAATCGATCAGCTCGATATCGCGTTGCGCCACTTTGAGCTGCGCTTATTGGAAGAGCTTGGCTATGGCATCAATTTGACGGTCGATGCGATCAGCGGTGCCGATATCGAAGCCGATACGAATTACCATTTCGATGCGAACAGCGGCTTATCGCGTGCCGATTCACAGCCGTTATCAGCGAACTGTTTTAGCGGCGGCGATATTCTCGATTTCGCGGCGGAGAATTACACCGTTAACGCGCGGCGCACGCTGAAATGGCTTTGTCGCGCCGCCTTGCAACCGCACCTTGGCAGCAAACCGTTGCGCAGTCGATCGCTATTCAGCGGCGAGCGTTAATCCGATGTGCAACCTGCCCGCTTAATGCAGCGTTTTATTTTATCGAATGTATTCAGGCCATCGCTGCGTTGCGCTTAAAACTGCGCGCGCAAGCCGGTTTCATTTTCGGCGCTGGCGGTGTCGAATAAAATATCGAGGTCGTGCGCTTCGCCCCACTGCTGCAATTCATTCAGCGCATCGAGCAGATCGGCTGCCAGCACAGGAATATTCGCCGCATTGCGATCGCGCTTGAGCAATTCTTCAAGACGATTGCTGCATTGTTGCAGACGCGGCACGCCGCTGTAACAGCATGCGCCATGCAGTTTATGGATTTCGTGCAGCAGCGCGTCGTAATCGCGCCGCTGCAGCGCAGTCGCGATAGCGGTGCGCGTCTTATCGAGAGTGCGCAGCAAATCCTGCAAGAATTCCCTGGCGAGGTCGGCTTTATTGCGCGCGCGCTGCAGGCATAGTTCGATATGCACCGGCGTCGCGATAGTGAATTCGGTTTTAGTCGTACTACAGGTTTCCAGCAATTGTTGCAGATGATCTTCGGTGATCGGTTTGGTAAGGCATTGATCGAAGCCGCTGCCCAATAATTGCCGCTGTTCTTCCTGCAGTAAATGCGCGGTCAGCGCGACGATGCGCGTATCGCGATTGGCGGTAGTGCCGCTGCGAATCATATCTGCGACCTGGGCGCCGTTGAGTTCCGGCATTTGTATATCGAGCAGAATTAAATCGAAGCGCCGCCGCGTGCAAAGTTCCAAAGCCTGTTTACCGCTGGTGGCGAGAGCGATCGACGCGCCGAATTCTTCCAGCAATACCGCGACCAGTTTCAAATTGGTGGCGTTATCGTCGACGGCCAGCACCTGCAATGGATAACGCGGAAGTTGCTGCAACGGCAGTGGCGCCTGCCGCAGCAGCGCGGAGCACAAGGCATCGTACAACTGCAAATGGCCGATCGGTTTCGGCAGCACCGTCAAACCCGGCCGCGGTGGTGGATTGGTGGCCGCGCCGCGCTGCTGCAATAACCAGATCGGCAGCGACGTTATGCTCGCGAGCGAGGACAGCGTTTCTCCCTGCGCCGGGCTCAACAGCCAGCCATCGCAGGATAGTCGCGAGTTGATCGCATCCTGCCATGAAGCGAAAGCGATGACTTTGATGAACCAGCTTTCCAGCAATTGACTCAGCGCCGTTTGCGACAGCGGATTGGGATCGTAAAGCAGCAGTTGCGTTCCGGCCAATTGATCGAATTGACGCAACCGCAGCGGATTTTGTTGCGCGGGCAGGCGCAGCGAAAACCAAAAGGTGGAACCGGTACCGAGTTGGCTGTCGAGTCCGATTTCGCCGCCCATTTGTTCGATCAAACGTTTGCTGATCGCCAAGCCCAAACCGGTGCCGCCGTATTCGCGCGATGTCGACGTGTCGGCCTGCGCAAAAGCGTTGAATAATAATTGCTGTTGTTGCGCATCAATGCCAATACCGGTATCGCTGACGCCAATTTTCAGCGGCACGCGCGCGCCGATCGACGCAGTCAACGCGACGCGCACGGCGATGTGGCCCTGCTGCGTGAATTTAATCGCGTTGCTGATCAGATTGGTCAACACCTGACGCAGTCGCAGCGGATCGCCGATCAATTCGGCGGGCACGTCGTTGTCGTAAAGCAGAATTAAATCGAGTCGTTTTTCGGTGGCGCTGGGCGCGAGAATCGCCAACGTATCTTCGATGACTTCGCGCAAATTGAACGGCGAGTTATCGAGAATCAATTTGCCCGCTTCGATTTTTGAAAAATCGAGAATATCGTTGATGATGCTGAGCAGATTTTCCGCCGAGTAGCGAATCGTTTCGAGATACTCGCGCTGGCGAATATCGAGCACCGTTTTCAGCAGCAGTTTGGTGAAACCGATAATGCCATTTAATGGCGTGCGCAATTCATGACTGGTGTTGGCGAGAAATTCGGATTTGATCCGACTGCCTTCGAGCGCTTCGCGCCGCGCCAGATCGAGTTCGATATTTTGCACCTCGACCGTTTCCAGCGATTCGCGTAAATCGCGGTTGGTCTGCTCGAGATTGCGGCGCAAATCGAGTGCGGCCGCTTGTACCTTGGCCGCCATGCGATTTAAATCCTGCGCCAGCTCTTGCAGCATGTTGTCTTCCTGCAAGTGAATCGGCGTATCGAAATCGCCGTTTTCGATGCGCTGAATACCGCGTTGCAAGGCGGCGACCGCATGATCGAGCCGGCGGCTGGAAAATACCGCGATCGCGGCCGCGCCGAATATGGCCAGCGCGATCACCAGTCCGCTGACGAATAGCGAACGATAGGTTTCGATCAAATTCGGCTCGCGCGAATATTCGATGACCACCCATCCCAGCGGCGCGATATCGACATCGTCGAGTTGATTCAGCGTGGCGGTAAATTCGCTCAGCGAAGTAATCGGCGTAATAAAACGCAGCGTATCCTCGAGCTCGATCGTCTGCGGCTGCGCGGATAAATCGCCGGGCGCGATATGGTGTATTTGCGGACCGGCCTGACTGCGCAGATGGCGGTCGCGATCATACAGCGCCACAGCATTCGCGCTGCGTTCTTCCAGCGCCAGCGCCGCCAGATTTTGCAGCGTGCGCTGATCGTCGCTTAGCAGCGCCTGGCGCGCGGCGTTGGCCAATTGCAGCGCAGTGGCGTGACCGCGATCGCGCAGCAATTGATCGACATCCTGTAACCGGCTGTGGCCCAGATAAATGCCGAGCGCCAGCGCAACCAATAATGAAGGCGCCAGCGCAGTCGTGATAATCAATGTCTTCAGGCTGCGGTTTCGCATTGCGCGGCACTGCCTTATCGTTATCTAAGCCTCGGCATTATCCGGTCGCCGCGCCGCAAAAGCCAACAGAACGATGGTATGATCCAGGCATAAAACAATTGCGTCCGACAGGTTTGCAGCGCGAATATCGAGAACATATTGCGAAGACGTTGCGCCAACTTCGCCGCGTTATGCAGCAGGATCACGGCATGCCTTTTCCAACTATCGAAGATTACATCGGCTCGACACCGCTCGTGCGATTGCAGCGCTTGCCGGGCAATACCGCGAATACCATTCTGGTTAAACTCGAAGGCAACAATCCGGCCGGCTCGGTGAAGGATCGCCCGGCGATGAGCATGATTCGGCACGCCGAAGCGCGCGGCGAAATTCAACCGGGCGATACGCTGATCGAAGCCACCAGCGGCAATACCGGTATTGCATTGGCAATGGCCGCGGCGATTCGCGGCTACCGCATGATTTTAATCATGCCCGGTCACATGAGCGCCGAGCGCAAACTGGCGATGGCTGCGTACGGCGCCGAATTGATCGTGGTGACGCAGGCCGAAGGCATGGAGGGCGCGCGCGATCTCGCGCTGCAAATGCAGGCCGAAGGCAAAGGCAAAGTGCTCGATCAATTCTCCAATTGCGATAATCCCCTTGCGCATTACGAAGGAACCGGCCCCGAAATCTGGCGTCAGACCGAAGGGCGCATTACGCATCTGGTTGCATCGATGGGAACCACCGGCACCATTATGGGCGTATCGCGTTATTTGAAAGAGCGCAATTCCGCGATTCAAATTATCGGCTTGCAGCCCACCGACGGCGCCGCGATCCCCGGCATTCGCCGCTGGCCGCAAGCGTATCTGCCAAAAATTTTCGAACGCGACCGCATCGATCGTATTATCGATATGGATCAGGTGACGGCGGAAACAACCATGCGCGAACTCGCCGCGCGCGAAGGCATTTTGTGCGGTGTGTCATCGGGCGGCGCAGTGGCGGGGGCATTGCAGCTCTCTCAAGAGTTGGATGCTGCGAAGGAGCGGGAAAACGCCATTATCGTCGCTATTATCTGCGATCGCGGCGATCGTTATTTATCGACCGGTGTATTTGACGCGGCGTTGAAATAATTTAGCCAAGTCCGCGGTCGATTCACGACGAATTGGAATTGCGAGCGGAGTTAAAGCGCCGAGAGATGTCTGCGAGTTTATGCGCATAATTTTCGGAACGATAAAATGGTAAAAGTTCGCGAAGAACATCCGGAAAAAGCCGACGGCAGTGTCGATCTCGAACGTTGGGTGCGGCGCTTGCCGGTGCCCGATTCGATCAGTCGCGGCACGTTGCTGCGCGCCTGCGGCGTGACGCGCGCGGCCGACGAGCGCGTCAAATCGACGCCAGAATTGTCGTGGGGCGACGGCAGCTCGTGTCTGCGCACCGGTCTCGAAATGGCGGAAATTCTCGCCGATCTGCATCTCGATCAAGACGGACTGGTCGCGGCGATTCTGTATCGCGCGGTGCGCGAGGGAAAAATATCGAACACGTTAGTCGCCGATCAATTCGGCGCGCCGATCGCCAAATTGATCGATGGCGTTTTGCGTATGGCCGCGATCAGCCGCGTCAAAACCAGCGAGCGCGGCCCGGTACTCGGTCAGGCCGAAGAGCAGAGCGATACCGTTCGCAAAATGCTTGTCGCGCTGGTCGACGACGTGCGTGTAGCGCTGATCAAACTCGCCGAGCGCACCTGCGCGATTCGCTTCATCAAGGATAATCCGGAAAAGCGTTATCGCATTGCGCGCGAAGTCGCGGATATTTACGCGCCGCTGGCGCATCGGCTCGGCATTGGTCACATTAAGTGGGAGCTGGAAGATTTATCGTTCCGCTATCTGCAGCCGGATTCGTATAAAAAAATCGCCAAGCTGCTCGACGAAAAACGACTCGATCGGCAGGGTTTTATCGAGCAGGTTATCGGTGAACTGCGCGATGCGTTGACGCGCACCGGCATTCACGCGGAATTCTCCGGCCGCGCCAAACACATCTACAGCATCTGGCGCAAAATGCAGCGCAAAGGCATCGGTTTTTCCCAGGTTTACGATATCCGCGCGGTGCGCGTGCTGGTGCCGGAGGTCAAAGATTGCTACGCCGCGCTCGGCGTCGTGCACGGGTTGTGGCGCAACGTGCCGAATGAATTCGACGACTACGTCGCCAACCCTAAGGACAACGGTTATCGTTCGCTGCACACCGCGGTGATCGGCCCGCAGGGCAAAGTGCTCGAAGTGCAGATTCGCACGTTCGATATGCACGAAGAGGCCGAGTTCGGCGTGTGCGCGCACTGGCGTTACAAAGGCGCGGACAGCGAGCGCAAAAAAGTTGCGAGCTACGAAGAAAAAATCGCGTGGCTGCGGCAAGTGCTGGAATGGCACGAGGAGACCGGCGGCGGCAGTGTTAGCGATCTAACGGAACAGTTCAGCCGCGCGCAGGATCGCGTGTATGTCTTCACGCCCGAAGGCCATGTCGTCAATCTGACGCAGGGTTCGACGCCGCTCGATTTTGCCTATCACATTCATACCGAGGTCGGGCATCGCTGCCGCGGCGCGAAGGTGAATGGACGTATTGTCGCACTGACTTATATTTTGCAAACCGGCGAGCAGGTCGAGATTCTCACCGGCAAGGAAAACGCGCCGCGCCGCGATTGGCTGCAGCCCAATCTCGGTTATTTGAAAGGTGCGCGTGCGCGCGCGAAAGTGCAGGTATGGTTCCGCCAGCAGGCGCGCGAGGACAATATCGCCGCCGGCCGCAATTTAATCGAGAAAGAATTCAAGCGGCTTGCGCTCACCAGTCTCGACTATAAAGCGGTCGCCGAGCGCGTGCGCTGCGCGTCGGTGGAGGATATGTACGCTGGCGTCGGCGTTGGCAGCATCAGCGCATCGCAGGTATTAAACGCCGCACAATCATTGTTGACCAACGAAGAACGCGTTGCGCCGATCGTGCCGCAGTTGCGGCGCAAAGCGCCGAAGGAAAATGCGGGCGCGGTGCATATTCGCGGCGTCGGTAATTTGCTCACGCATATCGCGGGTTGCTGCAAACCGGTGCCGGGCGATGCGATCATCGGTTACATCACGCTCGGTCGCGGCGTCAGCGTGCACCGGCAGGATTGTTCGAAAATTTTGCAGCTGCAATACGCCGAGCCTGAACGTATTATCGAAGTGAGTTGGGGCGACGAGCAGAATACGTATCCGGTTGAGATCGCTGTGCTCGCACACGATCGCCAGGGTCTGCTGCGCGATATTACGCAAATGCTCGCGGCCGAGCGCATCAACGTGTTGGCGATGAACACGCTTTCCGATATCGCGAACAATACGGCGACGATGCGCTTGACGGTGGAAATCACCGGGCTCGATGCGCTTGCGGGTCTGCTCGGCAAATTGAACGGGCTGCGCAATATTATTTCCGCGAGTCGCGTGCGCGAGGGCGAAGGTCGTTGATTCGTATTGGCAAATTTTATTTAGTTTTTTAAAATTTTAATTAATGCACCGTTCTCGCAGCGGGTTGGCGCCGGAGGGAGTTCTTTTTTTCAGGACAAGAAGGTGATCTTATCGAAGCTGCGTGCCATTCGTCATCGGAGAAGTTGTCGAGCTCTGCTAGGCCGACTACACCGAAGCTACTTGAATGCTCGCCACGGAAGTCCTGAAAAAAAGAACTCCCTCCGGCGCCTCATGCTCTGCTACAGCGTGCCTTTTTACAAAATCTTAAATTGAATTGCAAAACACTTAAATTGAAATTGGCGACCTCTCTTCTTTAAGACCAAGCACATCAATATTGAAATAACAGGAAAAGTCGCGGTGGACATATCGCATTACACAATTGCTGATTTACTCGAAGTGATGGCGCGCTTGCGCGATCCCGCGCGCGGCTGTCCGTGGGATTTACAGCAGAGCTTCGCCACTATTGCGCCGCATACGCTCGAAGAGTGTTACGAATTAGTCGATGCCATCGAACGCGGCGATTTTCCGCAGATTCGCGACGAGCTTGGCGATGTTTTGTTTCAAGTGATTTTCTACGCACAGCTCGGTCGCGAGCAGGGGTATTTTGAATTCGACGATATCGTGCATAACATTGTCGAAAAATTATTGCGTCGCCATCCGCATGTCTTCCCCGCAGGGAAATTGAATGAGGCTCCCGGCGATTTGCATACCGATGTTGTAAAGCCCGCTATTGGCGTCGAACAGGTCGGCGCCAACTGGGAGCGTATCAAACAGGATGAGCGCGCCAAAAAAAATCAGCGCGGTGTGCTCGATGATGTGCCGGTCGCATTGCCCGCCATATCGCGCGCGCTGAAATTGCAGAAGCGAGCGGCGCGCGTTGGTTTCGATTGGGACAGCTGGCGCGACGTGCTCGAAAAAATGGAAGAGGAAAAACTGGAATTGCAGGAGGCGATCGCTGAAAAAAATTCGGACAAAATCGCCGACGAGCTCGGCGATCTGTTGTTTTGCTGCGTCAATCTCGCGCGCTTTCTCGATGTCGATCCGGAAGCGGCACTGCGCGCGTGCAATCGCAAATTCGAGCGGCGCTTCGGTTACATCGAACGTACGCTGGTGGCGCAAGGCCGCGAGCCGCAACAGGCGACATTGGCGGAAATGGAAGCGTTGTGGATAGACGCGAAAGCCATCGAAAAAAGCGAATCGCTCGAATAAAAATCGCCAATGTATTATTAGCCCGGCAATGAATATTGCAGGGTTAATAGCGAACGCAGGATGCGTTTCCTGCGGCTTTAGCCGCGAAAAATCAAATACATCAGGACGATGTATTTGATTGCTAGGTTAATAGCTGGAATGCGTTTCCGCTGTTTGGTAATTCGCCAAATGTTTGCGTTTCAATTCCAGATAGCGCGGCGTTAAACCGATATCTTCGTACAGCGGATCGCCCTGCTCATCGAGCGCGACCACTTTATTGCCGCGCACATAAGGCAGGCTCGATTCCATTTCATGCAGCGCAGCTGAAAGCAGATCGGTGACGATTTCTTCCGGGCTGCGACGCGGAAACATTGATGCCAGCGCCGCAATGCGCGCCGCGTCCTCCAACGGCAAGTGAATCCTGAATAACTCCGCGGTCAATTCGCCCTGCGCGGTTTTTTCCCACATCGATACCAGGTCATTTACTTTCATAGCGTTCGCATCCGGTGGCTGCATAGGGATCAGCGTTAATATAAAGCGCAACGCTGCAACCGTCACGAGCCGCGTGCCGATAATCACTCACGATAAAAGGGCCGGCCCAGCTCATCGGCACGCGTGCAGTGGGCTGGACACTGTCCGACCGGATGTGTAAGGTGTGGCGCCTTTAACCCGGCTTCTCACCGGTTTACCGTTACTGCCAGAGCAGGAGCATTTTTCATGCGCATTATTCTGTTGGGACCGCCCGGTGCGGGCAAGGGCACGCAGGCCCAGTTCATTATGCAACGTTACGGCATACCGCAAATCTCCACCGGCGATATGCTGCGCGCCGCCGTAAAAGCCGGCACTGAACTCGGTCTTAAAGCCAAAGCGGTGATGGATGCCGGCGGCCTGGTTTCCGATGATTTGATTATCGGCTTGGTGAAGGAGCGCATTCTCAAGCCGGATTGCGAGCAAGGTTTTTTGTTCGATGGCTTTCCGCGTACGATTCCGCAAGCCGATGCGCTCACCGATTCGATGATCGTGCTCGATCACGTGGTCGAAATTGCCGTCGACGATGAAGAAATCGTCAAACGCATAAGCGGCCGTTGGGTGCATGAAGCATCCGGACGTGTTTACCACATCATTAATAATCCGCCGCAGCGTCCGGGCCTGGACGATGTGACCGGCGAACCGTTGATGCAACGCGTCGACGATAAAGAAGAGACCGTGCGCAAACGTTTGCAGGTTTACCATGAGCAAACACAGCCGCTGGTTGCGTATTACGAGAAAGGCGCAAACTGTCCGATGGCGCCGCGCGTTCATCGCATTCAGGGCATCGGCAGCGTCGAACAGATTCGCGATAAAATATTCGCTGTGTTGGATAACTGACGCAGCACACAGGCAAGGCCCCGCTCCGGTGGGGCTTTTTTTTGGAGAGCCGTTGATGAAATCCGCCGTCATATTGATGAATCTCGGCACACCCAGCGCTCCGACCGTCGCGGCCATCCGCCGCTATTTGCGCGAATTTCTCAGCGATCCGCGTGTCGTTGAAATTCCACGCGTACTTTGGTATCCGATTCTGTACGGTGTTATTTTGCCGTTTCGTCCGAAGCGCACGGTGGGGGCCTATCAACAGTTGTGGCGACAATTCGGCGATTCGCCGCTGCGCGTTATCGGTCAACAGCAAATCGCGGCGCTGCGGCAGTATTTGCAACAACGCGGCGGCAATGTGCCGTTGCTGCGTTTGGCAATGACTTACGGCGAGCCGTCGCTGGAGAAAACCGTCGCGGAATTGCACGCGCAGCAGGTCGAACATATTTTGCTGTTGCCGCTGTATCCGCAATTCTCCGCGACCACGACCGGTTCGATTTACGATCGCGTCGCAGCGCTGTTTCAAACGAGCCGCGATGTTCCATCGATTGCGGTATTGAAGCAGTATTTTCAGCATCCGCTGTATATCGAAGCGCTGGCGCAATCGGTGCAGGCGCATTGGCAGCAGCACGGCCGCGCGCAGCGATTGCTGATGTCGTTTCACGGTATTCCGCGGCGCAATGTCGAACTCGGCGATCCGTATCGCCGGCAGTGCGAGATCACTGCGCAACTGCTGGCGCAGCAATTGGGATTGCATGCGGAACAATGGCAGATTTCATTTCAATCGCGGCTCGGCCGCGCGGAGTGGCTGCAGCCGTATACCAGCGTGGTGATGGAGCAGTGGGGCGCGGAAAAAATCGCGAGCATCGATGTGATCTGTCCGGCCTTTGCCGCCGATTGTTTGGAGACGCTGGAGGAGATCGCAATCGAAAATCGGCATCTGTTTCAAAGCGCCGGCGGCGGTGAATTTCGCTATATTTCATGCTTGAATGCGAGTGCAGCGCATATTGACATGCTGGCGCAATTGATCGTCGAGAACTTGCCAAAGTAACCTCGCCGCATCGAAATCGACATCTGTCGAAATAAATTTTCGGTCGCCAAACAAACGCGGCCAGCATGAAAATTTGCGGCACGCAGACTCCAAAAAACGTTTTTCACACCTCGAAATTTGTTTTTTTCGGTCCTTCGTTATGAAAAAAATTCACCAAATTCAGGCACTTTCTTTTGCGTAGTTTATTTTATGTGCTACTTTCAAAGCGTTGTTGCGAAACTAGTCTTTGTTGAGGAGACACGATAATGCCAAAAGCAAAAGCGAAAAAAAGCACAGTGGCAGTTAAAAAAAATCCAGTGAAAAGCAAAGTTCGTAAAACCCCCGTTCGTAAAAATGCGGTTCGTAAAAGTACAGTAGTTAAAGCGTCGACAGCGGCAACCCCGGCGTTGGCGAAGGCGCAGGAAATTTTGACGACGCTGCAAAAAACCGTTTCAACCGGTCGCAATACCGTTGCCGGTTTGCGCAAAGCCGTTGCTTCGGCGCGCGCTAAAGCCGCTAAAACCGGTAAAGCGATGGATAAAAAAGCCGCCAGACGCGCTGCTGCCGCAGCGACAAAAGCGAGTGGAAAACTGCGAGCAGTGCGCACCAAACTGGCGGCGGCGAAAACGAAAATGCTGGTAGCCAAAGCCGGCGCTAGCGTTAAATCCGGTGAAGCGACGTTAAAGGCAAAAGCGGAAGCTCGCGCTAAATCGCTGGCGCAAAAAGCCGATACCGATTTAACGAAAGTACTCGAAGCGTTCAAGTCCAAGTGGACGAAGAAGCGCTCTGCAGCCGATGCCAAAAAAGTGAAGACGGCGGACGACAAACTGCGCGCCAAGCTGAAAGCGGCGGCGAAAAAGCAGGATGCCAAAGTTAAAAAACTGCAGAAGAAAGCCGCTGCGAAAGCAAAAATCGCTGAGCGCAAAGCGGCCGCGAAAGCGAAAAAAGTAGCAGCGAAAGCGCAGAAAGCAGCGGCCAAGGCAGCGCGCAAAGCGGCGCCTAAAGCCAAAGCAAAAACCAAAGCGAAAGCAAAAACCAAAGCGAAAGCAAAAACCAAGGCCAAGGCGAAACGCGTCGTGCGGGGCAAAAAAGCCGCTGCGAAAAAATCGCCAGCCAAAGCTGCGCCTAAGAAGGCAGCGAAGAAAAAAGTGGTCGCCAAGAAAAAGCCGGCAGCTAAAAAGAAACCTACAGTTAAAAAGAAAATAGTTGCGAAGAAAAAACCAGCGGCGAAGAAAGTCGTGGTAAAAACCGGTAAAAGAAAAGCAGGCAGAAGGAAGGCCGCGTAACTTAAAACTAATTGATCGACAAAGCCAATTGGTCGATAACAAAAACCCGCCAGGCGTGTTGCCGCGGCGGGTTTTTTTATGCCGCATACTGGGCGGGCACTGCCGCGAGTATCAAGAAAACTCTGATTAAGTGTTTTCGTTAAAGGCACGCTATAGCAGAGCATGAGGCGCCGGAGGGGGTTCTCTTTTTCAGGACAAGAAGGTGATCTTATCGAAGCTACGGTGCCATTCGTCAGCGGAGAAGTTGTCGAGACCACCTAGGCCGATTACACCGAAGCGACTTGAATGCTCGCCACGGAAGTCCTGAAAAAGAGAACCCCCTCCGGCGCCAACCCGCTGCGAGAGCGGTGCAGTAATTGGAGCAGTAAAAAAACACTTAATCAGAGTTTCCCAATTCAAAAAGCGCATTACTGCTGCAGTTGAGTCAAATCAGCAGCGCGGTTGATGTTGCGAAAGTTTTCCGGTTGATCGTCAAACTCGGCGCAAGTCGAACGCAGCGTCGCGTACCAGCGATGCACGGCGTAGTCATTCGCGAGTAAAAAATTATTTAAATCGATACGCAAATCGCTGCGCATCAGCGCGTGCAAATAATGTTTATCGCCACCGCTGCGCGCATACGCGAGATCGGCATTTTCGCTTTCCATTGCGGTTTGTAAGCGCGCTGTCAATTGCGGCGAAAGCTGTGGATTGTCGCACGGCACTATCAAAGTCAATCGCGCCGAACTGTAATTGAGCGCAGCGGCGATGCCGGCAAGCGGACCGCGCGATTCGGAAAATTCGTCCGCAATCAGCGGCAGGCCGAAGTCCGCGAATGCCTGCGGCGAATTCGTATTAATGGCGATGCGCCCCACCTGCGCTTGCAGGCGCTCGATGATATGAGCGATGAAGGGACGCTGCTGCCACATCAGCAGCGCTTTATCCTGGCCCATGCGCGCACTGCGACCGCCGGCAAGAATAACTGCGGTGATGTCACTTGGTTCACTGTTAGCGGTTGATGGCATGGCGTCGTCGATTAAAACATTGATGCGGTACCGATTGTAGCGTTTGCCGCGAGTAGACGTCCCCGTTAATATGCGCGTTTGCTTTTTTGGTTGTTCCCACCGATTGCTTATGCCCCGTCTACTGGCCATCGATACCTCCACCGAAGCCTGCTCGGTCGCGCTATACGATGGCGCGAGCATGCGCGAGCGCTGCATCAACGCGCCGCGCGAGCACGCGCAGCGCTTATTGCCGATGATCGATGCGGTACTGGCGGAATGCGGCTGCATGTTGCGCGATATCGATGCGATAGCATTCGCGCGCGGGCCGGGATCGTTCACCGGTTTGCGGATTTGTTTAGGCGTGGTGCAAGGCCTCGCCTACGGCGCCCAACTGCCGGTGCTGCCGGTATCGACGCTCGCCGCGCTGGCGCAATCGGCAGTTGCTTCGCAGTTTCCGCAAGGCACATATATTTGCAGTGCGATCGATGCGCGCATGGATGAAATTTACTGCGGTTGGTTTCGTGTTGGCAGCGATGGATTGGTCGCGGCCGTCAACACTGAAATGGTTTGCGCACCGGAGCGATTACCGCTGATCGATACTGCAAACAATGCTTGTTACGGCGTCGGCAGCGGTTGGCGCTACGTCGAACGTATGCCAAAGCTCGCGGCGACACTCGATGCCGAATTGTTGCCGCGCGCCGGCGCAGTGGCGCAGCTTGCGCTGCCGCTGTGGAATGCCGGCATGCGTTTATCGGCTGCCGAGGCGCAGCCGGTGTATTTGCGCAATGAAGTGGCTTGGACAAAAAATTCCTGATGAGTTGGATGCAATAAATGAATGATCTATGGCAAGTAGTTTTATTGGGTGTCGTCGAAGGCATTACCGAATTTCTACCGATATCGAGTACGGGGCATTTGCTGATTGCTGAGAAGCTCGGCCTCGGCGCGCGTTCCGATGTATTCAATGTGGTGATTCAAGCCGGCGCGATTCTCGCGGTCACCGTGATTTATTGGCGGCATCTATGGCGTCTTGCCACGAATCTGCATCGACCGGAAAATCGCGATTACGTTTTTAAATTGGCGGCCGCATTTTTGGTGACGGCAATTGGCGGCCTTATCATCACCAAGCTCGGGTTCAAATTACCGGAAGCGATAACGCCGGTGGCGTGGGCGCTGATCATCGGCGGCGTTTGGATGATTGCGGCGGAGCAGGTAGCCGCAAAAAAAGCCGAAAGCGCACGGATTACCTGGACCGTCGCAATCGTGGTCGGACTTGCCCAATTAGTGGCAGCGATATTTCCGGGCACCTCGCGCTCGGCCGCGACAATTTTCGCAGCGATGCTGCTAGGTACCAATAATCGTCCGGCCGCGACCGAGTTCGCGTTCCTGGTCGGCATTCCAACCATGTATGCAGCGAGCGCTAAATTACTGTTCGATGTGCTGAAGCACGGTGGCGCCGGCAGCGAAAACTGGAGCGACCTCGGCATTGCATTCATCGTTTCCACGATCACCGCTTTTATCGCGGTGAAATGGTTGCTGCGCTACATTCAAAGCCATCGCTTCACGCCGTTCGCGATCTACCGCATCGTCATCGGCGCCGCGCTGCTCCTGCTGCTGCCGGCCGGCGCTTGAGCCGTTGCGGCTTCGCGAAATACGGACGTCGACGCACTGAGCTGCTGAAAAAGCCGGTGCTATACTGACTCCACCTTTTCTGAGGAACCATTGAAGTGCAGATAGGCGGCAGCACATTCCCGACTTTGCCAGTTCCGGCCAATTACCGGCGGGACGATGTGGCCGAGCGCCGGCAGGGCGGTCGTCGTCAAAGCGATCAGCTCGACGCGGTGGCGCAGCAATCTGCCCAGCAATCCAGCGATCGCGGCGAAGTGACTCGCATTCGCACCCGAGCTCCAGCTGTTGCACAAACTCTCAACGTCGATGTAAACAAATTTTCCGATGTCCTTGCCGGCCGCAATCGCAGTGCCTTGCAGTCTTATAGCAGCAACGGCCCCAGCATTCAGGAACGCCTCGGTGTCGAGTTGGCCGGCGTTGATGTTTACGCCTGAGCCTGAGTTCTTCCCCGCGTTCGTTCATTCTTCTGTTAAAAGCACCTGATTCGCTCTGAATAATCAATGCATGAATAATGAATGCGCAGAATGAATCGTCGCATCTGAGTTTCTTATCCCCATCTGAGTTTTTATTCTGGGCAAGGTAGAATGCCGGTTCGTTTTTGCAGCCGGATCGCTCCATGTCATCCCCTCCTGTACGCATAGCATTTATCGGCCTCGGCGTGATGGGTTATCACATGGCGGGCCATCTACAGCGAGCGGGTTATGCGGTCTCGGTGTTCAATCGCAGTCCGGCGAAAGCGCAGGCGTGGGTTGATGAATTTGGCGGCGAATCCGCAGCCACGCCGGCGCTTGCCGCCGCGCAGGCCGATATCGTCGCAATCTGCGTCGGCCGCGACGAAGACGTGCGCGAAGTGACCTTCGGATCGCACGGTATCGCGCAAACGCTGCGCGCGAATGTCATCGTTATCGATCACACCACGACATCCGCCGAATTCGCGCGCGAAATGGCCGCGCGTTTTGCCGCGCAATCGATCGCATTTCTCGATGCGCCGGTATCCGGCGGTCAGGTCGGCGCGCAGCGCGGACAACTCACTATCATGATCGGCGGCGCTGCATCGGCGCTGCAGCAGATTGAACCGCTACTGAAATGTTATGGCCGCTGCGTGCAGCATTTGGGTTCGTCCGGCAGCGGTCAGCTTGCAAAAATGGCGAATCAGATTTGCATCGCCGGCGTGCTGCAAGGTTTGGCCGAAGCGCTGCATTTCGCGCGCAGCGCCGGGCTCGATATCGAAACGCTGATCAACGTTATCAGCCAGGGCGCGGCGCAATCGTGGCAAATGCAGAACCGTTACAAAACGATGAGCGCGGGCGAATACCAACACGGTTTTGCCGTCGACTGGATGCGCAAGGATTTGGCTTATACACTCGATGAAGCGCGCCGCAATGGCAGCTCGCTGCCGCTCACCGCGCTGGTCGATCAGTTTTACGGCGAAGTGCAGGCGCTCGGCGGCGGCCGTTGGGACACATCCAGTCTG
>DASXYH010000241.1:0-2009 GCA_036502545.1 Spongiibacteraceae bacterium
GCCCCACGAAACATCGCCGAATTGATAACGGTAGCGATCGGCAATTAAATTAAGACCCGCACTTGCGCCGATTTCATACAACTCCAACGGCAGACGAGTGAGCTCGGCGATTTTCAGCAGACCGGGAAATAACGCCGCCGAACGCATAACCTCATTGGTTTGCGGCGGACTGGCAAGATATGTGCGAAACACATCATCATGCGCGATCAGCGCAGATTTAATTGCGCTCCACAACTCATCATCGTGCGCTTTATAGGGAGGATATACTGCGTGCAATGCCGCCGATGTTTCATTGCGCGCCAAATAATGCAGTGCACCCGCCATGCGCAACGGCACCGAATCCGCTGCGGGGGATGGATCGCCAGGCCAGTTTAAAATAGTAGCGGCGATCGGTATCTGCAGAGTTAAGCGTTCTGCGCATAGACGGCATACGCGCGCTGTGAACGGTGAGCCCAGACGATCGCACCAATCGGCTTGACTGCGAAAAGCGCTGCGTACCGTTTCAGACATATACATCCCTCGAATGACATAAATAAAGCACGCGATCCGTCACGCGTTAAATTTTTCAAAATAATTCGTAGCCGTTCACACGATTTGTTTACGAAGAAGGCTGCTGCCCCACCGTTTTAGGTTGTTGCCAAAGGACTTCCTGTCCACCGTCGCGCCGTGCGAGCACGCGTGCGAGCACAAACAGAAAATCCGATAAACGATTCAGATAATGGCGACCGCTCAAATTGACTTCGGTGTTGCGTCCCAGCGTCACCGTGTCGCGCTCTGCGCGGCGGCAGACACAGCGGGCTAAATGACAAACTGCCGCACTGCGCGAACCGCCCGGTAAGATAAAATTTTTCAGCGGCGGCAACGGTTCGTTCAATGCATCGAGCAGGGTTTCGAGTTCCGCGATGTGCTCCGGCTTGATCATCACATAACCCGGAATCGACAGCTCGCCGCCGAGATTGAAAAGATTGTGTTGAATCGCGGAGAGCGGCGCACGCAACGCATCGTCTTCCGGTAACTCCGCGATCAGCATGCCGACGATGCTATTCAATTCGTCGACACTGCCGATCGCCTGCATGCGCGGATTATCTTTCTCTATGCGCGAGCCGTCGCCGAGGCCGGTAGTGCCATCGTCGCCGGTGCGCGTGTAAATTTTCGATAAACGATGTCCCATGGCCGTGCGCTCGCTGTTGCTGTATGTGATCGTGCTTCGGCGTTACTATACGCGACTGGGTGATGCGACAAAACCGGCGTCAATCAACGCCTGCCTAGCAAAATGACGAGAGTTGAGGCCGATGCTGGAATTGGTATTGGGCGGTGCGCGTTCGGGCAAAAGCCTTTATGCGGAACAGCGCGCGCTGAGCGGAGAATTTGAATGTATTTATATCGCCACAGCGCTGGATGGCGATGCCGAGATGGTGGCGCGTATTCGTCATCATCGCGAGCGCCGCAGCGGTTTTAGCGCAACCATCGAAGAGCCGATCGCATTGGCTCACATCATCGCGCAGCAGATGTCAGCTTCGCGCTGTCTGTTGATCGATTGTTTAACGCTGTGGTTGACCAATTTATTGTTGCTCGACGACGAATCGCGTTTGGCGCAGGAGCGTAGCGCTTTATTCGATGTGCTCGCGCGAGCGCGCGGTCATATTCTGCTGGTCAGCAACGAAGTGGGGCAGGGCATTGTGCCGGCCGACGCGCTGAGCCGGCGTTTTGTCGATGAAAGCGGTCGCCTGCATCAGCAATTGGCCGCATTGTGTGATCGCGTCGTGTTTATCGTCGCTGGGTTGCCGCAAATTTTAAAAGGCGAGCCTTTTAAATTTAAAAACACTGATTAAAGGTTTCTTATAAAAGGCACCCTGTAGCAGAGCATGAGGCGCCGGAAGGGGTTCTCTTTTTCAGGACTACTGTGGCGAGCATTCAAGTCGCTTCGGTGTGGTCGGCCTAGCAGTGCTTGACGACTTCTCCGATGACGAATGGCACCACAGTTTCGATAAGATCACCTTCTTGTCCTG
>DASXYH010000242.1:0-6203 GCA_036502545.1 Spongiibacteraceae bacterium
TCGCGGCGGGGCATCTAAACTGATGGACAATGGTAAACAATCAATGGAGGAAAACCCCATGCTGGTATTATCTCGACGTCTCGATGAAACCTTGATAATTGGCGACGATATAAAGATTACTGTGCTTGGCATCAGCGGTAATCAAGTGCGTCTCGGTATCGCTGCACCCAAAGAAGTAAGCGTACACCGCGAAGAAGTGTACTTGCGTATTAAACAAGAAACGAAACAGCAACAAGAATCGAAGCACCATACCGCAGCGTCTGCCTGACCAGGTAAACGCTCGGTGTTGCGATAGCGGTTCGATACGCTTTCCCGGAGAGTGAAGTATGTTGGTATTATCCAGACGCCTGGGCGAAACGCTAATTATCGGCGACGACATCAAAATTACGGTATTGGGTATCAGCGGTAATCAGGTGCGCCTGGGCATCGCTGCGCCGAAAGATGTCAGCGTGCATCGCGAAGAAGTTTATCGTCGCATTCAGGACGAAATAGGCCAAGCGCCCTCTAATAGCAATAACGGCAATCAGTAATTCTATTGTTGCGTTAGTCCGATTTAATCCGCAGGCGGCAGTCGACAGTAAAATGTCGCACCGCCTTCGGCATTTCCGCTGTAACCGATTTCGCCGCCGTGCATTTGCACGATGCTTTGGCAAATCGATAACCCGATTCCCATGCCGTTGCTTTTCGTCGTAAAGAACGGTCGAAACAATTGCTGCTGTGCCTCTTCCGTCAAACCGTGGCCGCGGTCGACCACAAAAAAGCAAACGCGGTTCGCTTCCTGCGCGGTGCGTACCACTACGCCGTGCTGTTTGTCTGGCGCGTTTTGCATCGCTTCCATCGCATTGCGCAATAAATTCAATGCCACCTGTTGAATTTGCACGACATCGACGGCAATGACCGGCAGCCCGCTTTCGAATTCCAAATGGATCGGCACATCGTTGATGCGCGAATCCACTTCGGCCAGTGTCACCACTTCCTGCAACAACTGATTGAGATCGATACGCACGCGACCCTTATCGGGTTTTTTTACATAGCTGCGTAAGCGTTTGATGACTTCCGATGCACGCACCGCTTGCGTATTTACCTTATCGAGCAGTTCGATCAATTTTTCGCGATCGATTTGCTCGCGCTCGAGCATGCGTCTGCCGACCTGCGCGTAATTAACGACGGCCGTCAGCGGCTGATTGACTTCGTGCGCGATGCCGGCGGCCATTTCGCCCGAGCTGCTCAAACGTTCCATATGCGCCAAATGTTGACGCTGACTTTCCATTTCTTCGCGTGTGTGTCGCAGCACCTCCTCGTGCTCTAACCATTCGCTGATATCGCGCAGTACCAACACAGCGCCGCCTTCTTTGCGCGCCGATAATGTCAACGCCACCGGTAGCAATTTACCATCGCGCGTCCGGATCAATTCCAGATCGCTGTGCACTGTCTGCCCCGATTGATAGGCGCGATTGAGCAGCACATGCTCTTCATCGTTGCCGCCGTTTTGCAATATCGGCAGATTTTGTAGCGATTCGCCGATAACATCGGCGGCTGACCAGCCGCTGATACGCACCGCGGCGGGATTAATAAAACTTACGCGCGCGTCGCCGTCGAGACCGATAATACCCTCCTCGATGGCGTCGAGAATTTGCTGATTTTCGGCGGCGAGTTCGCTGTTGCGACGCGCCAATTGGCGTTCGAGACGACGAATTTTTATATGCGTGCGCACGCGCGCGACCACCTCATCGGATTGAAACGGTTTGGCGATGTAATCGACGCCGCCGACCGCGAAACCGCGCACCTTCGCCTGACTGTCGCCGAGCGCGGATAAAAATATCACGGCGATATCGGCGGTAACACTGTCGGCTTTCAACTGCGCGCAAACATCGAAGCCGTCCATATCGGGCATCATCACATCGAGCAGTACCAGCGAAGGTTTTGCGCGGCGTGCGATCTCCAACGCGGTGTAACCATTTTTTGCGATCAGCAAATGGTAACCGCTGCCTTGCAGCGTCTTATATAAAATTTGTAAATTGATCGGGTTGTCGTCGACCAGCAGAATTTGTTCGCTACCGAATTCGCTCGTAGTCACTAAACGCCTCTTCCATTTTTTATTGCTACGCCGTTGACGAATTATTGCAATGCAGTTTGATGAACTATTTGATCCGGCTGCGATACTATCGCTGTCATGTCGCTGTGAATAGCTATCGTAAAGCGAATGCTGATGCGCTGCGAGCGATCAATAATTCGCGCACCGCATCGATATCGAAATTATTCAACAATTGTTCGATATGCCGCGCTAACGCAATAGAGTCGGGTGAGCGCTGATACAGTGGCATCACGACGGCGCGCATCGCTTCGATATCGCCGAGCGCAACCGCACCGGCAAGTTCGCTGCGCAACGATTCGGGTAGCGGCTCGATCGCTGCTATCGCAGTCTCCTCGCCGGATAGCTCCAGCGTGCGCAATGGCAATTGCAAATGCTGCGCTACTTTTGCCAGCAGCTCGGCAATGCGCACTGGCTTAGTCACAAAATCGGCACAGCCCTGGGCGCGCATGCGCTCGATTACGCCCGGAAAAACACTGGCCGATACCGCGATGACAATGGTATCGCGCAAGGCAGGATCGCGCTTTATCGCGCCGGTCGCGGCAAAGCCATCGAGTATCGGCATGCGCACATCCATCAACACTAAAGGTACCGGCCGCTCGCGCAATTTATCCAAGGCCTCCTGGCCATTTTCCGCTTCGCTGACTTCGATACCACTGGCGCGCAACATACCCGACAGCACTTGCCGATTGATCGGGTTATCGTCGACCACCATCACCTCGACACGGCGTCCGCCGGTGTCTATCAATTGGTAGCCCGTGCGCTGCGCGCGCGTTGGATTAATCGATGCGGCTGTGCGCAACGGTAAATAAAAACTGAAACAGCTGCCAGCGCCGGGCACGCTTTGCACCTTAAGCCCGCCGCGCATCGCTTTGCACAAGCGCAGACTGATCGGCAACCCGAGACCGGTACCGGACGCCATTCCCAATTGCTGAAACGGTTCGAAAATCGATTGCTGGCGATCGAGCGGAATACCAATTCCGGTATCGAATACTTGAAAAAGTAGCGTCGTTTCATCGCGCAATGTTACCGCCAACGTTATCCCGCCCTGCTCGGTAAACTTGACCGCATTCGTCAGCAGATTGACCAAAATTTGAGTCAGCTTCACTTCGTCGATCAAAATATTCGACGGCACCTGCTCGGCGATATCAAGACGATAGCTGAGCCCTTTGGTATCGACGCGTTCGCGCACGATATTGCTGACGTTTTCGAGCAGATCATACAGATCGCACGCGCTCTCGTGAATTTCGATTTTGCCGCTCTCGATTTTGGCCAGGTCGAGTACATCGTCGATCAGCGTCAGCAAATGCTGACCGCAACTTTCGATCGCACGCAAATTGTGGCGTTGCTCTGTCGATGCGGATTGATCGCGCAATAAAATCTGCGCATAGCCGAGCACGCCATTCAGCGGCGTGCGCAACTCGTGACTGATGCTCGATAAAAATTGGCTTTTGGCATGACTCGCATCTTCCGCGGCGATGCGCGCCAGCACCAATTCCCGCTCCATCTCTTTGCGCGCATGAATATCGGTGAGGGTACCTAATGCTCGCTCGGGTTTACCGTCGGTATCGAAAGCGACCGCGCCACCGCGGGATAGAAACCAGCGATACGAACCGTTGCTCGCACGCAGACGAAATTCAGTGCCGTATTTATACCTTTCAGTGGTTGGCTGAGCGTCCTGATGCATTTGCACCACCTGCTGCAAATCGTCCGGGTGAACCCATTCGCTCCATTCCGTGGTATCGATGTGACGCAAATTCGGACTGTATCCAAGCTGCTGAAATAAACTGCCACTGACCGCCGCCAGGCCATCGCGCAAATCCATATCCCACAAATGGCTGCCCGCCGCCGTGAGCGCCATTTGAAAACGCTGCTCGCTGAGGCGCAATGCCTGTTCGATTTGACTGCGCTGCTCCACCATCGCGTTCGCTTCGCGCGCCAATTGCGCGAATTCGACATACGGCAATTGCGCGACGTCGATGTCGGTGGCATGACGGCTCGCATCGGCAAAAAATGCAGTGAAACTATTCATGACGCGGTGAATGCGCTGCGCGAGGTGATGCGCGATCAGTACCGCAACCACGGCGAGAAACACCAACACCAATACGCCCTGGATCAGGCGTTGATTAATATCGCGCTGCAATGCGATACGCTGCTGTGCGATGGTCGCCTCGAGCCGATCGAGAAAATAGCCGGCACCGATGTACCAGCTCCAACCGGGATAACTGTGTAAATACACCAGTATGGGCTGCGACGCCTTGCTGTCGCCGTGCCGCGTGCGCTGCAATTGCGCAAAACCACCTGCGGGACTATTGATGATTTTCTTCAGGTCCACCGCGCTGACGCCGCCGATTTCCTCGCTCGACGGCACATGTTGACCCCGCAGCTCGGGGTTCAGCGTATCGAGCAAGACGGTACCGTTGACGTTGGAAATCCGCAGCACCATATCCTCCTCACCGGCCTTACTCGCAAGACGCGCAAGCTCTTCGCGCTGCACCGCCTGCGTCATGTCGTCGACATAGACGGTCGCGCCGACAAAAATATTGAGCGGCGCGTAATAGCGCATGTATTGCGCGGTCAGATCGGCACCCTGCTTGCCGTCGACTTTCCTGTACCACACATCGAGATAGACATCGCCGCTGCTGCGCACCTGGCGCATCATCGCAGCGGCGAACAAGGCGCCGTTAACATCATGCAGCGCGCGCACATCGCGCCCTTCCCATTGCGGATAGGCCGGCATCAATAGCGCGGTGCCGTCGTCTGTATAAATAAAATAGTGGTCGCGGCCATTGCCGAAGCGGATCGGTGCGAGCAAGCCGCGCGCGCGCTGCAGTAATTGTTCGTGCGATCGTCCCCCGGCAAAACGCACCAGACTATCGAGTTGAGCGACACCGTTATCCACCGCGCGCGCCAGCGCCATACGCTGGCGGCCATCGAGCGTACTGCGCTCGAAATCGAGACTGCCGATTATGTCGGCGACGCGCCGACGCAATACTTCCTGTTGATTTTCGATATAGCTTGCGCGCCAACTGCTGCTCTGCTCTTCGAATTGGCGATGCTGCTCGGAAATCCACAAATAGCCGAGCAGCATGACGGGCAGCGTGGCCATGACGACAAGGCTGAGCAGATAAGTTTGACTCATGCTGCGCTTGCCAGGCATTCCGTTTATCCTCTCAGGCGGGGTATATGCAGAAGTATTTCAATGCAGCGGGGATACGATTTTTTCGCTATCGTTTATGCTATCCCTAACCGATCCGTGATCTAGCAGAATAGTAACGGGCGGAAATATGCGGTATACGTAGTTTACGCAGCGTTGCCGTGTCGCCGCGCGCCTGTTCCATCTGCGCTCAGGCCAGATAAAAAACACAGTGAAGGAGGACTGGCTATGACTGATGTACCTAAGGTTTATATCGTTGAGGACGACGATGCAGTGCGCGAATCGCTGCAGCTGGTGTTGGAATCCGTCGGTTATAAAACGCGCCCCTTCGCCAACGCCAATCTCTTTCTCGATAATTACAACGTCGATATGGCTGGCTGCCTCGTGCTCGATATTCGCATGCCCGGCATCAACGGCATGGAGCTGCAGCGCAAACTCAATGAACGCAATTCGATGCTGCCGATTATCTTCGTCACCGGGCACGGCGATGTGCCGATGGCGGTGGAAGCGATGCAGCAAGGCGCCGTCGATTTCGTGCAAAAACCGTATCGCGAACAAGAGCTGTTGGAAAAAATCGAACGCGCCTTTGCGATGGACAAAAATAATCGCGAAAGCTTGCAACAGCGGCAGGCTATCGCGACAAGATTGCAAACGCTGACGCCGCGCGAACTCGATGTGCTGCGGCTGATGGTGGAAGGCCGAGCTAATAAAGTGATCGCGATCGATCTCGATATCAGCCAGCGCACGGTGGAAATTCACCGCGCGCGCGTGATGGAAAAACTCGAAGCCAATTCGCTCGCACATCTGGTACGCATGGTGATGGCGGTCGGTCCGGAATTATTGCAACAGCCGTCCAGCGGCGAATCCTGATCGCATCATGCAGGCGCTATTCGAAACGACGATCGACTGCCCTTACTGCGGCGCGCAATTCACCGCCTTGATCGATAGCAGCGC
>DASXYH010000243.1:0-10341 GCA_036502545.1 Spongiibacteraceae bacterium
AGGCGGTAAACCGAAGCTAGCGGTACATCACTATGGCGTCGCCATCAATAAGATGGGCAAAGACAATGCTGATGGCCAATTCACGGCGCAGATCGACGCGTGCCAGCAACGAATTGTCGACTTGGAGAAAGTTGCGGCCACACAACCGCAAACCAGCGCACTCAGTGACGATTGGAAATCGGTCGGACCTAAAAACGAACAGCCGCTCAAGAAAAGCGTTTACGATTAGTCGACATCCTTCGCCGCGTTAATCGATATCCTCGGGTTTGTGTTTGATCGAAACCGAATTGATGCAATAACGCAGCCCCGTCGGTTGCGGTCCATCCGTAAATACATGCCCGAGATGCGATCCGCAGCGCTTGCAAGTCACTTCGGTGCGAACCATGCCGTGGCTGGTATCGCCATGCTCAACAATGGCCTCGCCATTTGCGGGCTGAAAAAAACTCGGCCAACCGCAGCCGGCATCGAATTTGGTATCGGCCTCGAATAATTCCGCGCCGCAGCATGTGCAGTTATATTTACCGGGCTCCCAGCTATCCCAATACTCGCCGGTAAACGGACGTTCAGTGCCTTTTTGGCGGCACACTCGGTACTCCTCATCGCTCAAGCGAGCGCGCCATTCCTGTTCGGTTTTTTCCATGTCTTGCATTGCCGTTCTCCTCGCGCCTGTGGGAATTTTCCCCTAAACTTGCCGATCAACAACGAGCGCATGATGCGCTCTTGCTCCCTCCGGCTGCGCCATCCAATACATCACGACAACGTATTCGATGCCGGATTAAACTTATGGGTGCCGAATTAATAGTACGCAGCTACCGCTACGCATAACAGTGAGTCGAGCATGTCAAAATTTTTCAAGTCCGACAAATTGAACAATGTCTGTTACGACATTCGCGGGCCGGTATTGCAGGAAGCGTATCGCATGGAAGAAGAAGGCCATCGCATCCTCAAACTGAACATCGGCAACCCCGCTCCCTTTGGATTTGCGGCCCCGGATGAAATAATTCAAGACGTCATCCACATGTTGCCGCAAAGCGAAGGCTATAGCGACTCAAAAGGCATTTATTCGGCGCGCAAAGCGGTGATGCAGGAATGCCAGAGCCGCGGCATTCCCAACGTCGATATCAACGATATTTATCTCGGCAACGGTGTCAGCGAGCTGATTTCCGTCGTCACGCAGGCGCTGCTCAATACCGGCGATGAGGTGCTGGTGCCTGCGCCCGACTACCCGCTGTGGACCGCATGCGTGCGTCTTGCCGGCGGCAAAGCCGTGCATTATCGCTGCGACGAGCAGGCCGACTGGTACCCGGATATCGACGATATCCGCAGCAAGATCAACAGTCGCACCAAAGCCATTGTCGTTATCAACCCCAATAATCCGACCGGCGCCGTTTATCCGCAGGCCATTCTGGAACAACTGGTCGATCTCGCGCGCGAACATAAATTGATTTTGTTCGCGGATGAAATCTACGACAAGATTCTGTATGACGATATTCAACACGTCCCCTTAGGCCGCATCGCCACCGATGTGTTATGCATAACGTTCAACGGTCTGTCGAAAGCCTATCGCTTGGCCGGATTTCGCAGCGGCTGGATGATTATTTCCGGCGCGAAGCAACAGGCGCAAGATTTGATCGAAGGCGTCAATATGCTGACCTCGATGCGATTGTGCGCGAACGTGCCCGGACAGCATGCTATTCAAACCGCGCTCGGCGGCTATCAAAGCATTAACGATTTAATTCTGCCCACCGGCCGTTTGTGCAAGCAGCGCGATCTCGCCTGGCGCATGCTCAACGATATTCCGGGCGTTAGCTGCGTCAAACCGCTCGGTGCGATTTATTTATTTCCGCGCATCGATCCGAAAAAATTCAATCTGCATAACGACGAGCAACTGGTGCTGGATTTATTGCAGCAGGAAAAAATCCTGCTCGTACACGGCTCGGCGTTTAACTGGCCCGAACCTGATCATCTGCGTATCGTATTTTTGCCGCGCGTCGACGATCTTGGCGTCGCTATCGAACGCTTCGCGAATTTTCTCTCGCGCTACAGCCAATAATCTGCGGCGGCTCGTTATTGATCCGAAAAACCGAGCCGTCGCAATAGATTTTTATTTTCCACGCTTAACATCGACCAATTTTCTATCGTCTGCGCGGCTACTTCGCGTCGTATCGGATACTGTTTTCGCAGCGCATCAAAGTTCGATGCAACAGGTTCGCCTGCGCATGACAACCCTGCGCATGACAACAATGTATCGCGCATTTTGCTATCGTCGGCGCGCACGTCGTAGATAGATTGCAGCGCCGATCGCAGCAGCGCGGTACCGCTTAAATTTTCCGCGACGCGCAGTACCGGTTTCGATATTTGCAAATTCACTGGCAAATCCAGCGTCGGCAACGGCAATTGAAAAAAATCACAATAAGCTGCCAATATTTGGCGCGTTCCCGCGACTTTGCCATCCCAGCTGTAACCGGCGATATGCGGCGTCGCCAGCGTCACCGCCTGCAGCAATTCCAAATCGATGTCAGGTTCGCGCTCCCATACATCGAGCACAACGCGCAAATCATCGCGCTGCCGTAAAACACTCAATAGCGCTGCATTGTCGACGACGGCACCACGGCCGGCGTTGATCAGCACCGCGCCTTCACGTAAGTGCAGCAATTTTTTTTCATCGAATAAATGCCAGGTCGAATATGCACCGACAGAGGTCAACGGCGTATGACAGCAAATGACATCGGCGTCCAGCACCGTATCGAAATCGCAGAGCAGCAATTCGCGATTTTCGCCGATGAACGGATCGTAACCGATGCAGCGAATGCCCAGCGCCTGCAAGCGTTTGCTCAAACGCGCGCCGACATTGCCGAGACCGAGAATACCAACGCTGCCGCCGGCGAGAAGATTTTCCAGGACACCATCGAGCGCGTACAGACAGCTGATGACATATTCGGCAACGGCTGTCGCGTTGCAACCGGGCGCGCTGGCGAACGCAATACCGTGCGACTTCAAGTATTCGGAATCGACGTGTTCGATGCCGCTGGTGGCGGAACCGACGAAGCGCACGCGGCTGCCTTGCAGCAAATGCTGGTCGACTTTTGTTACCGAGCGCACCAACAGAACGTCGGCTTCGCGCACCATTGCTGCCGTCAACGAGCGTCCCGGCAACGTGCGAACATCGCCGTACGGAGCGAACCATTCGCGTACATACGGCATATTTTCGTCGGCAATTATCTGCATTGAGGAATAACGCATGCGCTAAGAAAGCGTGCATTGTATCAATTCGCACGCTCGGCATGATTTGCTGAACCACTACCGAACTCACTATACTGAATTCGAGTCCAAGCTTTAACGCCGATAGACCGTTTACGTACCGGCAATGCCGGAGCGCTAACCGGGAGGCGGTTTCTCAGACCGCAAGCGCTCAACTCTGACCGGTTGAACGTTTCTATAGGGGGTATCAGCTATGGCCCGAGTAACCGTTCCAGACCTTCCAGACAATGTTGTCGATCTGTTTTCGGGCAAGCCATTGGCGGCTCTGCACGGCGAACAGGTCATCCGCCTCTCCCCTGAATTCGACGGCTTGAGCATGCTCTACTCAAATCGTCACACCGATCCCAACAAATTGTATTCGATGAAAATCCTGTGCTGGGGTTTGCAGGTCGACGGCGCGGTGGTCGGTATGGTGCCATGGCTGAATGGTTTGATTCCCTGCTCCGATCTCGACGATGCCGCTACCGGATTATGGGAAGGATATTACGACCCGGCCACCGATAACGTTTTTTACGATGCACCCGCGCACAAAATCGCCGAACTTGAGCACGCCGCCAGCTATTTCGGCGCCGGCGCGGACAATCCCAATCGCATTGTGCAGGAAATTCCCGATACGATCGGCACGCATGCCATGCTGACCGGACAGGATGAAGATACGCTGGTACTGACAGAAGTGTTGAGCTGGCGGCTATTCAACGACGGCAAAGTCGAAGCGATGCTGATCGACGAGCAAACGGTGGAATCGACGCCCGTGCTGCCGGGCGATGCCTGTTTGTACACCGCCAGCAGCGATGTGCGTTTTCGCTATTTCTTCCAGCACCACATCGCCAATCAGATCAAATCGGAAGACCCGGTCGCGCTGGCGGCAATTGCGATGCTGTTTGAATCGTAGGAGACAATTTAAATTTTAAAAATCAACACAATGATGTTTTGAAAGACAGCCGTATTTTGCATGAAAGCGATTACGCCTTCTGAATGCGGTAGATATATTGCTCGGCATCCATCTGTTGTAGCAGTAATGTGTGACCGAGAAATGTGCAGAATTTTGGAATGTCGCGCTGCGTGGATGGATCGGTGGCGATGACGCGTACCACTTCACCGCTCTCGATTGCACGAATTTTATTGTGCAGCAGCATAACCGGTTCGGGACACATCAAACCGGTGGTATCGAGGATATGATCGACAGTAGAAGCCATGTGATACTGAGTAACTAAACGAGCAGCTATTGTGCGGCAGGCGCGGTAATTTGCAAGAGCTGTAAGATAGCGTAGAAATGCGTAGCAAGAAAAAATGAATTTATGCATCGAGCGCATGTGATGAGCCTTGCTGATTCGCCCGATACCAATCGCGATTTATTCAACCGCGGCACGCTTGAATTGACCTTCAAGATGCTGCGCAAAAAATATCCCGCGCTCGCGTTGCAATTGCAAAATGCGCTGGTCGGCATTTTTCCGCGCGATGATTATCATACCGCTTTCACCGCCGTGGAATTGCCACTAAACGCGCAGACTATCGGCCAGATTGCGCAGGCATTGCTCGCATTGAGCGAAGAATTACTCGCAGCCGGCAGTCAACAGCGCAATGACCTCGCTATCGTGCGCAGCTTAATGCTCGATTGGTTAATGCTGGCGCGCGAATGCCCGCCACCCGCCGCCTGAATTAGCTAGCGAAACTCTGATTAAGTTTTTAGAGGCACGCTGTAGCAGAGCATGAGGCGCCGGAAGGGGCTCTCTTTTTCAGGACTTCCGTGGCGAGCATTCAAGTAGCTTTAGTGTGGTCGGCCTAGCAGCGCTCGACGACATCTCCGATGACGAATGGCACCATAGCTTCGATAAGATCACCTTCTTGTCCTTAAAAAGAGAACCCCTTCCGGCGCCAACCCGCTGCGAGAACGGTGCAATAATTAGAGCGGTAAAACACTCAATCAGAGTTTCCTTAGGTTTCGTCGTCGCTAATTTCGCGTTTTTGAATTGTTTCGCGTGTCATGATCGTGCAGCTTTCCGTGATGGGATCGAAAACGATTTGCGCCGCACCGCTGCGCAACTGCGCACGCAACTGCCGCGCCTTATCCGCCAGCGACCATTCCACCGCGCCATAATCGGTGCCTTCGCGCATGATAAATTCTTCGATTACGCCCTGCAGTGCCTCATCGGATAACTGTTCGGGCGGAACAATTAAAATATCGTTCATCGTTATCCTATTCAGCTCGATAGCAAATCGCGCACGCTCTGCACTTTGGCCGCCATGGTGTCGCTGCGATCGGTGCGCGTGCCGAGTTTCAGCGTCGTGGTGATGCGCGGCGCGCCCATTTCATGCACGCGATAGTGGCAGCGTTTGATCGCATCCATCACCGTTTCCCATTCGCCTTCGATATTCGTACCGTAAGCATGCAATTCGTGTGTTAATCCGGCATCGGATAAAATGCGCTGGCACTCGGCGATATAGGGCGATAACGACAATTCGACACCGAGCGGAATCAAACAAAAATCGACGATCACTTTCATCATTTACTCCTCCGCGGCAACGATAGTGCGTAACCGGCCAACTCATTATACTGGCGCACCTGCGCATATTCGCCGTTAATTCCTCTCCAATATTGCGTCTTCATAGGAGCAAAGCCATGTCGAATTCATTGGTATTCACATTTATCGCTGCCGATAAACCGGGTTTGGTTGAGCGCCTGGCGTACACCGTGAGCCAATACGGCGGCAATTGGTTGGAAAGCCGCATGAGTCAATTGGCGGGACAATTTGCCGGCATCGTACAAATCGAAGTGAACGCGCAGCAGCGCGCGCAGTTACGCGAGGCACTGCTCGATCTCGCCGGCATCGGCCTGACTATCGTAGTAGCAGCCGATGTACAAACTCAGATAGCAGCCGATCAGCGGCATCTGCGTCTCAGCATTATCGGCAATGATCGTCCTGGCATCGTGCTGGAAGTTGCGAGTGCGCTGGCGCGCCGTCACATTAATGTGCTTGAAATGGATACGTCGATTACCAGCGCGCCGATGACGGCGGAGCCGCTGTTCGAAGCCATTGCCGAAATCGAAGTGCCGCAAACATTGGATTTGCTCGAACTCAATCGCCAGCTCGACGAAATCGCCGAAGCGCTGACGGTCGATATCGCGTTGGAAGAATCGCTGCGCTAGCGCTTTAAAAATTGGCGGCGTCGCGCGACCATTCGCAGCGCAGCGACAGCGGGCCGGAGTTGGGTTCGTGAAACTCGCTATCGGTATGCCAGGTAAATGTGTGCGTGCCGTTAAACTCGGTTTCCAGATGCACGGTGGCGGCAACCCAATACATATTTTGCAGCAGATCTTCAAAACGTTGCAGCCATTGCTGCCATTCGTATTCGACGCCTTTGTACGAATTGCCGAACGGCACCACGTCGGTGTGCGAATCGTCGACCACCAGCGTCTCCGACGGCAGCACAAACATTTCGCGGCCGATCAGCGGCCAATCTTCGACACTCGGCAACGCCGCCAACACGCGGCGATTGGCTTGGCGACGACGTCGCGTCTGTTCCATATCGGAGGTGAAAATCACATCCTTGATACAACCGTAGACTACGGATTCTTGCGACATGGACTAGCTCCGGAATTTATTATTGCAGCAGCGATGACGATAACATTAACGACAGCGGCGACATTAACAAATGACGCGATCATCGCCAAGCATTTCGCTCGAAACAAAGCGCCACACCAACGCAACCGCGAGCAATGCTACTAGAGCCGCGCCGACAAATGTGGCCACCGGTGAAATCGTCCACCAAATACCGCTGAGAATGGCGCCGCAGGCAGCGCCCGCACCGTAACTCAGCCCGCTGTACAGCGCCATGCCCTGCCCCGGATGCGTGCGGAACAGGCGCCGGATAATTTCGATCGCCGCCGCGTGATGGCTCGCAAATGTCGCCGCGTGCAGACATTGCGCGAACAACAACACCGGCAAATAATCCACGCAAAACGCGATCAAAAGCCAACGCAACGCGGCAAGCGATAAACTCGCGAGCAGAATAGCGCGCAACGCAAAGCGTTTTAACAACTGCGGCATCAACGCAAAAATAATGACTTCCGCCATTACACCGAGCGACCACAGCAACCCGGTTTGGCCGCGCGCATAGCCATGATTTTCCAGATAGACGCTGAAAAACGTGTAATACGGCCCGTGCGCCATCTGCAACAAAAAGCACGAGAGCAAGAATGCGATCAAAGGCGGCTGGCGCAGAATCGCGCGCAACGAGCCGCGCGCGCGATTCGGTATCGATTGCCGTGTCTCGACCTCGCCCACGCTAAGGCTCGCGCACCAAATTCCCAGCAACAAAATAAAAATGATCACTGGCAGCCAGGTAATGCTGACGCGATCGAAATAAAAACCAAGACCGGCGACCGCGCAAATAAATCCGACCGAGCCCCACACACGCAGCAAGCTGTAACGTCGAAAGCGCTGGTCCAAATGCGCAAGCGCCAACACCTCGAATTGCGCCAGCACCGCATTCCAAAAAAAACTGTAACCCGCAACGATTAAAATCAGCGCGGTGAAATCGCGGCGCCAAAAAATAATCGAAAAAATGGCCGTCGCTGCGAATGCGCCAGCGCGAATAATGCGCGCGCGCTGACCGCTGCGATCGGCAATCCAGCCCCAGATATTCGGCGCAATGATTTTCGTGCCCTGCAGAATGCCGGACAAAACGCCGATTGCCGCGGCGCTGTAGCCGAGCTCGCGCAGATACAGCGGCCAGAACGGCAGCCATGCGCCGAGCATCGCGAAATAAAAAAAATAAAAACTGGAAAGACGCCAGTACGGAATGGCCGCCACGATGCGGCGGCTCTAGCTGATGCTGCCGGGAATGATCGGCGTGCGCGAGTGTACATCGGCGTTTTGCGCGCGCTGTCGCAACAAATGATCGAGCAGCACAATCGCCAGCATTGCTTCCGCGATCGGTGTGGCGCGAATACCGACGCAGGGATCGTGGCGGCCGGTGGTAACAACTTCAACGGGATTGCCGTCGAGATCAACGCTGCGGCCCGGAATCAAAATACTCGAGGTCGGCTTTAACGCGATATGCGCGACGATATTCTGTCCCGATGAAATACCGCCGAGTACGCCGCCGGCATTGTTCGACATAAAACCCTGCGGCGTGATTTCATCGCGATGTTCGCTGCCGCGCTGTGCGATGCAGGCGAAACCGGCGCCGATCTCCACGCCTTTTACCGCATTGATGCTCATCAACGCGTGCGCGATATCGGCATCGAGCCGATCGAATACCGGCTCGCCCAAACCGGGCGACATGCCGCTCGCAACCACGGTAATTCTTGCGCCGATCGAATCGCCGTCCTTGCGCAATTGCTGCATTAAATTTTCCATCGCTTCGATTTTGTCCGCGTCAGGACAAAAAAACGGATTGGTTTCGATAATATTCCAATCCACTTTTTCGACGATAATCGGACCGAGCTGCGATAAATAACCGCGCACGCTGATGCCGCAGCGTGCGCGCAAATATTTTTTCGCGATCGCACCGGCGGCGACGCGCATCGCGGTTTCGCGCGCCGACGAGCGTCCGCCGCCGCGATAATCGCGCACGCCGTATTTTTGCTGATAGGTATAATCGGCGTGCATCGGGCGAAAACTGTTGGCAATTTTCGAATAATCCTTCGAGCGCTGATCGGTGTTTTCGATCAGCAATCCAATTGGAGTACCAGTGGTTTTACCTTCGAACACGCCGGAAAGAATTTTCACCGCGTCATCTTCACGGCGCTGCGTGGTATAGCGAGACGTGCCCGGTTTGCGGCGATCGAGATCGATCTGAATATCGCTTTCGCTCAATTCCATACCGGGCGGGCAACCGTCGACAATACAGCCCAATGCGGGACCGTGACTCTCACCGAATGTGGTGACGGTAAATAATTTGCCGATGGTGTTGCCGGACATAATGAATTCTCGAAACTTTTACTTTGATGATGTTAGCTCGATATCGATGGCCGAGCTGCTGTATGCATTGCAGTGACCGTAGGCGGCATGGATGCCGCCTCCGAGCCTACACGGATGTATTTACGGCGTGTCACAGCAATGCATACGGCTGCTCGGCCTGCACCAAGTAAAGATTAACGGCGCAGCAATTATACGGATTTGAAAGCATACCGTCAGAATTCGTCGGCATGCTCGATTAACTGTTCACGCGTCAATAAAAACACACCGCTGCCGCCGCGCTCAAATTCAAGCCACGTAAAAGCAATTCCCGGATAGGTAGCTTCCAACGCTGCCGCGCTGTTGCCGACCTCAACGATCAAAATCCCATTGTCGTTGAGATGCGCTGCCGCATCGCGCAACAGCGTGCGTACCAAATCGAGACCATCGTCGCCGGCCGCCAGAGCCATGCGCGGCTCATGCCGATATTCGGCTGGCAGCGCTGCCATGTCCTGCGCATCGACATACGGTGGATTGCTGACAATCACATCGAAACGACCAGCCAGCTCAGCGAATAAATCCGACTGGACAATTTGCACGCGCTCCTGCACTTCATGGCGTTCGACATTGTGCGCCGCCACCGCCAGCGCTTCCGGCGAAATATCGCTGATCACCACTTCGGCCTGCGGCATATACAGCGCGCAGGCAATACCGATGCAGCCACTGCCGGTACATAAATCGAGAATACGACACTCTTCAGCATCGATGTTTAACCACGGCGCAAAACCAGTTTCGATCAATTCGGCAATGGGCGAACGCGGTATCAATACACGATTGTCAACATAAAACGGATAACCCGCGAACCAAGCTTCACCGGTGATATACGGCGCCGGCAGACGGCGCTGATAGCGCTGCTGCAATACGTTTAAAACAGCTTTGCGTTCGGCATTCGTCAGACGCGCATCAAGTACCGGAACCGGAATATCGAAAGGCAATGCCAGCGTGTGCAATATCAATCCCATCGCTTCGTCATACACGTTGTCGGTGCCGTGGCCATAATACAGGGCAGCGCGTTGGAACTGTGTCATACCCCAGCGCAAGTAATCGCGAATCGTGTACAAACAGTCGATGATTTCCGCATCGGTTGCCATATTATTTTGCATCTTATGTTTCCCAT
>DASXYH010000244.1:0-5623 GCA_036502545.1 Spongiibacteraceae bacterium
CATTTTTATCCGGGCAGCAGCGTGCTGTCGTTCGGTACCGCGGGCTGCAATCTCGCGTGCAAATTCTGCCAGAACTGGGACATCAGTAAATCGAAATCGATGGATCGGCTGATGGATCAGGCCTCACCCGCAGCGATCGCCAGTGCTGCGCAAAAAAGTGGCTGCCGAAGTGTGGCATTTACATACAACGATCCGGTGATATTCGCCGAATACGCGATGGATGTCGCCGATGCGTGCCGCGCGCGCGACATCAAAACGGTCGCGGTCACCGCAGGCTATATTCACGCGCAGCCGCGCCGCGATTTTTACGCGAAAATGGATGCGGCCAATGTCGATTTGAAAGCATTCACCGACGAATTTTATTTCAAGCAGACCGGCGCACATCTGCAGCCTGTGCTCGATACGCTGATTTATTTGAAACACGAAACCGATGTGTGGTTTGAAATTACTACGCTATTGATTCCCGGCAAAAACGATGCGGACGAAGAAATCACCGCGTTGTGTCGCTGGATTCGCAACGAACTCGGCCTCGATGTGCCGCTGCATTTCACCGCATTCCACCCCGATTATAAAATGGCGGATGTCGCAGCGACGCCGGCGGCGACATTGATCCGCGCCCGCGACATTGCATTGCGCGCCGGCCTGCATTATGTCTACACCGGCAATGTGCACAATCGCGAAGGCGATACGACATTTTGTCCACAGTGCCAAAAACCGCTGATCGAGCGCGATTGGTATCGCATCGACGCATATCGATTGAACGATGCAGGCCGTTGCGACTGCAGTTATGCAATCGCGGGCCGCTTCGACAAGTGCGCAGAAACATTCGGACGGCAGCGCATTCCGTTACGCATTGCGGAATTTTCTGAATAACGCAAATACGCGTCAACTTTCGGCGATCGCGAGTTCGCCTTCCCATTTTGAAACAACCGCGGTGGCGACGCTGTTGCCAACGACATTGGTGGCCGAACGGCCCATATCGAGAAAATGGTCGATACCGAGCAATAACAGCAGACCTGCTTCCGGAATATTGAACTGCGACAACGTCGCCGCGATAACGACCAACGATGCGCGCGGTACGCCGGCGATACCTTTCGATGTCAGCATCAGCGTGATCAGCATGGCAATTTGCTGCGATGCCGATAATTCAATGCCATACGCCTGCGCAATAAACATCACCGCGAACGTGCAATACAGCATCGAGCCATCGAGATTGAAGGAGTAACCGAGCGGCAAAATAAAACTGGCAATTTTATTGCTGCAACCGAAGCGCTCCAATTGTTCCAATGTTTTCGGGTAAGCCGCTTCCGAACTCGCGGTGGAAAATGCAAGCAACAGCACTTCGCGCATGCGTCGCATCAATAATAAAATTTTCGGGCCGATCACCACGCCTCCGGCGATAATCAGCAGCATCCACAAAATCAGCATACTCAAATAAAATTCGCCCATAAATACGCCGTAGGTCCCGATAATGCCGAGACCTTGGTGCGCGACCGTGCTGACCAGCGCGCCGAATACCGCGAACGGTGCAAACAACATGACGTAACTGGTGACTTTGAGCATCACGTGTCCGAGCAGATCGATCACTTCGAGCAACGGTTTATTGCGCTGTCCCAACGCCGCCATCGCGCTGCCGAAAAACAGCGAGAACACGACGATCTGCAAAATTTCATTGCGTGCCATCGCGTCGACGACGCTGGCGGGAATTGTATGCTCGATAAAATGTGCGAGCGTGAAATCGCCGATGGCGATCTCGCTGTGCGCGTTCGCGCTCGGCAGTTCGAGCTGCAATTTTTTGCCGGGCTGGAAAATATTGACCAATATCAGTCCCAGCGACAGCGACAACAGCGATGCGCTGATGAACCAGCCGATCGCCTTGGCGCCGACCCGCCCGATCGTACTGACATCGCTCATGCGTGCAATGCCCCCAACCAATGTTGCGAACACTAGCGGCGCGATAATCATTTTGATCAGACGCAAAAAAATGGTGGGCAGCAGCGCCATCGTGTTGGCAAAGCCGGAGCTCGATTGTGGAAAATAATGAAAACAAATGAAACCGGTGACAATGCCCAACAGCATGCCGGCAATTATCAGTGCAGTGAGCCGAGTCGATCGCATGAATATTTTTGCCTGTTTTCTTTATGTTGCAGGCAACCTAACAGCGAATGCTCGGCAGGGTCAACCGATGGCGACGAAAGCGCGACAGTGAATTCGAATGAAGAACGGCGCTAACGCGCCGCCTCGTAGGTCTGCAGACGCTGACCGGACTTGGAAAGAACAAATTGCCAAAGCTGTAAATTGCGCACGCGAAACGCCGCCGCGCAAACATTCAGATAATAGCGCCACATGCGGTAGAAACGCTGGTCGTAGCGCGCTTCCAGTTTCGGCCAGGCGCGACAGAAGTTTTCGTCCCACGCTTTTAATGTCTTATCGTAATCGGGACCGAAGTTCTGCACATCTTCGATAATGAACAGGTTCTCTGCGGCTGCCGTAATTTGCGCCATCGACGGCAGTTCGCCATTGGGGAAAATATATTTATTGATCCACGGATCGAAAGTCTTCGTGGTTTCGTTTTCGCCGATCGTATGCAGCAGCGCTAAGCCATCATCACTCAGCAGCCGATCGACCGTACGCATGAATTGCTTGTAGTTTTTTCTGCCGACATGCTCGAACATGCCGACCGAGATAATACGGTCGTAACGCCCTTCGACCTCGCGATAATCCTTGAGCAGGATATTTACCGGCAATTCGGCACAGCGCTCCTGCGCATACTTTTGCTGCTCGATCGATACCGTAATACCGTCGACAGCAACACCATAGTGGCTGGCGGCATACCAGGTAAAACTGCCCCAGCCGCAGCCGATATCGAGCACTTTCATGCCCGGCTGCAATTCCATTTTGCGGCAGATCAAATCGAGTTTTGCCAGTTGTGCATCTTGTAGCGATTGCGCCTGCCGCCAATAACCGCAGCTGTACGCCAGCGTAGCGTCGAGCATGCTCTTGAATAAGTCGTTATCGAGATCGTAATGCTTCCGCGCCACCTCGCGCGCGCGCTGCGGGCTTTGCCGATTGCGCAAATAGGCGCCGCACAATTGCACCAGCGTCGTGAATTTTGGCAGCGCGATATCTTGGATACGGATTTGCAGCAAACGATAAAAAAAGTCATCCAGCGCCGCGCAATCCCACCAGCCATCGACGTAAGATTCGCCGAGGCCCAGTGAACGTTTGAACATAATGCGGTCATACACATCAGAGTTATTGACGCGCATATCCCATGGGCGGCTGCCATCGATTTCGATTCCGGCCCTTTTCAGCAGCCCGCGCCATTGTTGTTCGGTGACACCGATTTGTGCATCGAGGTCCGATCGCTCTAGTGAAAGAGGCTCCGACGCCATGACATTCCTCCCGCAAATCAATCCGGAACCCGTTCCGGTACTGCAGTGGATATTGCAACGACTTGATTTCGAACATACCGGATATTTGCCATATTCTTCAAGCCTTCTTGCCACACTGCGCATAGCTTTTTATCGCGCTGTACTTTTTAATCGCTCTATATGTACTTTTTATCGCTCTGTATAAGTGGCGACCACCCTGTATAATGTGCCGCTGTCATTGCCGTTTCGTTTATCCCCAGAGTATTTAACGTGACCCAATCGCTCAAATATTTGCTGTTTTCCGCTTTTATATCGCTCGCGCTGCTGAATTCATCGCCGGCATTGGCTAAAGCCGATGCGCCGACCAAAACGCTGACATGGAACGCGACGCTGGGCAAAACCGCCGTCGATGTGGTCGATAAACTGGAGTCGCGGCATTATCAAAAGCAGGTGCTCGACGATGCTCTTTCCGCGCAGCTGCTCGACGGCTATCTGAAAAGCCTCGATCCGGCGCGCTTGTTTTTGTTGCAAAGCGATGTTGACGGCTTTGCGCGTTACCGCACTGCGCTCGATGACACTTTACATAAAGGCGACCTTGAACCCGCGTTCGTGATCTTCCGTCTTTACCACGATCGTCTGACGCAGCGCCTGGAAAAAATGCTGGCCAATTTACCGGCTACCATCGCCGCGATGGATTTCAGCAAAAACGAATACCTCGATTTGAATCGCGATAAAAATCCCACCTGGCCGAAAACGCAGGCTGAAGCCGACGATTTATGGCGCCTGCACTTGAAAAATACCGTGCTCGGCTTACGTATCGCCGGCAAGAAAAACGAAGATATCGTTAAACTGCTGGACAAGCGCTATCGCAGTCAGCTCAATCGCGCCAATCAATTCAGCGGCGACGATGTGTTTCAAACCTACATGAACGCGCTGTCAGCGTTATACGATCCGCACACCAATTACTTTTCGCCGCGCACGTCCGAAAACTTCAATATCAATATGAGTTTGAAACTCGAAGGCATCGGCGCGGTGTTGCAGCAAGAGGATGAATACACCAAAGTCATGCGCGTACTGCCGGCCAGCCCCGCGGACAAGCAAGGCGATTTGAAAGCGGCCGATCGCATCGTCGGTGTGGCCGAAGGCAAGTCCGGTGAAATACAGGATGTGGTCGGCTGGCGGCTCGACGACGTGGTCGATCTGATCCGCGGACCGAAAGGCAGCACGGTGCGACTCGAGGTTATTCCCGCTACTGCGAAATCCGACGCCGAACGCAAACAGCTGACGATCGTGCGCAACGAAATTACGCTGGAAGAGCAGAGCGCGCATAAAAGCGTGCAGACCTACACGCAGAATGGCCGCACGATTAAAATCGGCGTAATCGATGTGCCCGCGTTCTATATCGATTTCGATGCGATGCGTCGCGGCGATACCGATTACAAAAGCACGACGCGCGATGTACAAAAATTGTTATCGGAATTGATGGCCGAAGATGTCAACGGCGTCATCATCGATTTGCGCGAAAACGGCGGCGGCTCGCTGCAGGAGGCCAATTCGCTGATCGGTCTGTTCATCGAATCGGGCCCGACCGTGCAGATTCGCCAATCGTCCTCGTCGCGCGCATTTCCCGAAGGCAAACCGCGCAGCAGCGCGTATTACGACGGCCCGCTCGCGGTGATGATCAATCGCCTCAGCGCTTCCGCCTCTGAAATTTTTGCCGGCGCCATTCAGGATTATCAGCGCGGACTTATCATCGGCGATCAAACATTTGGTAAAGGCACCGTACAGCAATTGATGGAACTCGATTACGGCGAATTGAAATTGACGCAGTCGAAATTTTATCGCGTCTCGGGCGACAGCACGCAAAATCGCGGCGTGCTGCCCGATATTTCGTTTCCCTCGCTGTACGATCCGAAAGAAGTCGGCGAGAGCGCACTCGACAAAGCGATGCCGTGGGATCGCATTCCGGCGATTCAGCACAAAGTTTATTACGATATCCAACCGGCACTGCCGAGTTTGCAGGCCAAGCACGAGCAACGGGTAAAGAGCGATCCGGATTTTATTTATCTGCAAGCGCAACTCGCGCTGGCCGACGAGGCGCGTAAACACACACAGTTATCGCTTAACGAAACGGCGCGCAAAAAAGAAATCGCCGACGATAAAGCGAAACGGCTGGAGCTGGAAAATCAACGCCGCAGCGCCAAAGGCGAAAAACCGCTCGCCAAACTCGACGACGCTGACGACGATCC
>DASXYH010000245.1:0-6583 GCA_036502545.1 Spongiibacteraceae bacterium
TGATCTCGGCGCCAATACCGATTGCAGCGCGGCGCAATTGCATCAATTCGCACTGATGGGTTTAGCATTGGCGCTTAGCGAAGGCATTACCAAACCGCGCGTTGCATTATTAAATATCGGCGTCGAAAACGGCAAAGGCAACGAGCAGGTGAAAGCGGCTGCGGCACTGTTCGGCGCCGATTCGCAATTGCATTATTGCGGTTTTGTCGAAGGCGATACATTGTTTAGCGGCGACGCCGATGTCGTTGTCTGCGATGGTTTCACGGGCAATGTGGCGCTTAAGGTTTGTGAAGGCACCGCCCATTTAATCGCGGGAAAAATGCGTCGACAATTTATGCGAAATCAATGGACGAAAATTGCTGCATTTTTTGCACGACCGGTATTGGGCCGGTTGTACCATGAGCTGGACCCGCAACAATATAATGGCGCGTGCCTGTTGGGTTTGCAGGGCATCGTCTTTAAATGCCACGGCAATAGCACAGCAAGCGGATTTGAGAATGCCATCGCGCGCGCAGTCAATGCCGCCGAAAAGAATTTAACGGATTTAATTGCGCAGCAATTGCAGCATGTCGCTAAAAGCGCGTGAGTATGCACGCAACACGCGCATAAAATTTCATTAGAGGAGAGGCGATGAGTAATTCGCAATTAGCTTTTGTGTTTCCCGGCCAAGGCTCGCAAAAAGTCGGCATGTTGGCCGAGATCGCCGCGGCTTATCCGGCGATTGGGGAAACGTTTGCGGAAGCATCCGCTGCGCTTGGCTACGATATGTGGAAGTTAGTTCAGCGCGGAGCGCAGGAAGAGTTGAATCTCACGGAAAAAACTCAACCGATATTATTGACCGCAAGTGTTGCATTGTGGCGCGTGTGGCAGCAGCGCGATGGTTCGCAACCGAGTTTATTGGCAGGCCACAGCCTGGGCGAATTTTCCGCATTGGTTTGCGCGGGCACGATTCGATTCGGCGATGCCGTGAAACTGGTGCGCGCGCGCGGGCAATTCATGCAGACCGCGGTGCCGGTCGGTGTCGGCGCAATGGCGGCGGTGCTAGGTCTCGAGGATGAACAAATCGTGCAGATTTGTCGCGAAGCGAGCAGCGCCGGCGCTGTGGTCGAGGCGGTGAATTTTAATTCGCCCGGACAAATCGTTATCGCCGGCACCGTTGCCGGGGTCGAAAAAGCGATTGAATTATGTAAGGCCGCCGGTTCGAAGCGCGCCTTGCCGCTGCCCGTAAGTGCGCCCTTCCACACTTCGTTGATGCATCCCGCGGGAGATAAATTGCGCGAAGCGATGGCGGCGCTCACATTTGCAAAGCCTACGATCCCCGTTGTGCACAATGTCGATGCGCGTCCCGAAACGGATCCGGAAAAAATCAAAGCAGTTTTATTCGAGCAGATTTTTAGCCCGGTGCAATGGACCCGCTGTGTGCAATATATGGCGACGCAAGGTATCACTACAGCGGTCGAATGCGGCCCGGGAAAAGTATTGAGTGGTTTGATCAAGCGCGTCGATAAAAATATCAATTGCCTCGGTATTGAAGACAGTGCGGGTCTCGATACCGCTTTGGCCACGCTTAACTAACACTACGTTTACAGGGGATGGTGATGAGCGAGAATAGCGAAAAAGAGAGCAGCAAAAAAAAAGTTGCATTGGTCACCGGCGCCAGCCGCGGTATTGGTCGCGCTATAGCTGAAGCGTTAGGGAAGCAAAATTTAACGGTGATCGGCACCGCTACCACCGAGCCCGGCGCGCAGGCGATCGATGCACGGTTGCGCGAAGCGGGAATCAGCGGCGCCGGCATAGTACTGAATGTCACCGACAGCGCCGCTGTCGATGCGGCGATTAAAACTATTACCGAACGTTTTGGCGCGCCGCTAATTCTCATCAACAATGCCGGCATCACGCGCGATAATTTGCTAATGCGGATGAAAGATGACGAGTGGCACGATGTTATCGATACCAATCTCAATGCGCTGTATCGCGTTACCAAAGCCTGTCTGCGCGGAATGACAAAGGCGCGCTGGGGTCGTGTGGTGAATATTACCTCCGTCGTCGGCTCGATGGGCAATGCGGGGCAAGCGAACTACGCGGCAACGAAAGCGGGTGCTGAAGGTTTTGCGAAAGCGTTGGCGCGCGAACTCGGCTCGCGCGCCATTACCGTAAATAATATCGCACCCGGATTTATCGATACCGATATGACACGCGAATTACCGCAGGAGCAACGCGAAATGTTAATTAAACAAATCCCGCTCGGCCGTCTGGGCGGTGCGGAAGAAATTGCGGCGGCCGTTTCATTTCTCGTCAGCGATGCCGCTGCCTATATCAGCGGTGAAACGCTGCACATCAATGGCGGCATGTATATGGCGTAAGCTGCTGATTTAAATTATTTTTTCAATTAACTTTGAGTAATTTTCCGCGCGCTGTGTTCTCTTGTATAGAAAAACGGGTAAAATGCCGCCCTTCACTATCGCGACGGATTATTGAGGACCGATAATTTCCGCCGTTTCTTGGCAGCTTATGCGCGGCCGATCCAGTTTATTAAACCTAGGAGTCGATAAAAACCATGAGTAGCATCGAAGAACGCGTCAAGAAAATCGTCGCCGAACAATTGGGCGTGAAAGAAGAAGACGTACAAGCGTCGGCCTCTTTCGTCGAAGATCTGGGTGCCGATTCCCTTGACACGGTTGAGCTGGTGATGGCTCTCGAAGAGGAATTCGAAACCGAAATTCCGGATGAGGAAGCCGAACAAATCACCACTGTGCAATTGGCTATCGACTACATCAAAAATCATCTGCAATAAAATCCGGCGCCGCGGCGCTGTCTCTGCAGTGAGTACACCAAGAGCCGTTTCTATGTCATGTAGAACGGCTTTTGTTTTTTGGCGGTTTGCATTTTATGCCGCTCATCATGCGAGTTGTCTGGGGGTCTCGTGTCGAAGAAAAGAGTAGTGATCACCGGTTTAGGAATGATCACTCCAGTCGGAAATGATGTCGAATCCACCTGGCACAATATTGTTAACGGGCGCAGCGGCATCGCGCCGATAGAAACGTTTGACGTATCGGCGTACTCGACGCGTTTCGGCGGCGGTATAAAAAATTTCGATGTGGCGCGTTATTTCGATGCGAAAGAAGCGCGCAAAATGGATACGTTCATCCAATACGGCATGGCCGCCGCGATACAGGCCGTCGAAGATAGCGGCCTACAGGTAACGGCAGAAAATGCCGATCGTATTGGCGCTGCCATCGGTTCAGGCATCGGCGGTCTCAACAATATCGAAAAATGTCATGACATTATTTTGAGTAGTGGGCCGCGCCGTATTTCTCCTTTTTTCGTACCCGGCTCAATCATCAATATGATCGCCGGCAATATTTCGATCAAATACGGTTTTCGCGGCCCTAATTTGGCGCTGGTGACCGCGTGCACGACGGGAACGCATTGTATCGGTTTGGCCGCGCGATTAATCGCCTACGGCGATGCCGATGCGATGGTCGTCGGCGGCGCCGAAATGTCGACGACGCCGGTAGGGCTCGGTGGTTTTGCCGCCGCGCGCGCGCTGTCGACGCGCAACGATGATCCGCAGCGCGCCAGCCGCCCGTGGGATCGCGATCGCGACGGTTTTGTATTGAGCGATGGTGCCGGTGTGCTGGTGTTGGAGGAATATGAAATTGCCAAACGCCGCGGCGCGCGAATTTACGCTGAGCTTACCGGTTTCGGCATGAGCGCGGATGCGTATCACATGACGTTACCGCCGGAAGACGGCAGCGGTGCACTGACGGCGATGCGCAATACCTTGCGCGATGCAAACATGCCGGCCGACGCCATCGATTATATCAATGCGCACGGCACCTCGACGCTGGCGGGCGATATTGCGGAAAGCCGTGCAGTGGAAGCTTTGATGGGCGCGGCGGCGAAACAAGTTGCGGTCAGCTCGACCAAATCGATGACCGGACATTTGCTCGGTGCAGCCGGCGCCATCGAAGCGATTTTTTCGGTACTCGCAATTCGCGATCAAGTCGCGCCGCCAACCATCAATCTCGATAATCCCAGTGACGGCTGCACATTGAATTACGTACCGCATACGGCGCAAAAAAGATCAATTCGTCATGCGCTGAGCAATTCGTTCGGTTTCGGCGGCACCAACGGCAGTTTGTTATTCAGCCGTTTGACCTGACGAGGGCGGCGTGATTTTTTTCGCACTGCACAACGGCAAACCGACCACCGTCGTGTCGCTTGCGAACAGAGGCCTTGCTTACGGCGATGGCTTATTTGAAACGATAAAAGTCTGCAATGGCCGCGCGCTGTTTTTGACAGAGCATTTGCGGCGATTACAGCGCGATTGCGCTCGTCTCGACCTCGTTCTCGACGTTACCGCTTTGCAATATGAATTAGCGCTACTGTTAGCGCAGCACGACAGCGGCATTCTCAAATTGATTATCACTCGCAGCGCCGGCCAGCGCGGTTATGCGACCGCGCAACATGCTGGGGCAGAACGGCTATTGCTGTTTTATCCGCAACCGTTTTCCGACAGCGAAAATACGCGCAGCGGTATTGCCGTGCGTATGTGTCGGCAGCGGCTTGCCGAGCAACCCGCGTTGGCGGGAATGAAGCATCTCAATCGGTTGGAGCAGGTCATGGCGCGCGCGGAATGGAGCGATAGCGCAATTGCCGAAGGCCTGATGCTCGATCATGCCGGACACCTGATCGAAGGCACCATGAGCAATGTGTTTTTAGTGCGCGCTGGCAAAGTGCAGACGCCGCGTCTGCATCGCTGCGGTGTAGCCGGTGTGATGCGCGCGCTTGTTCTGCAAGAATTAGCGCAGCGCAGCGCACCTGTTATCGAGGTTGATCTGGTGCTCGACGATTTGTATGCGGCGGACGAAGTATTTCTGACCAACAGCATCATCGGTATCTGGCCGGTGCGCAAAATCGAATGTCTGCATAAGCCGGTTGGCGATGTTACGATCGCGTTTCAAAAAGCATTAACTCAATTAATTGCCGATGAAAATCGCTAAGCGTTCCAAAGTTGTCATCGTTACGTTGCTGCTGGCCGCCGTATTTGTTTGGGCCGGTATCGATCAATTTCAATATTATTTGCACACACCATTGACGCTGGTCGACGTGCAGGAATTGAACGTCGTCAGAGGCAGTACGTTCGGGCAGGTCATTCGCGAATTGTCGGCACGCGGATTACTGCGGCATCCACTGCTGATGCAAGGTTATGTGCGTATTTCCGAGCGCGGCCGTCGTATCCAGGCGGGCGAATATTTGCTGGGCCCGGGTACTAATCCGCTCGATTTGCTCGATATGCTCGAGCAGGGGCATGTGCGTACGCATGCAATTACTTTTGTCGAAGGCTGGAATCTGGCGCAAATGCGTGCGCAGCTTGGCAAAGATAATTTTTTACAAAAGGCGCTGGGCGATGTGAGCGACAATGATTTGTTGGCATCGCTAGGTATTGATGCGGTAGCGGGGCGCAATGCCGAAGGATTATTTTTCCCCGATACTTACGTATTTTCCGGAACGACATCCGATCGCGATATTTTACGTCAGGCCTATCGACGTATGCAGCATGTGCTCGATCAGGAATGGCAGCAACGCGCGGACAATCTGCCGTATCAAAACGCTTATGAGGCGTTAATTATGGCTTCGATCGTGGAGCGCGAAACCGGCGCTGCAAATGAGCGTCCCGATATCGCCGGCGTGTTTGTGCGGCGACTGCAGCGCGATATGCTGTTGCAAACCGACCCGGCCGTAATTTATGGAATGGCCGGACATTTCGACGGTAATTTGCGCCGGCGCGATTTGGAAAGCGCGGATAATCCGTACAATACGTACTTGCATCGCGGCCTGCCGCCAACGCCGATCGCACTGCCCGGACGCGCCGCAATTCGCGCCGCATTACAGCCAACCCAGGGCGATGCGTTATATTTCGTAGCGAAAGGCAATGGCAGCCATCAATTTTCGGCGACGCTCGAAGAGCACGAAAAAGCAGTGAGAAAATTTCAAATAGAACAGCGGCGCGCCGATTACAGTTCGCGGCCGCTAAAAAATAAATAGTGGAAAGATAAATAGGGAAACTCTGATTAAGTGTTTTTTTAAAGGCACGCTGTCGCAGAGCATGAGGCGCCGGAAGGGATTCTCTTTTTCAGGACAAGAAGGTGATCTTATCGAAACCATGGTGCCATTCGTCAGCGGAGAAGTCGACGAATTCTGCCAGGCCGACCGCAGCGAGGCTACTTTAATGCTCGCCACGGAAGTCCTGAAAAAGAAATCCCTTCCGGCGCCAACCCGCGGCGAGAACGGTGCAGTAATTTAGAGCGGTAAAACACTTAATCAGAGCTTCCTTTAAGAAAAAGAGTCACAACAAAATAGCGCGGAATGTTAAAGGTGAAATACATTAAAGCTGAAGAGTATCTAGCGTGACTATCGAAGATACGGTTATGCCGCCGCGCGGTTTGTTTATCACGGTGGAAGGCGGCGAGGGCGTCGGTAAATCGACCAATATTGCTTTTATCGCCGAACAGATCCGCAGCGGTGGATACAGCTTGGTAACCACGCGCGAACCCGGCGGCACTGCGATCGCCGAATC
>DASXYH010000246.1:0-2089 GCA_036502545.1 Spongiibacteraceae bacterium
AAGGAGGCGAATGCCAATCGCCATATCGATCCCGCTTGCATGCCGACCACGCGCGCACCGCGCAGCAGCCACCACGATAATGCGCCGACGACGAGCAAAACCGCCGCCACTCCGGCGAATACCGTTAACGTCAATGCGATACTGCCGCTGTAAAACCACATTAAACCTGCAACGCTGATCGCGCCCAGAGCGACCGCCCCACTGCCACGTCCGCGTCGACTTTCGAGATCGCGCCGCAATACGCGCAGCGGTGGAATATCGCGCAGCGACAATAATGGCGGCAATGCAAACGCCAATAAACAAACCATTGCGGTGACAACAGCGATCAACAACGGCCGCCAAGTTCCGGCCGGCGCGGTCTGCTGCAAATATTGTTCGAGTATTTTTGCGAACAATATTTGCAGCGCGTAACCGGCGGCGGCGCCGAGCACGGTGCCGCACACACCAATCGATAATAAATGCGCGATATAAATGCGAAATACGCGCGCGCCGCTGGCACCCAAACATTTCATCATCGCGACCTGATCGAAATGGCGCTCGCTGTAACGCCGCGCCGATAACGCAATCGCCAGGCCCGCGAGCGCGACGCCGAGTGCGCCGGCCAGCAATAAAAATTGTTGCGCGCGCGCCATCGCCTTGCCGACGCGCGGCTGCGCATCACCGATACCGAGCCAGCGATGACCCGGCTGCAATTTCGGTTGCAGCCATTGCTGATATTGCTGCAGCGCGGTATCCGCGCCGGCAAATAAATAATTGAAGCGCACGCGACTGCCGGGCTGCACAATTTGGGTTGAATCCAGATCGGCGAGCGCCATTAACGCTTTGGGCGCAAGGGCATCGACGCCGCCGTCGGGTTCGCTGATTATCACGCCGCTAATTACAAATTGCGCGACACCCAGCTCAATACGATCACCGATTGCAACGCCTAGCAACGGCAATAAGCGCGAATCGAGCCACACCTCTCCCGCCGCCGGTCCACTCTTTACGACTTGTCCGGCACCAAATGCTGCGCGCGCCATTTTCAGTTGACCGCGCAACGGGTATTGTGGCGACACGGCTTTGATCGAAGCGATTTGCGTTTTGTCGCCGGCGATCAGCATCGATTGAAACGTCACTGTCTGTGCGCTATGCAAACCAAGTTCTTGCGCTTGCTGCAGCCATTGCGAAGATACCGGCCATGCGCTGCTCAACACGCGATCGGCAGCGAGAAATTGATTGCTGTTGGAATTGATACCGAGCTGCAGGCGCTCGGTGAATGCGGCAATGCTGACGACAATTGCAACGGCCGTTGCCAGCGCGAGCAATAACAAACCCAATTCGCCGCCGCGCCAATCGCGCCATAATAATTTCCAACTCAACATTTGCTTTTTTCAACTCACTTCGAAAGTAGATCTAGCTATCTGATCCGCCGCTTAACCTGATCATTTGCGACGACACGCCGTGAATATGTCCCTATAGGCTCGGAGGCGGCATCCATGCCGCCTACGGTCGCTGCAAACAATCAGGTCAACCGGCTCACTTCGCGCTCGGTAAGAATTTTTAATTAATCCCGACCCGTGCAACCACTTCGGATGCAACCGAACTATCACTAATAATTTCCCCGGCATCCAATTGAATCCGGCGCGCGCAACGATCGGTAAGACGTTCTTCATGCGTGACGAGAACCAGCGTCGTATTACTCTCGCGATTTAAATCGAACAATAAATCGATAATATGCGCACCGGTCACTCTATCGAGGTTGCCGGTCGGTTCGTCGGCGAACAGAATTTTCGGTGCGGTTGCAAATGCGCGCGCAATCGCTACGCGCTGTTGTTCGCCGCCCGATAATTGTCGGGGGTAATGCTGTTGTCTCGCTTCGAGACCGACTCGGCGTAAAAAATCTTGCGCGGCCGTCAACGCATCGCGTCGTCCCTGCAATTCGAGCGGCAGCATTACATTTTCGAGCGCGGTGAGACTGGGCAGCAATTGAAACGATTGAAAGACGAAGCCGACCAATTCGGCGCGCATTTGTGCGCGCTGATCCTCATCGAACGCAGTGATCTCGCGTTCGTTCAACCAAATGCGGCCGCTGGTGGGCAGATCGAGTCCC
>DASXYH010000247.1:0-3973 GCA_036502545.1 Spongiibacteraceae bacterium
ATACCGTATCGAATCGCTGCCGCAATTTATCGCGGCGATGCGCGCGGCCGGCTATCACTTGCACGATCGCTGGGAAAATTTGGAAAAGCGCTGCGAAATTCCTTTTTCGGCGCCGGGCTATTCGCTCGATCGCTACTACGGTTTTTATTTCGAGCTTGAATGAGCATGGAGTTGATTTTGCCGCGGCATAAAAGGTATTCCCAATTAATGCGCCGCGCTGTCGCCGACGCTTTTTAAAACTTGTGGATGAATGGATGAACGAGAAATCGGCTGCAATCAACGACGCAAATTTAGCGGACCCGCTCGCAGTGAAAGCAACTGCTGTTCATAAAATTTGGTTCGAGCGCGACGGCGATTACCATCGCACTAAAGTCGCGCCATTGCGGCATACATTCCATACACATCCATTGCTTCAGTTACCCAAGCTGCAACAGTTGGCCGAATCGCTGCTTGCGAGCGGGCAGTGCAAATTTTTAGGCGCGCCGGCAACGGTGGCATCGCCATTTGATCTGCAATCGCAAAGCCCAAAAGGGCAGTCGCTTGCCGATGTGTTCGAAAATATCGAGCAGCCCGGATCGTGGATCGCGCTCTACAATGTCGAAACCAATGCGGAATACCAGCGCTTTTTGTGGGAAGCCTTCAACACGGTGAGGCCGCTGCTGGATACGCAAGACCCGGGCACTTTTAGCGTCGGCGGATTTATTTTTATTTCCGCGCCGCCGTCGGTAACGCCTTTTCATATCGATCGCGAAAATAATTTGTGGCTGCAAATACGCGGCAGGAAGCGCGTGAATGTATGGAATCCGGATGATCGCGAGGCAGTATCGGAAGAGGCGGTGGAACGTTTTATCGTGCACGGCGATTTGAGTGCAGTGCAATACACGCAACACGTGCGCGCGCGTAGCTTCGATGCCGAAACTGCGCCGGGTGAAGGCGTATATATACCGAGTACCTCGGCCCATATGACCGAAACTGATACGCATTGGGTGCAGGCGGGCGACGGTTATGTCGTATCGATCGGCATCGTTTTTTACACGCAGGCCACGCGCCGTGCGGCGAATATTTATGCGTTAAATCAATTTCTGCGTCAGCGCGGGCTCAAGCCGACGTCGCCCGGTCAGCGACAATGGCTCGATACGATAAAATACCCGCTGGCTTGGCTATACGTGCGCGCACGTCAATTTTTGCGCGGTTATCAGCTGCGTGCGGGAATGTAGAACTGCATTGCCCAAGCAAAACTACACTGCGTCAAGCAGAACTGCTGGATCGAGGCTAAAGTTACTTGCCGAAACAATCACAGTCGAATCAGCGGTAAATCTGCGTTATCTGGACATGTGCCTTCTGGTAATTCTATTACCGCGATGCGGTCAATACCCATCGGTTAAACTGAATCTTGTGTCAATCAAGGTGATTTAATGACCAAGGGGAATACAGCTGCTCCCCAGCATGGAGCGGCCGCACTCGAAACGGTGCAGCAGCGGTTTAAAGCCTGTGCCGAGCGTCACGCGGAGCGTACAGCGCTGCGTGTGCCATCCATTGACGGCAGCGGTGGTTGGCAACTGACCTACCGCGAGCTCGATCAGTGGAGCGATGAGCTGGCGGCGCAATTGCGCGCCGCCAGTGTCGACGCGGGCGCTCGCGTCGGAATTTATGCCAAGCGATCGGCCGCCGCCGTGGCGGCACTGCTGGCTGTCGTTAAGGTGGGCGCAACCTATGTGCCGCTGGGATTGGATTATCCAGAAGAACGCATTCGTTTCACCATCGAAGACACCGGGCTGCGCTGCGTGTTCGCCGCTGTCGATCATTTCGATGTCGCTTCCAGTTGGGGAATACCCACGCTGACTTTGGGAGAGAGTCCGGATTCATTCGCGTCCTCTTGCAAATTGGAACTTGCGTTTGCTGGTCATTGCGATGACTGCGCTTACATTCTTTATACCTCGGGCTCGACTGGCAGACCCAAAGGCGTTGAAGTATCCCAGCGCGGCATTTTACGTCTCGTCGATCCTGCCAATATATATTGCCATTTCGATGCCGAACGCCGCTTTCTATTACTGGCACCGCTAACGTTTGATGCCGCCACCTTTGAGATTTGGGGTGCGTTACTCAATGGCGCCTGCTGCGTTATCTATCCGCGCGAAGGTCTGCCCGATCCCGCCGAACTTGCCGGATTGCTTCGCCGGGAACGCATTACGACGCTGTGGCTGACGGCATCGCTGTTCAACTGGTTGATCGACAATGAGGCACTGATTGATGTTTCAGTCAGCGAGCTGTTGGTCGGCGGCGAAGCGCTCTCGGTGCCGCACGTGCGCCGCGCGCAACTGCAGATGCCGGGCACGCAATTGATCAATGGTTACGGTCCCACCGAAACCACGACGTTTGCCTGCTGCTATCGGATTCCACGCGCATTGCCGGACGATCTGATGTCGGTGCCGATCGGGTTTCCAATCGCGCGCACGCCGATTTTTATTGTCGACGATAAAAAACAGCCGGTAGCGATCGGCGCTGAAGGCGATTTGTATATCGGCGGCGATGGCGTCGCGCTGGGCTATCGCAATCTGCCTGAGCAAACGGCGGCCCGTTTCGTGGAGTTAACCATTAATGGTGTTGCGGAGCGTGTCTATGCAACCGGCGATCGCGTGCGCCAACGCGCGAACGGCGCGATTGAGTACTGCGGCCGCACCGATGATCAAGTCAAAATCTCCGGTTATCGCATCGAGCTCGGTGAAATAAATCATGCGTTCAAGTTGCACACCGATGTGCGCGATGCAGTTACGTTCGTGCGCGAAGTCACTGCAGGGCAGCGGCATTTAATTGCCTATGTCGCGGCAGATACGGAAAAAGTTTCGGCGACGATATTGCGGCAATCGTTGTCGTCACATTTGCCGCATTACATGGTGCCGACACAAATTATCGTTGTTGAAAAATTGCCTATCAACGCTAACGGTAAAGTCGATCGCAACGCGTTGCGTGCGCTCGACGAAATCGCGCCGCAGCGCAGCGAGAAAACAGTTGCCGATGTGCGCTCGCGTCTGCACAAATTATGGTGCGAAACACTGAGCAAACTTGCAGTCGAGGACGAAGACAGCTTTTACGCGAGCGGTGGGACGTCGCTGTTGTACATGGGCATGGTTACGCGCGCTGGGCGCGAATTCAGTTTGCCGCTGCGCACGTTGGACATTTTTGAGTTTCCGACCTTTGGCGCGCTGTGCCAAGAGCTTGAAAAACGGTGCCGCGAATTGGAACAACGCACCGACGGCAATACTTCACATAAACCGGATGCGGAGCAAGTACGAGCGATTGGCGAGCGCAACGCAGCAATTGCAATTATTGGCGTTGCGGCGCGTGTGCCGGGAGCGCGCAACGCGCGTCAGTATTGGGCCAACCTCATTGCCGGCCTGGATACGATATCGCATTTTTCCGATGCCGAACTTGACCCATCGATTCCCGCGGATTTGCGCAGCGATACGGATTATGTAAAGGCGCGTGGCATCATCCCGGAAGCGGAATACTTCGATGCCGCGTTCTTCGGCATCAGCGCTGGCGAGGCGGCGATTATCGATCCGCAGCAGCGTGTATTCCTGGAAACCGCGTGGGAGGCGCTGGAGGACGCGGGCATCGCACCCGATCGGGAGGCCGCCATCGGTGTGTTCGCTGGCACCGGCGCCAATACGTATTTTCTAAGCAATGTGCTGCCGGTCAAAGGTGTCGATGCCGGCGTCGGCGAATTAGCGCGCGCGCTGGCATCGGAAAAGGATTATGTCGCGACGCGCACTGCGTTCAAGTTAGGGTTAACCGGGCCAGCGGTCAGTGTACACACCGCTTGCTCGACCTCACTCGTCGCCGTGGTGCAGGCTGTCGATAGTCTGCGCGGCGGACATTGCAAAGTGGCTATCGCGGGCGGCGTGAGTATTAATACGCCGCTGCACTCCGGCTATTTATCGCAAGAAGGCGGCATGTTGTCTCCCGATGGTGT
>DASXYH010000248.1:0-2599 GCA_036502545.1 Spongiibacteraceae bacterium
CTTATCCAACATATCGATTATCTCGCTTGCGCAGTGTTTGAAGTTGCCGGCGCGGCGGTCATCGGTGCGGCCACCCGCTGTGGATCGATATGCACGCCGAACCAATTGATGCGCCAATCCAGATGCGGTCCAGAGGCGCGACCGGTAGCGCCGACCTCGGCGACAATCTGTCCCGGCTGCACATTATCGCCCGCTTTCACCAGCAACTTACTCAGATGCATGAAAGTGGATGATACCCCGTAGCCGTGATCCATGATCAAGGTGCCGCCCGAAAAAAACATATCGGGATGCGCGAGCGTCACCGTGGCAGCTGCCGGCGCGCGCACCGGCGTACCGATCGGCGCGGCGACATCGACGCCGAAATGCGGCCGGCGCGGTTCGCCGTTGTAAAAACGCTGACTGCCATAAACGCCAGAGATTGGTCCGATCAGCGGCCACTGAAACGGGCCGAGAAATTCGCTGCGATCGCTATTAATTGCGCGCGCCGCTGTCACTTGCTCCTGCTCTGCGCGAATCCGTTGCAACTGCTCGGGCGGCGGCTCGACTGTTTGCTGCGGCACGCCGGTAACGCGCTGGATAGCGTATTTGCGCTGTTTGACGCTAAGTATTTGCGTGCGGCTGCTACCATCGGCTGCAATCACGCGCAGCTGAGCTTCCGGTTTTGCATCGCGATCGAAACCGATAACGAATTTGCCGTCGGGTGTCGTTCTCACCGCGACACTATCGAGTTCTACCCGTGCGCTCTTCGCAATCTGCCCGTAAACCAGCGTACCCTGCTCAGGTATGCCGCGTAATTCGAGCAATTCATCGGCGTGAATTTCCGCGCTAGACCACAGCAGGATCGAAAAATAAATGAGTAAGCTTCTTTTCATATTTTTTTAATCAAAAAAACTAAAGGAGTTACTGCTGCAATAAGCCGATCAGCCCTATCGTTTGCAGCGACCGTAGAGCGACATGGATGTCGCGACCGAGCCTACACGGATGTACTTGCGGCGTGTCGTCGCAAACGATAGGGCTGAGCGGCTATCGTTGGCACATTTCACAACAGCCGGAATTAATATTTGCCGAATGTTTTAATATATTACCCCAACAAACAGGATTAAATCGAAACAATGACTCGTTATCGTCCACCGCAACGCCGAGGTTCGCGCTATGTCACGTCGGAAGGCATGCAAGCACTGCGCGCGGAATTGCATCAATTATGGAAAGTTGAACGGCCGCAAGTCACCGCCGTTGTGCACGAAGCCGCCAAAAATGGCGATCGCTCCGAAAATGGCGATTATATTTACGGCAAACGTCGCCTGCGCGAAATCGACAGCCGTGTGCGTTTTCTAAGCAAGCGTATCGAAGAACTCGAAGTGGTCGAACAATTGCCCGCCGATCGCGAAAAAATTTTTTTCGGCGCCTGGGTCACTGTTGAGGACGAAGACGGCAAGCAGCAGACCTACCGCATCGTCGGACCCGACGAATTCGATTTAACGCAAAATAAATTGAGCATGGATTCACCGCTGGCAAAAGCATTACTGGGTAAACGCGTCGACGATGATATTGTATTTAATAGTCCCGCCGGTGAGCGCGAGCTCTATATCGCCGCCGTTAGTTATATAGCGCCAAAGCAGCACTAAAAAATATTTTGCATTACCGCGAATAAAAACCGTCCTGGATCAATCTCCTCTGCAAACGGCATCATTTCGCAGGAGATCAGGTCATGGCTAACGCTTCAGAAAATCCGTCTAAGGTAGAAATTTCACGCGCCGCAATGGGCCGACGCCGGGCAATGCAATGTCTGGCATGGTCGGGCGCGGGCGTTGTCTGGGTGCTGAATGCCGGCGTGCCGCGCTCGTTTTCGCTCGGCGGCGAGGCATTCGCAGCGGAAATCAAACACGGTGATTTCGTGTTCGCGCAAATCAGCGACAGCCATATCGGCTTCAACAAGGATGCGAATCCCAATCCCGGCGCAACGCTGCAAAGCGCGCTCGACAAACTCAAAATTGTCCGCCCCGCATTTTTACTGCATACCGGCGATGTTTCGCATCTGTCGAAACCGGAAGAGTTCGACGTTGCCGCGCAATTGATTGGCAGCACCCGTTTGGAAACGCATTACGTTCCCGGCGAGCACGATGTACTGAACGACAATCCGAATTTATTTTTTCAGCGCTTCACCCCATCGGCGCCAAAAGGCTGGTATAGCTTCGATTACAACGGCGTGCATTTTATTGCGCTGGTCAATGTGATGAATTTCAAAGCCGGTGGTCTCGGCAATATCGGCGATGAACAATTAGTTTGGCTCGAACAGGATTTGCGCGGTAAATCCGCCAGTACGCCGATCGTGGTGTTTACGCATATACCGTTATGGGCGGTTTATCCGACCTGGGGCTGGGCGACCGACGACAGCGATAAAGCGCTGGCGCTACTGCACCGCTTCGGTTCGGTCACAGTGCTCAACGGCCATATTCATCAGGTGATGCAAAAAGTCGAAGGCAACGTGACTTTTCATACGGGAATGTCGACAGCGTATCCACAACCTGAGCCCGGCAAAGCCGCCGGACCGGGGCCGCTCAAAGTACCGGCCGACCAATTGCGCAACGTGTTGGGCACG
>DASXYH010000249.1:0-5935 GCA_036502545.1 Spongiibacteraceae bacterium
GTCCCGATGACATCGCCGCACTCACACCGCAATTGCGCGATTATTTCGGCGCGGACACCGCCGCACTTACCGATAGCACGAGCGCCGCGCTAATAAAAAATTTACTCGATCGCCACGGCACCGGGCGCGTTTTATTTCGCAACACCCGCGCCGCGGTGCATGGTTTTCCCGAGCGCCATCTGCAACCGGCGCCACTGCCGTTGCCGGCGATCTACGAAACGCTGCGCGATCAGCTCTGCCCCGAAACACATATCAGCGAAGCGCAATGGCTTAAAAGCGATCCGCGCGTGCAATGGCTTGAGCAATTATTAAAAACGCTGCGCCCCGCTAAAGTGCTGGTGATTTGCGCACATGCGCAGACCGCCATCGCGCTCGAACAATATTTACATTTGCGCGCGGGCATTCGCAGCGCCGCGTTTCATGAAGGCCTGACGCTGATCGAACGCGATCGCGCCGCCGCCTGGTTTGCCGAAATGGATCTGGGCGCGCAGACGCTGGTGTGTTCTGAAATCGGCAGCGAAGGTCGCAATTTTCAGTTCGCGCAGCATCTCGTGTTATTCGATCTGCCACTGAATCCCGATTTACTCGAACAGCGTATCGGCCGTCTCGATCGCATCGGCCAGGGTGCGCGTATCGATATTCACGTGCCGTATCTGGAGGACTCGGCGCAGCAAACGCTGTTTCGCTGGTACGACGAAGGGCTCGATGCGTTTCGCCGCAGTTGCGCCGCCGGCTTTGCGCTGTACGAACGACACGCCGATGCGTTGCAACGGCAATTGCGGGCACGCGATGAAACGACGCTCGAACAATTGCTGCGCGCCACCGCGCGTGACACCGAAGCGATGCGCGAGGCATTGCAACAAGGCCGCGATGCACTGCTCGAATTGAATTCGTGCGACAAAGCAGGGGCGCAGAATCTTATCGATGCCATCGTTGCCAATGAACGGAGTGACTTGTTACAAAGCTATCTGCAGCGCGTTTGGGATAATTTCGGCGTCGATTGCGAAGTGCATTCCGAACAGGCAGTAGTCGTGCGTCCTTCCGAACAAATGCTGGTGAGCCATTTTCCCGAATTGACCGAGGAAGGTTTCACCGCGACGTTCGCGCGCGCGCAGGCACTGACGCGCGACGATATGGAATTTTTAAGTTGGGAACATCCGCTGCTGCGCGGCGCGATGGAAATGATCATCGGCGCCGAATACGGCAACGCCGCGATTGCCAGCATCAACATAAAAGGTTTACCACCGGGCACGCTGCTGCTCGAAGCAATTTACAGCGTGCATTGCCCGGCGCCGCGGCAATTGCAAATCGCGCGTTTTTTGCCGATCACACCATTGCGCTTATTGGTCGATCGCAGCGGTAAAAATTTAAGCGCGGTATTGCCGCACGAAAAACTCAATGCACTCTGCGCCAACGTGCCGCGCACCACTGCGCCGGCGATCATTGCGCGTGTGCGCACGGATATTGCCGCGATGCAGGACTACGCGGCGCGTTTTGCCGAGACGCAATTACCCGCTCTGCTCGACGTCGCCAAGCAGGCGATGACAAATTCACTGCAACCGGAAATTGAACGCCTGGAGGCGCTGCGTAAAATCAATCCGACGATTCGCGCCGAAGAAATCAATTTCTTTCGCCATCAACTCGCACAGGGTTTGCAGACGCTGGCGCATGCCACACTCGAATTGCAAGGCCTGCGCTTAATCGTCACAACCTGATTAGGGAAACTCTGATTAAGTGTTTTACCACTCTAATTACTGCACCGTTCTCGCAGCGGGTTGGCGCCGGAAGGGGTGCTCTTTTTCAGGACTTCCGTGGCGAGCATTCAAGTAGCTTCGGTGTGGTCGGCCTAGCAGAACTCGACAACTTCTCCGATGACGAATGGCACCGCAGCTTCGATAAGATCACCTTCTTGTCCTGAAAAAGAGCACCCCTTTCGGCGCCTCATGCTCTGCTACAGCGTGCCTTTAACAAAAATACTAATCAGAATTTCCTTCGATCAATTCATCGACGTCGCGAATTGGACTCGCGCGGCGCGCACAGGAATGGCAAGATACAACCTGCCCTTTGCCCGCGATGCCATATGGACATTGTAAGCGACACCGCAACTGCCGATTTCATTCTGCCCGCAACTTCGCAAGGCGCGGAGATGGAATTGCGCGGCGCCTGGGTCAGCGAAAATACGCTGCCGAGTTTTGCCGATATGCGCGCGGCATTCGAACAAGAGCGCGCCAAGCGCTGGCAAGTTAGCGCGGCGGCCGATTTCAGTTGGGACAGCGCGTGCATGACGCGTTTATTTTTATGTGCGCGCCATTGCACTGAACACGATATCGATTTCGATTACACGGCAATGCCGGCAGGAATTCGAAAATTGCTCGATGTCGCCAATGCCGTCAAACCGCAAAGCACAAATGCCGCCGCGCGGCCGACGCTCGCGCAACATCTGCATGCCGCCAGTGCTGCCATAGTCCACCGCATCACTGATTTCCTCGGCTTTGTCGGCGCCATACTCATCGCGTTCAGTAATTTATTGCGCGGACGCGCCAACATGCGCTTGCGCGATTTTTTTTATTTCTTCGAACAATGCGGTCCGCAAGCGCTCGGTATTGTCGCGCTGATCAGCGTACTGGTCGGGATGATTCTCGCGTATCTAGGTTCGGTGCAGTTGCGTCAATTCGGCGCCGAAGTATATATCGCCAATCTGGTGGCGATCGGCGCCGTGCGTGAAATGGGCGCGCTGATGACGGCGGTCATCATGGCCGGCCGCACCGGCGCAGCGTTCGCTGCGCAACTCGGCGCGATGCAAGCGAACGAAGAAATCGACGCGATTACCACGCTCGGCATTTCACCGGTCGAATATTTAGTGCTGCCGCGCATGCTCGCGCTGATCGCGGCGATGCCGCTGCTATGCATTTTCGCCGATGTCTTGTGCTTGGTCGGCGGCGCACTGGTCGCGACCGGCATGGATGTCAGCAGCGTCGCATTCATCACGCAAGCGCGCGGCGCCGTCGGCTTCGACGATATTATGAGTGGAATTATCAAAGGCATTGTGTTCGCCGTGCTAATCGCAACGGCAGGCTGTCAGGCCGGATTGCAGAGCGGGCGCAGTTCCGCCGCGGTCGGTCAGGCCACCACCAGCGCCGTGGTCAATGCCATCGTTTATCTAGTCATCGCCGACGCCGCGCTGAATATTCTGTATGACAAAATCGGTTTCTGATTCGTCGCTTGCGGCCGCGGATTTGTCGAATTCGGCGGCCGCTTTGTCGAGCGCGATAAAAGAAGGCGATGTGCATATCGAAGTGCGCGGCGTCACCCTGCAATATGGCGAGCGCGTGATTCAGCACGATTTGAATTTTCCGATTTATCGCGGCGATGTGTTCGTGATCATGGGCGGCAGCGGTTGCGGCAAAAGCACGCTACTCAAACACATGATCGGTTTGCAGCAGCCGGCTGCCGGTGAAATTCTTATCGATGGCGAAAATTTTTTTACCGCCGCGCCGGAGCAGCAGTTGGCGATGCGCCGCCGCTGGGGCATCACTTATCAGAGCGGCGGTCTGTTCAGCGATTTGACGCTGGCGGAAAATGTCGCGGTGCCGCTGCAGCAATACACAAAATTAACAGCGGCGGAAATTCGCGATACGATCGCGTATAAACTCGCGCTCGTTGGTCTGGCCGGATTCGAAGAATTTTATCCCGCCGAAATCAGCGGCGGCATGCAAAAGCGCGCGGCGCTGGCGCGGGCGATCGCGCTCGATCCTGAACTGTTATTTTTCGACGAGCCGTCGGCGGGGCTCGATCCGCTCAGTTCGCAGCGGCTCGATGAATTGATCCTGCAGATTCGCGAATCGATGGGAGGTACCGTGGTGATTGTCACGCACGAACTGGCGAGTATTTTCGCCATCGCCACCAATTCGGTTTATCTCGATGCCGAAACTAAAACGCAGCTCGATTACGGCGCGCCGCGCGAGTTACTGCAACACAGCGAACACGAAATCGTGCGGACATTCCTCTCACGCGGGGAAGCGCCAGGAGATCAGCCATGAGTCGCAGCGCCAATCCGGTAACCGTCGGAGCTTTCGTGCTCGGCATTCTTGTGCTCGCGTTTTTGTTGGTGTTATTTTTCAGCGGCGGCAATTGGTTCAGCAAGCGCGATCGCTACGTGCTGGTTTACGATTCGTCGATCAAGGGCCTCAATATCGGCGCGCCGGTGACGCTCAAAGGCGTGAAGATCGGCCAGGTCACCGATATCAAGGCGCGCATGTACAACAGTTCGCTGTCGATATTTAATAACGTCACGATCGAAATAAATCCGAAAATGCTCGAGCGCGAAGACGTTCACGAAAGCGGCGGCGTGCTGGTCGATGAAATGGTCGAACGCGGCCTCAGCGCACAGTTGCGCTTGCAGAGTCTGTTGACGGGGCTGCTGTATGTCGACGTCGACTTTCATCCCGACAGACCCGGGCAATTGAAGGACGTGGCTACAGCGTACAAACAAATTCCCACCACGCCGACCGATCTCGAACAGCTCACGCACGATCTCGAATCGATCGATGTCAATAAACTCGGCGAAAACCTGCAGCAAATCGTCAGCGGTGTGAATTCGTTCGTGAACGATCAATCGCTGCAAAATACGATGAAAAATATCGAGCAGACTTTGCAGGCGGTGCGCACTTCTGCCGATGCGGTGCATGCGTCGGCCGATAGTGTCGGCGCGGCGATCGTGCCGTTGGCGCAGCACGGCGATGCCACCATCGCGGAATTGAATCGTTCACTGCCGGCGCTGATGAGCAAACTCGATACGACGATGACGGCGCTGCAGCAAACCGCCGCGTCATTGCAGAAGACCAGCGCCAACGCCACGTATTTAACCTCGGAAGATTCGCCGCTGCTGTACCGCGTCGAAAGCGCGGCGGCGAGCGTGAATTCCGCCGCCGAGCAGGTGCGGCGTTTGACCGAAACGTTGGAGCATCAACCCGAATCGCTGCTGTACGGCAAACTGGAGAAATAAAACGTGACGATACGCCGCCCGTCGTTTTTATTCCGATCGTTATTTTTGTTGGTGCTATTTTTTTTGCTGCCGGGCTGCGTCGGCGGTCGCAGTGCGGCGGCCGAATATCAGTTGCTCACCGCGCGCGCATCCGCGAATGATTCACCGACCATGGCGGGGCAAAGCATCGGCGTCGGTCCGGTGCATGTCGCGCAATTTCTGAATCGCCCGCAAGTCGTGACGCACGGCGGCGGCACGTTATTGCGAGTCAGCGAAACCCATCATTGGGGCGAACCGCTCGAACAGGGTATTCAGCGTGTGATGCTGCAAAATATCGCGGCGCTGACCGGCGCCGAGACGCGCAATTTTCCGTGGCGGCAAAATGCGACGCCGGATTATGCGTTGCGTATCGATGTGATCGATCTCGATAAATTGCCGAACGGCGATTCGATTCTGGAAGTGAATTGGCTGCTCGAAGATTTAAAAAATCCGCGCGTGCTGAAAACGCAGCAGGAACAGATAAAAACTACAACCAATAATTATGATGATTTATTTGCGCAGCTGGCGCAGCATGTGGTGGATGTGTTACATCAGAGCAATTAATTGTGCGGGTGGTTTGATTGGGCGCTATAAGAGGCAAACCGTTGTTCAAGCGCTTGCAAGCAGAATTGCCGCATCTGCTTCGAATGGCAGTGCAAAGACAAGTTGTTGGCATTGCCGCTCGATGTGCACCGGCGCTTGAACAACGATCTGCCTCTTTTTAATTTCTGTACTAGCTCTGGGCTCTCTTCGCTATAGGTTTCGTCGTGCATGCTGATTGCATGCTCAATGCGATGATGAGGGCGGAGCTGCATGGGCCTATTAACCAAAATTATGGGATTGACCCCGCAGTCGCTTGTTGGCATTCCTATAGTGACCTCGACATAAAAACGCTATTGGGGTCTTTTTTGT
>DASXYH010000250.1:0-3864 GCA_036502545.1 Spongiibacteraceae bacterium
ATGCGACCGGAATTTACATTGGCCGCGAGTTGCGGAATGCGAACCCATGCGTAGACAAATTGATTGACGATGTCGAACGCATCGATATGAAATTTGAGCGGCGTCTTATCGTCGTCGGCAATAAAGCGCAGATCGGATAAATCATCCTTCAACGCAAAAAAATCCTGGAAATTACCCGCGTGCAGTTTTACCAGCACAGTGGCGTCGTCAATATTTTCGCTGACGCCGGCACCGGCCTTCGACGTATCGATCGCGATCGGCACGCGATTGGGCCACTTATCATTCCACCACGCGTGTGCATGCGCGGCCGATAACATCAATAACGCCAGAATAATTTTTCGCATTGCATTCACCTATTCACTATTTTTTTATCTGCCGACGCCGATGACATCAACCGTGACGAAAGCCACGTTGCCTTCCGCCAGCGCCGCCGCCGTTTGCTTGATGGCATCGTTCATCGAACCGGTCGCCGCATCGGTGGCGGACGAGGCCGCGTTACCCAAACTCAACGTGCCGGCCGAAATCGCTGTTGACGTCGGGACACCAATCGAAATGCCGCCGACGTTGATGTTGTCCGCGCCGAGTACCTGTTGCGCGGCGATCAGCAAATTGCCGGAGACCGATATACCGGCATCGCCGGCATCGACCACACCGTTAGGCGCGAACAAGAACGTATTTCCCGGCGACAGGCTGCGGAAAAAGTTTTCGCGCCCGGTGCGACCATCTGAATTCAGCGGCGTCGAATCGTCGTCGGCTGAAACCAGCGGGCCGCGATCGAGCGAACTTAAGCGGCCGTTGTTCGCACTTTGAATACCGCTGCCGGCAACAGCGGCGGGAAATACCAGCGTGATCGAACCATCGGTGGGACTTACCGTTACCGTAGGCGGCGGAATAGTGAGAGCTGTTTTCGCGCCGCGTCCCGCATCGACATTGCCGTGCGTCGACCACAAGGTAATGCCGCCGCCGTCGAGCGAAAAAATACGCGATTGATTGATATTGATATCGCCATCCGCGAATCCATTTACGTTGCCGTAACGCTGCGCGATGATGCCGAGCTTGCCGGATTCCTTCGGCGGAACATTTTTAAAACTGCCGGCAAGACCGACATCCACTTTTCCGCCCGGCGTAAAGAAATTGATGTCACCGCCGTCGATACTGCGAATACCGCTGAAAATGAGGCTAATATCGCCCTGCCATTTATCGCCCGGAAACATGCTCGCGATGGCCGCATAGCTGCGATTGAAACTATCGCGACCATTGACGGCAATTAAGCTCTTCGCGTTTTCGGTGCCGCCCTGCCGGATTTCATCGAAGAATATTTCGGTGACCAATTCACGCTGCGTAACCAACGGCGCCGCGTTATAGGCGGCCTTCGCTATCTGATGTTGCTGCGCAGCGGATAACAACGCCAGCGCCGTCGCCGCTGCGGTATTGTTCGCGTAGGTCTGACCGGTGACTGCCGTGACAGCGGTACGTAAATCGCCGCCAAACCTTTCGAATGAAACGAAATCGATTAGGTTCACCGAATAATCGTTGGTGTCGACAAAACCATGCGCCGCCGCGTAAGCATTTTTGGTGTTGGCGTTATCGAGTTGAGCAGTTCGCTGCGTACGGTACGCTTCCAGGCTGATTGCCTGTTTCGTCAATACCGATAAAGTTAAGAAATCCGCCAGCGCGGCGCTGCGATCGGCGTACTGTTTGCCGGTGAACGCACCGAGTAGTTTATTGAAATCGCCGCTGTAATTGCCCTGTGCAAACCAATCGATATAACTGCCGCTCGGTCCGCCGATATTGTTCAAATAATTATCGACGAAGGCATGCAGCAGTACGGGATCGGTCAGCGCAGTGGCGCCATTGATTCCCGCGAGTACATTGAGCGTCGCGCCGCTATCGGGCAGGAACGGATTGTCCTGATTGCCGACGGACACGATACCTTCGGCGGCGCCGAGATTGATATTGCGGCCCGCCAGCATATCGAGACGACCGGGTCCTTCGATCCTAACGACACCGCCGGCGACAGTCAGTATTCCATTAGCGTCGAAGCTGACGGGGGAAATGAAATCGCGCTGCGAAAAAATTTCGCTGACATCGCTGGCGCGATTGTTTTGGATGGTGAAATTGGTGCCGATGATATCGCGCGCGCCGACGCGGGTTTGTTCGCTTAACCGAAAATCTAAAATTGAGCCGCCTGTTGACTGAATATCCCCGCCTGCATCGATGATCGATGCAACGCTATCATTGACATGCAACGGAGTGGCCGCATGCAACAAGGCATTTGAGATCAGTTTGGTGTCACCATACAAACGCTTCATTGCGGTATCTGTTTCAGAAAAAACGTCCAACTGCGCCGCTGGATTCAAAATCCCCGGCAGTCCCGCTACAGCGGTATCGGATTGCCGTATAGACGTCGTGACATCGACTGAACCGAGTGACTGAATGTTTCCGCCCGCTTGCAAATTAAGCTCACCATCGCTGACCGGATAAAGCAATGTAAGGCTTTCGACATTTATATTGCCGGCGGCGGCCTGTGCGAATAATTTTCCAGGATAAACTTTAAAAATATCTCGCTCGAGATTGCTGCTATTAGAACCAAATTTGCCCGCCGCGCGGCTGGCCAAACTCGCGTCAATCGCAGTCAATACACCCTGTGAATTATTTTCAAAAGTTACATCGCCGTTGAGACTCTCCAGGTTTAAAGCAGAATTTTCGCCATAGGTGAAAAAATAATTTTCGCTAATTAATTTGCCGGCGCCATCTGCCAGCTGATTTGTCGATTGCGGCATTGCGGCAGTATTGATTACCGCATCGATACCCACATCGCCGCGCGCATTTAATGTCAGTGCCGCGTCGCCGAGCACGGCTATCGCTTGCAAACCAGCGCTCGTTGCACCGATCTTTCCACCGGCATTCAACATGCCTACGCCGTTATCGACAAGCACGCGCGGCGATAAAATATCGCCGCCCGCAATGACGTTAAGATTGCCGCCGCGAATAATTTCGAGTGCATTTTGATTATTGATACCGACTTGTTTCGCTGTCGATGGCAGTGCCGCATTGAGGTTGGTGATGTTGCCACCCGCGTTGACATCGATATTGCCGCCGCCAAGCGCTACGACGCCCTGCTGCAAATGCTCCAGCATCGCGCCCCAAGTGGTTAAATTAAAAGTACGCTCACCCTCACCCGCTGCACTCGCTCCCGAAGTTACAGTGAACTGACCGCCGAGACGCTCGATCCAATCGCTGAAAAATCCTGTCGCTTTTGCAAAATCGATATTGCCTTTCGCCGCAATCGAAACATCGCCACCGTTTTTGGGATATTGCAGCACGCGATTCGATGCGAGAAACGCCCAAATGCCGTTGAAGGTGCCAGTGTCCGGCAGGGTTTCCGTCGCGGGTAGACCGTCTTCAGAGAACGGGCTTGCATACGTTTGATAGGGAGTATTGCCGATGGTTGCAATCAGGCTATCGGCACCGCCGACATTGATATTGCCGCCCGCCGCCAGCGAAATTGCGCCGCTGCCGGTGACAATATCGGCGCCATTGTTGATATTTAAATTACCGAGTGAGCCGGTAGCGTTCGGATTCGCCGCTGTTAAATCCGCGCCCGCGACAAGATGAAAACTTGCTGAATCGGTCGATAGCAAGAAACGTACATCGCGCTGAAATGTCGCGCTCTCTAACAATATGAGTGCGGAGGTAAAAGGATCAACGTTGGTATAAGTAAAAATACCATCGCTCAGCGATTGCTCGACATTCAAATCCCCAGCAGCGCGCAATGTGAGAACCGGCGCCTCGCCATTGACACCGAAACGCCATGCGTGCGCGACACCATTGGCATCCGCATCCGCGGCGAAATCGACCGCG
>DASXYH010000251.1:0-18279 GCA_036502545.1 Spongiibacteraceae bacterium
CGATCTGGCCGCAGTCATCGAACCGATCCTATGCGCGCCGAACGATCCGGACGACGCGCGTTTATTGTCGGAAGTCGCCGGCGATAAAGTCGACGAGGTTTTTATCGGCTCGTGCATGACCAATATCGGCCATTATCGCGCTACAGGAAAACTGTTAGAGAAAGTACCCGCCGGTTCGCTGGCGACACGGTTGTGGATCGCGCCGCCGACGCGTATGGACGAACACCAGCTCAAAGAAGAAGGCTATTACAACATTTACGGCCGCACCGGTGCGCGCACTGAAATGCCGGGTTGTTCACTGTGCATGGGCAACCAGGCACGCGTGCGCCCGGGCGCGACGGTGTTGTCGACATCGACGCGTAATTTTCCAAATCGCCTCGGCGATGGCGCCAATGTGTATCTGACTTCAGCCGAACTGGCGGCGGTCGGAGCGATTCTGGGGCGCATACCCACCGTCGACGAATACATGGAGTACGCAAAAAATCTCGATTCGATGGCGTCAGAGATTTATCGCTACATGAATTTCGATCAAATGGAATCGTTTCAAAAATCTGCGGCCGACGGCAAACGTATCGCCGCACAAGTGATCGATGTCGTTCCGGCTTGATGGTTATGCTTTCTTTGCTGCTTGACGTTTGCTGTAAACGTGGCCCCGCTTGCGGGGCTTTTTGTTTTCGTGAAGTCTCTAAATTAAGGAAACTCTGATTAAGAGTTTTTAAAAAGCACGCTGTAGCAGAGCATGAGGCGCCGGAAGGGGTTCTCTTTTTCAGGACCTCCGTGGCGAGCATTCAAGTCGCTTCGGTGTGGTCGGCCTAGTAGAACTCGACAACTTCTCCGATGACGATGGCACCGCAGCTTCGATAAGATCACCTTCTTGTCCTGAAAAAGAGAACCCCTTCCGGCGCCAACCCGCTGCGAGAACGGTGCGATAGTTAACAGCGAAAAACTCTTAACCAAAGTTTCCTTAATTTAAAACTGAGAGCAAACCGATGAATTTTTCGCGACGATTAATATTGCAACTTGTACTGCTCGGCATTTGGCTCGGTGCCTGCTACGGGGTGCGCTTCGCGCTGATGGAAAATCCGCACTGGGTGGCGGTATGCGACGGTGAAACATTTAACGCCGTGTGCAGTCTGCGCTCAGCAATGGGCGTCACGATTCATTTTCAAATATTAGCATGGATCGCATTGCTGCTCGCGCTGTCTGCATTTTTTATACGCGAAAAAAACGGCAACAAACTGGCGTGGATTGCGTTGATTTTCGCGGCGCCGGCATTGGCGCTTTATACCGTGGCGCTCGCGGTATTCGCCGCGCTGATTTCCGGGCTGCGACTGGTGCGCGACGAGCGCCATAACGACGCTGCCAATAACGCGGACGCCGCCGCCCATCCCAACGCCTGAGTATTCGTCAGGCGCTCTTCGAATAATTGCAGTGGAATGCCGAGTGCAATAACCGCACACAGAAATAAACTCTCGCGGCGCGCCGTCTGGCTCGGCCAGCGCAGATAAATCAACGCCGGCAACAAAATAATGTAACTGGAAAATTCACGGTAACGCGCATCGAATACCAACTGCGCCATCAATACCGCGCCGACAAATCCGGCCGATAACAAACCGTAACTCGCATAGCGTTCGCCGTGCGCCAATATTTTTCGCCGCCACGAATGACGCTGGACCAGTTCCGGAATCGCGCGCAACAACGCGAACAAATTAATAGCGATTAATAAAAACGTCCACGCCCACTCCCAATAATCGCGATTATCGTTAACCGCCTGTAACAACCACAAAGCGATGCAAATACCCGCAATTAACGCGAGTGCGGGCGCGAGCACAGCCGCCTGCGCATCGCGCGGCCAGCCGATCAGTAATAAAGTGCCGAGCGCAATTATCGCCGACATGCGCAGCCACTGCTGCCAATCCGGTAAATTGGAAATCGATCCGGCTAATATGTGCTTGTCGTGACGATCGGCATCGAACAATCCCCAATAGCCGCCGACGGCGCCTTCGTTGATACGTTTCCACGGTTGATCGAATGCTTCGATCAAGTTGTAATTCCAGCCGTTGTGCTCCGCCAGCGCGATAAAACCGCGCATGAATTTGGCTTGATTCACCAGACTGGGCACCGCCGTTTCGCGCTGCCGTCCATTGCTCGGCCAACCGGTTTCGCCGATCAAAATATCTTTCGGCGAAAATAAACGGCCGTATTCTTCGCGCACGGCGGCGACATGTTCGAGTGCGCGATCGATACCGGTGGGCTCGTCTTCCCAATATGGCAATAAATGAATCGTGACAAAATCGACAGCCGGAGCCACTTGCGGATATTTAAGCCAGAACTCCCACACATCCGCATATGTGACCGGCTGTTTGACGCGGCCTTTTACTTCGGTGATCAATTCGGCCAGACGCGCGCCGGAAATATCTTTGCGCAACAATGCTTCGTTACCGACGACGACGGACTGCACGACATCGGGATAACGATTTGCCGCCGTCACCAATTGTTCGATTTCCAAGTGCGTATTTTTCACGTCGGAACTTACCCAGGCGCCGAGCATCACTTTCAAGCCGTGCTTTTGCGCATACACCGGCAGCTCTTCCAATCCGGTCATCGAATACGTGCGCACGCACGAAAAATATTGTGCGAGTAACGCGAGATCCGCATCCATGCGCTCGGGTTTGATAATAAATCCGGGGCGCAGCGGCGATTGCTCTTTATCGAAAGGACTGTACGAAACGCACTGCAGTTTATGCGCCGAGGAAGCGACCTCGGGCAACGCGATAGTGCGGCCCTGACAGGACCAAAATGCGTAGAGCGCCATCGCGGCGGCAAGCACTGCGAATAAATAAATTAGCGCGGATTTAATTGTTGCTGCAGGCATGAATAAGGTTGCCAAGGCGGTTGCAGGCATGACGCGAAATGCGAATCGCCGCGCATCGTAGCAGCAAGTAGCCGCCGAATACCAGCGACGTCCAAGTCATGGTGGCACTGCGCGCGAAAACTCGGTAGAGTCAGCGCGCTTTAATTTTATTTTACGCCGAGCGATCGGTTGCGAGCGGCATCAATTATTTGGAATACGCCATGGATTTTATTCTTCAGATCATCCACCTGACACTGCATCTCGATATCGCTTTGGGACAGGTGATCGCGGATTACGGCGTTTGGGTTTACGCCATTCTGTTCCTGATCATCTTTTGCGAAACCGGTTTGGTCGTGCTGCCTTTTTTGCCGGGCGATTCGCTGTTATTCGTCGCCGGCATGTTCGCCGCCAAGGGCGATTTAAATACGGCCCTGCTGTTACTGCTGCTCTGTATCGCCGCCGTTTTGGGCAACACGGTTAACTATGCCGTCGGCAGCTATCTCGGCCCGCGCGTTTTTCTGTGGCCCAACTCGCGCTTCTTCAATCGCGATGCGTTGAATCGCGCGCATCAATTCTATGAAAAGCACGGCGGCAAAACGCTGGTCATTACGCGCTTCATGCCGATACTGCGCACGTTTACGCCGTTTGTTGCCGGCGTTTCGACGATGAGCTTCGGCCGCTTTCAACTTTTCAATATCGCCGGCGCGCTGTTATGGATTGTTTCGCTGGTGCTGGCCGGATATTTTCTCGGCAATATTCCGTTCGTAAAAAATAATCTGACGCTGGTGATTCTCGGTATTATCGCGCTGTCGCTGCTGCCGGCCGCGATCGCATGGTTAAAAAATCGCGGTGCGGGAACTGCATCCGTCTAAAAATTTCGTCTATTGCGCAGTAGTCCCGCTGCGCGCGCTGTGCGAATCCGGAACTTTATCTTAGAATGAAGCCCCTTTCCGAATAGTCGACTTCGCCGGATTCGTATGGCCGAAACCTCCAATTCCACCCATTCCTATACCAATCTGTTTTACGCCATATTCGTACTGTTCAGTCTGTCCGCCATAACGCTCGGTGTTTGGGGTCTGCTCAATCGTCCTGAAGAGGTTGCACCGTGGCCGAAACAAATTGCAGGGTTCGCTTATTCGCCTTATCGCAACGGCCAAAGTCCGATCGACAGCACGTATCCCAGCGCCGAGCAAATCGATGAAGACATGGCGTTGCTGTCGCAATACACCACGCGCATTCGCACCTATTCGGTCAAAGATATTCTCGGCGATATACCGCGCATCGCCGCGCGACACGGATTGCTCGTCACCGTCGGCGCCTGGCTGTCGGACGATCGCGAAGCCAACATGGCCGAGATTCGGCGCCTGATCGACATCGTCAACGTCAATAAAAATATCGATCGCATTATCGTCGGCAATGAAACGCTGTTGCGCCAGGAATTGACCGGCGATGATCTGGTTGTGTACATGAATTATGTGCGGCAGAGCATCAACCGCAAGGTGCCCGTGTCGACCGCCGATTCGTGGGATTTTTGGCTGACTGGCGACAAAAAAGGCGAGCATCCAGAAAATGAACGACTCGCGCAAAACGTCGATTTCGTCGGCGCGCACTTTCTGCCGTACTGGCTCGGCAAGCGTGTCGAATTCGCCAACGACGATATTTCCGCTTCCTATCGCAAACTGAAGGCGCAGCCCGAATATAAAAATAAACCGATCCTGATCGCCGAAGTCGGCTGGCCAAGCCGCGGCCGGGAGATCGCTCAGGCGCAGGCATCCGATGCCGACGAAGGCAAATTTTTGCGGCGCTATTTCGCGCTCGCGCAAAAAGAGCATTTCGATTACTTCGTCATGGAGGCGTTCGATCAGCCGTGGAAAATGAAACAGGAAGGCGCGGTCGGTGCGTACTGGGGTGTATTCAACGCCGATCGCCAACCCAAATTCGCATTTAAAGGTCCGCTGCAACCGATTCCCGAATGGCGCACGCTGGTCGCAATCACCATCGCGTTGGCGATACTGACGTTCCTGATGTTTCTCGTCGATGCGCGACAAATGCGTCGACGCGCGGTGAGCTTTCTCGCCGCGATTGCGTTTCTCAGCACGTCCACGCTGGTTTATATGGCGTATCAGATTCTCGATCCGTACGCATCGATCGGCACCATTATTCTCGGTGTGATTCTGTCGCTCAGCGCGATCGGCGTCGCCACCGTATTGTTCGTCGAAGCGCACGAATGGGCTGAAGCGGTTTGGGTGATGCGGCGCAAACGGCCGTTCGGTCCAGCCGCCGAATTGGATAACGGCCGCCATCCGAAAGTGTCGATCCACGTGCCCTGCTACAACGAACCACCCGAGATGGTGATCGAAACGGTCAACGCGCTGAGAAATCTGCGCTACGACAATTATGAAGTGTTGATCATCGACAACAACACCAAGGACGAAGCGGTATGGCGACCGGTCGAAGCGTATTGCGCGCAATTGAACGATCCGCGCTATCGCTTTTTCCATGTCGCACCGCTCGAAGGCTTCAAAGGCGGCGCGTTGAATTTCGCATTGCGCCACACCGTCGACGACGCCGAAATTATCGCGGTAATCGACAGCGATTATCAGGTCGATCCGAACTGGCTGCGCGATCTGGTGCCGCATTTTCAAAATCCGAATATTGCCATCGTGCAGGCGCCGCAGGATTATCGCGACGGCGACGAAACGCTATTCAAAAAAATGTGTTACGCCGAATACCGCGGCTTCTTCCATATCGGCATGGTGACGCGCAACGATCGCAACGCGATCATTCAACACGGCACGATGACGATGGTGCGCCGCAGCATTTTGGAAAGCCTCGGCGGCTGGGGCGAGGACACCATCACTGAAGATGCCGAACTCGGTCTGCGCGTTTTTCACTACGGCTACGAAGCGGCATATATCGAGCAGAGCTACGGCAAGGGCTTGATCCCGGATAATTTCATCGATTATCGCAAGCAGCGTTTTCGCTGGGCTTACGGCGCCGTGCAGATCATGCGCAAATACGCGCGCCAGCTTTTTCTCGGCGGCGAAACGCGGCTCACGCTCGGACAGCGCTATCATTTCGTCGCCGGCTGGCTGCCGTGGATCGCCGACGGCATGAATCTGTTTTTCACGCTCGGCGCGCTGATGTGGTCGGCCGGTATGATTTTTTCGAAACACATCGATCCGCCGCTGGCGGTCTATGCAATTCCGCCGCTGGCGTTGTTCTTCTTCAAATTGCTGAAGCTGTATTACGTTTATCGCATCCGTGTCGGCACCGATCAAAAAACCACGCTGCAGGCGGCACTGGCGGGACTCGCGCTCAGCTATGTGATTTCAAAGGCGATGCTGTACGGCATCTTTACCAAAAAAATTCCGTTCCTGCGCACGCCAAAAATGAAGGATCGCGAATCGGTATGGTTTGCGCTGCTATTGGTTTCCGAAGAGGCGATTCTAACGTTTTTACTATGGGGAGCGGCGGTCGGTATCGCCATTACCCGCAACGATAATCTGACCGCCAACGATCTGCGCTTGTGGCTGGCGGCGATTATGATTCAATCGCTGCCCTACTTCGCCGCCGTGATCATGTCGATTATCAGCAGCGCCAAACCGTTTGCGGCGACATCGGCCGCCAACACGGCATCGAATCCCGGTTGAATTTGCATCACAGGGGAACCTCAGAACAGCGGGGCTCTCCAATACGGCGCATAACTTACAACAAATCCATTTAACTGCCTGCCGCTATTGAAGGAGCACGCCATGAACGTGCTACAACATTTGTTTGCCACGTTCCTGCGCACACGCCGTGCGACGCGGCATTTTCGCCGCTTCGCCATTCTGGACATGCTGCGCACGCACGATGGATCGCGGCCGATTCCGCCCACGCTGACCAAAGAATTGCGCACCGCCGCGCAGACCGATATCGAGCCGTTGCTGCAACGCTTGCACACGCATGCCGACGGCCTTACCGCCGAGCAGGCCGATGACATTCGCAAACACAACGGCCCGAATGAAATCGAGCAGGAAAAGCCGCTGCCGTGGTGGCTGCATCTGTGGCTGTGCTACAAAAATCCTTTTAATTTACTGCTCACCGTGCTCGCGCTGATTTCCTACTACACCGAGGACACCACCGCCAGCATCGTTATATCGAGCATGGTGGCGTTATCGACGCTGCTGCGTTTCGTGCAGGAGGCGCGCTCCAATCGCGCCGCGGAAAAATTAAAAGCGATGGTCAGCAATACCGCGACCGTGGCCCGCCGCGTCGCAACAAATATCGAATCGACGCGGGCCGGCCATAGTCCACAACAGACCGTTGAATATTCAACAACGCGTATCGAACTGCCGATTAAATTGCTGGTGCCGGGCGACATTGTGATTCTTTCCGCCGGCGATATGATTCCAGCCGATCTGCGGCTGCTCTACACCAAGGATTTATTCGTCGGTCAGGCGGCGCTGACCGGCGAATCGCTGCCGGTGGAAAAATTCGCCGCGTTGAATAAAACCGAAACCGCCAATCCGTTCGAACTCGATAACATCGTGTTCATGGGCACCAATATTGTCAGCGGCGCCGCCAGCGCGGTAGTGGTCAATACCGGTAACCGCACCTATTTCGGCGCGCTGGCCGAGCGCGTTTCCAGCAGCGAACGCGCGCCCACCGCGTTTCAGGCCGGCGTCAATAAAGTGAGCTGGCTGTTGATTCGCTTCATGCTGGTGATGGTGCCGATCGTATTGCTGATCAACGGTTTCACCAAACACGATTGGCTCGAAGCATTTCTGTTCGCACTGTCGATCGCGGTCGGACTCACGCCGGAAATGTTGCCGATGATCGTCACCTCGACCCTGGCGAAAGGCGCAGTGATACTGTCGCGCAAGAAAGTCATCGTCAAACGCCTCGATGCGATTCAAAATTTCGGCGCGATGGATGTCTTGTGCACCGATAAAACCGGCACGCTGACGCAGGATAAAATTTTTCTCGAACGCCACACCGATGTATTCGGTGCGACCGCCGATGACGTGCTCGAATACGCCTATCTCAACAGCTACTATCAAACCGGTTTGAAAAATCTGCTCGATCATGCCGTGCTCGAGCATGTTGAAATTCATCGCGATCTTGATGTCAGCGTCAATTTTCGCAAGGTCGACGAAATCCCGTTCGATTTTCAGCGCCGTCGCATGTCGGTGGTCGTCGCCGAGCGCGACGATCACCATTTATTGATTTGCAAAGGCGCAGTAGAAGAAATTCTCGCGTGCTGCACCCAGGTTAAACACGGCGATGCCGTCGAAGCACTGAACGCCGCCACGTTCGCGCGCGTGCGCGGCGTAACCACAGCGCTCAACGAAGAAGGCCTGCGCGTAGTCGCGGTGGCAGCGAAGGAATTGCCGCCGGCGCAAAGCGTTTATGCCGTCGCCGACGAAAGCAATTTGACACTGATCGGCTATATCGCTTTTCTCGATCCGCCGAAGGAATCCACCGCGCTCGCACTGCGCGCGCTGAAGCAGCATGGCATCGCGGTAAAAATTCTGACCGGCGACAACGAACTCGTCACCGCGAAAATCTGCCGCGAAGTCGGCGTCGAAATCACCGGCATGAAACTCGGCGCCGATATCGAACAAATGAACGACGTCGAACTGCGCGCAGCGGTCGAGCCGGTCAACGTCTTCGCGAAATTAACGCCCGCGCATAAAGAGCGCATCGTACAGGCATTGCGCAGTAACGGGCATGTCGTCGGCTTCATGGGCGACGGTATCAACGACGCGCCGGCACTGCGCGGCGCCGACATCGGTATTTCGGTCGATACCGCGGTCGATATCGCCAAGGAAGCGGCCGATATTATTCTGCTCGAAAAAAGTTTGATGATATTGGAGGAAGGCGTTATCGAAGGCCGCAAGACCTTCAGCAATATGCTCAAGTACATCAAGATGACGGCCAGCTCGAATTTCGGTAATGTTTTTTCGGTGTTGATCGCCAGCGCATTTCTACCCTTTCTGCCGATGCTGCCGCTGCAATTGCTCGTACAAAATTTGCTGTACGATATTTCGCAAATCGCGATTCCGTTCGATAACGTCGACAGCGAACTGCTGCAAAAGCCGCAGCACTGGAACGCCGATGAAATCGGCCGCTTCATGATATTTTTCGGGCCGATCAGTTCGATTTTCGATATCACTACCTTCTGTTTATTGTGGTTCGCTCTCGGCGCCAACACACCGGCGCAACAAACCCTGTTTCAATCGGGCTGGTTTGTCGAAGGCTTGATTTCGCAAACGCTGATCGTGCATATGATTCGCACCCAGCGCATTCCTTTTTTGCAGAGCCGCGCCGCCTGGCCGCTGATCGCGATGACACTGGCCATCATCGCGATCGGCATATTCCTGCCGATGGGTCCGCTCGCCGAATATTTTAAAATGCAGGCGCTGCCGCTCGCGTATTTCCCGCTACTGGTGCTGATCGTAATCGCGTACATGATGCTGACGCAGGCGATGAAAGGTATTTACTCGCGCCGTTATGGCTGGCAGTAAAAAATAATTGCTGGTTATTAGGTTAGGGAAACTCTGATTAAGTGTTTTTGTTAAAGACACGCTGTAGCAGAGCATGAGGCGCCGGAAGGGGTTCTCTTTTTCAGGGCAATGAAGGTGATCTTATCAAAACTGTGGTGCCATTCGTTATCGAAGAAGTCGACGAATCCCGCTAGGCCGATTACACCAAAGCTATTTGAATGCTCGCCACGGAAGTCAGCGCCAACCCGCTGCAAGAACAGTGTAGTATTTAGAGCGGTTAAACACTTAATCAGAGCCTCCTTAGTTGTTAGTCCGAATAAATTGAATTGCGGAATTCATCAATTTGTAAAAATTGAAGACTACGCTGCTGGGATTCCAAAACGAAACTGTGTTATCGCAGTCATTTTCCTACAGCGGAGAATTCGATTTATGTGGCCTACCCGTTTATTGCCCGCCTTACTCGCAGCAACCTCAATCGCCGGCGTTTTTATCAGTCCCGCGCAAGCGGCCAACAGCGACGTTAAAATCACCGAGTGGATGTATCAATCCGCTGCCGGTGGCCTCGGCGAATTTGTTGAATTTACCAATCTCGGCAGCACGGCGATCAATTTTTCCGGCTGGAGTTATGCCGACAGTTCGGCGAAGGCCGGCGATGTATCGCTATCGGCATTCGGTGTCGTTAACGCCGGCGAATCGGTATTGCTCACCGACACCAGCGCGACGAATTTTCGCAGCACCTGGAATTTATCGAACAGCGTAAAAGTGATCGGCGATAACGCCAAAGACAATCTCGGCCGCAGCGATGCGATTAATTTGTACGACAATAACAATGCTTTAATCGACAGCCTTATTTATAACGATCAGGGCAGCGGCAATGTAAAAGGCCCGCGCACCAACGGCATCAGCGCGCATCCCGGCGCGCCGGGCGCACTCGGCGCCAATAACGCAAATCTATGGATTTCCTCCGCTGTTGGCGACAGCGAAGGCTCTTATCTATCGGCAACCGGCGAAATCGGCAGTCCCGGTAAAACCGCATTTGCACCGGCGGTTCCGATCGGTTCCACCGAATCGTTGCTGCTGAGCGCATTGATCACGCTGGGAACGGTCGCACGCCGCCGCGCGCATAAAAAATAAATCGATTTGACTTCGCGAATGTGTACGGAGTCATTTAAATAATTAGAAAATTCTGATTAAGTATTTCGCTGCTCTAGCTATTGCACCGATCTCGCAGCGGATTGGCGCCGCCGGGGGTTCTCTTTTCCAGGACTTCCCTGGCGAGCATTAGAGAATTTGCCGGCGATGCAAAATGCCGAGCGAAATGACCACGCCGACCAGCATACAAATTACCGCGCGCCAAAAACCGTTTGCATCCTGACTCCAGGGCAGCCCGCCGGTATTCATACCGAAGATGCCGGTAATTAAATTGATCGGCAGCAGCACAGTGGTCATCACCGATAACAAATACAAATTGCGGTTGGTGGCTTCGCCGAGACGGCCCGCGATTTCCTCTTGCAACAGACGCGCGCGTTCCTGCACCAACTCAAGATCCTGCCCGGTACCATCGAGACGCTCGACCGCTTGGCGCAATTCTGCCGTATCGGCATTGCCGGCCCAGCGATGCACGCGCGTTAAACTCTGCGCGAGCGCCTGCCGCTCGCCATTGACGTGACGACGCAGCCGTGCCAACAAACGACGCACGCGGCCGAGTTCGGCACCTTGATCGTGAACGCGACCGGCGAGAATTTGATCCTCCGCCTCGTCGACGATGTCGGCGAGATCCTTGACCACGCGCTGAAAAGTTTCCGCCAGCACTTCGATTAAACGCGCAAACAAATCGCCCGTCGTGGAAATTTCCAGACCGGCACTGGTCTCGCGCCGCAATTGATCGATGGCTTTCAGCGGATGACGGCGGCCGGTCACCAATAAATGCTTATCGATATATAAACGCAGCGTGCCGAAACCTTCGGGATCGCCGTTGAAATCGTGATGCAAATCGCCGATGACCAACGCCAAGCCGTTATCGGTAATTTCATGGCGCGCGAGCGTGTCGTGATCGAGCAGCAATTTGCGCGCGTCTTCCGGTATTACGCTGCACGCAGCGATCCAATTGCACGCGCGCGTATCAGCCAAATTGAAATGCAGCCATAGCGGCTGCGCAGGCGTATCGGATATTTTAAATTTATGGTCCCAGTGCAGCGGCGACGCGGGCCCCTGCTGCTGCAACACGAATCCGCAGATCAACCCGCCGCTGTCAGAGGTTTCGATATTCATCGTGGCGATACCGGTGCATGCGCAATCTCATTTTCATATTATTTTCGCTGCTCATACTATAGGCAATCGAATACGTGCTGGCGAACCCGCTCTCGTTTTTTCGCTGCTATAAGCTGACGTTATCCCCGGTTATTCGAACATTGCATTTGCCAACAGGTGGCGCAGGCCATACGCTTTCGCACGATTCGCGCTACGAGGAGCTGACCATGAATTTTGATTATTCGCCCAAAGTGCTAGAGCTGATCCAGCGCCTGAACAGTTTTATGGATGCGCATATTTATCCGAACGAGGTGCGTTATCACGCCGAAATTCAAACCGGCGACCGCTGGCAACCGCTACCGTTGATCGAAGAGCTGAAAGCGAAGGCGCGCGCGGCCGGGTTGTGGAATTTATTTTTACCCGAATCCTCGCTCGGCGCGGGCTTGACCAATCTTGAATATGCACCTTTATGCGAAATCATGGGGCGTGTGATGTGGTCCGCCGAAGTATTCAATTGCTCGGCGCCCGATACCGGCAATATGGAAGTGCTCGAACGCTATGGCACGCCGGAGCAGAAACGCGAATGGATGGAGCCATTGCTCGCCGGCGAAATCCGTTCGTGCTTCGCGATGACGGAACCCGATGTCGCCTCTTCCGATGCCACCAACATTCGCAGTTCGATCGTGCGCGACGGCGATAATTATATTGTTAATGGCCGCAAATGGTGGTCGTCCGGTGCGAACGATTCGCGCTGCAAGATTTTTATTTTTATGGGCATGAGCAATCCGGAGCATCCGGAAGTGCATAAGCGGCAATCGATGATTTTGATTCCGCGCGATACGCCCGGCGTTAAAATTTTGCGGCATCTGCCGGTATTCGGTTACGACGACGCTCCGCACGGACACGGCGAAGTTTTATTTGAAAATGTGCGCGTGCCGGTGACGAATATGCTGCTCGGCGAAGGTCGTGGTTTTGAAATCGCCCAAGGCCGGCTCGGCCCCGGACGCATCCATCATGCAATGCGTTTGATCGGCATGGCCGAGCGCGCGCTTGAAAAAATGTGCCGGCGCACGCTTACTCGGGTCGCCTTCGGCAAGCCGGTCGCCGAACAAACCGTGACGCTGGAACGTATTGCGGAAGCGCGCATCCGCATCGACGAAGCACGCCTGCTGGTGTTAAATGCCGCGTACAAAATGGATACGGTCGGCAATAAAATTGCGCGCAAGGAAATTGCGATGATCAAGGTTGCGGTGCCGACCATGGCGTGCCAGGTCATCGATTGGGCGATTCAGGCGCACGGCGGCGGCGGCGTCTCCGACGATTTCGGTCTGGCCTATTGCTATGCATATGCGCGCACGATTCGCATCGCCGATGGCCCCGACGAAGTGCATCGCAATCAAATCGGCAAACTCGAATTGGCAAAATACAAAGACAAACACTGAGGTATCGACATGGCTTCATTATTCGATCTGAAAGGCAAAGTTGCGATCGTCACCGGTTCGAGTCGCGGCATCGGTCGCGCGATTGCGCTGCGCTTTGCCGAGCACGGTGCCAAGGTTGTGGTGTCGAGCCGCAAGGCCGACGCCTGCGCGGCCGTCGCCGCGGAAATCAAAGCCAACGGCGGCGAAGCGATCGTTGTCAGCTGCAATATTTTTTACAAAGAGCAATTGCAAAATCTGGTCGATCAAACCAACAAGCAATTCGGCAAAATTGATATTCTCGTTTGCAATGCGGCGGTGAATCCGTATTTCGGTCCAGCCGCGGCGATACCCGACGAAGCATTCGATAAAATCATCGGCTCGAATGTGCGCAGCAATTTTTGGTTGTGCAATATGGTGTGTCCGCAAATGGCCGAGCGCGGCGGTGGTTCGGTGATCATCGTGTCGTCGATCGGCGGGTTGATGGGATCGAGCATGCTGGGGGTCTACGGTATTTCGAAAGCGGCCGATATGCAGGTCGCGCGCAATATCGCGGTCGAATGGGGCGGCAAAAATATACGCGCCAATTGCATCGCGCCGGGACTCGTGCGCACCGACTTCGCGCGCGCGTTGTGGGAAAATCCGGAAACGGCGAAAAGATTCACCCGCCATGCGCCGCTGCTGCGCATGGGCGAGCCCGATGAAATCGCCGGCGCTGCGGTATTTCTGGCCGCGCCCGCGAGCAATTTCATGACCGGGCAGACCATGGTGATCGACGGCGGCGTCACGGTAAAAGATCCCGGCGGCGAACCGGAATAAATGCAGAAATAAACACTTCTCTACATTGCGCGTGCCGCGCGCGATGTAGAATCAGCGGCAGGCGATGCGAGAGCAAATATGACTGCACTGACTCCAGAGTTTTATTTTTCCGCGCACGACGGTCTTAAATTATTTTGTCGCGATTTTCCCGCGCAGCGAACCGATGCCGGCGTCGTGCTTTGTCTGCACGGCCTCACGCGTAACAGTCGCGATTTCATCGCGCTCGCGCAACATTTGCAGCCGCACTATCGCGTGCTGGCTCCGGATATACGCGGCCGCGGCCGCTCCGAGTACGATAAAAACTGGCAGAACTATCATCCCGGTACGTATGTGCTCGATGTCCTTTCTCTACTGCACGAATTGCAAATCGAACGCGTCGCCATTATCGGTACATCGCTCGGCGCGCTGATGGCGATGTTGCTCGCCGCACAAAATCCCGAGTTGATTGCCGGCATTGTATTGAACGATGCCGGGCCTGAAATCGATCCGCGCGGAATTGCGCGCATCGCGCAATACGCCGGCAAACAACCGATCGTGCGCAATTGGGATGAAGCGGCGCGGTACGTCAAATCCATTTACGGCGAAGCGCTGTGGAATCTTAGCGATGAGGAATGGCTGGCCTACGCGAAATTATCGTATCGAGAAAATTCGCAAGGTGTTCCGGTGCCCGATTGTGATCCCAATATCGGCGCAGCATTTCGCGATACACCCACTGCCCCGCAAAATTTATGGCCCGTTTTCACGCAGATTCACGCAGTGCCGATATTGGTGCTCCGCGGCGAGCACTCGGACATTTTAAGTGCGGCAACGGTACAGCGCATGGCTCACGAAAAACCCGATCTGCAATATATCGCGGTAGCGAATCGCGGCCATGCGCCATTGTTAAACGAACCCGAATGCCTCAGCGCGATCGATCGTTTTCTTGCGGGTTTGAAATTTAATTAATTCGCTATGAATTTTAATTAGTTGCTTTCGTCACTCCAATTAATGCACCAATCTCGCAGCGGGTTGGCGCCGGAAGGGGGTTCTCTTTTTCAGGACTTCCGTGGCGAGCATTCAAGTCGCTTCGGTGTAATCGGCCTAGCAGAACTCGACGACTTCTCCGATGCCGAATAGCACGGAGCTTCGATAAGATCACCTTCTTGTCCTGAAAAAGAGAACCCCCTTCGGCGCCAACCCGCTGCGAGATCAGTGATTAAATCTTATGAAAATAAACCTTTTATAGTTTCTGTATTGGTCGCGCAAGACGATATGCGCAACCAAATGCTACCGCCAATAACAACGCCGACAACAAAAACGGCGCGCCCGGCAAATGCATGGGGCGCGATGGACCGATAAACAGCGCAAATATATGCGTGAAAACCAGCGGCCCGATCAGTGCGGCGATGCCGTTCAAACTGCTGTTCGCGCCCTGCAGACGTCCCTGCTCGGTGGCATCGACACAGCGCGACATCAAACCCATCGCCGCCGGCCCCGCCAGACCCCATAACGCCGTAAATAAAATGCCGATCAAAAAAATATTTCCGGTCGGCGCCAATCCGAAAATCGTAAAGCCGATACTGCCGCAAACGAGTCCGCACAACAGCGCGGTGCGCTCGCCGAAACGGCGCACGAAAGCCCGGATCAAACCGGCTTGGACGATCATGCTGCACACGCCGACCAATGCCAATGCGAAACCGACATCGCGCTCGTTCCACCGGTAGCGATAGCCCGCGTATAAAACGAATGTGCTCTGCAAAACGACATGCGCGAGATTCGATAAAAAGGCGATCGTGGCAAGACCAAATAAATTGTGATGCGAGCGCAATAGGCGCAGCGCAGCGACGGGATTAGCGCGGCTCCAGCGAAACGCGGCGCGATTCTCGCGCTGCAGCGATTCGGGAAGAACGAATAAACCATACAGGCCGTTCAACAAACTGAGCGCCGCCGCCACCCAAAACGGTAAACGCGGATCGATGCTGCCGAGAATACCGCCGAGCCCCGGACCTAAAATAAAACCGAGGCCGAATGCGGCGCCGATCAGGCCAAACGCGCCGGCGCGTTTTTCCGCGGACACGACATCGGCGATGTAAGCGTACGAGGTACTGATGCTCGCGGCGCAGATACCTGAAATCACCCGGCCGATAAACAGCAGTATTAAATTCGGCGCCAGCGCCATCAAAATATAATCGAAGCCGAGACCAAAATTAGAAATCAAAATCACCGGGCGACGGCCGAAACGATCGGACAACGCGCCTAATAATGGCGAGCTGAAAAACTGCATCAGCGCCCACACCGTGCCGAATAAACCAAAAATTTCGGCGCCGTGCGCGGTATCGCCGCCGGAAAAACTGACGACCAGTTTCGGCAATACCGGAATGATCATGCCGAGCGCGAGCATATCGAGCGCGACAGTGACGAAGACAAAAATAAAAGCGGGACGGCGCATCGGCGATTCGCTGAATAGAGTTATCGAGATTATTGTGTTAAGGCGCTACGAAAATCGGCACTGGTGGCAATCGTGCGGGTCAGATTGACCAGCGCATCGCTGAGCAACTCGCAATAATTATCTTTTTGATATGAACGGCCGAAGCGAGACTGGGTTGCATTCAAGGTGGTATCCCACAATGAATCGCCATTCTTGTTGGCCAGGCGCAGGTGCAGAGCAACGTTCGCTTTGTAAGTGTCGGTTTCCAGCACGAAGAATTTTTCGACCGAACCATCGAGCACGTAATCGCCGCCCGTTGTCACGGTGGTGTAACCCATTTGCTGCAATAGATCGGCGATGTGATTGCCGACCCAAGCCGGTACATCGGTATCGGTGGTCACCGGCAATACCGTGCCTTCTTTTTCGTCCTCCCGATTTTCAGCGATCAAGCGTTTATTGCTGCGGTTATCGGTAAAGACGCCGATCTGAATTTTCTTGCCGCGCGACGCGCCGATATCCGCCGCGTTGGCGCTGACAGTTATCGTTGGCTTCCAGTCGAGCGTAATGCCTTCCAATAATTTCTTAGCGACGGCGCTCGGAGCGATCACTGCAATTAATACGGCAGCGCAGAGTACGCGCAGAGTACGATTTAGCGTATTCACAATTTTCTCCTTGCATATAGGATATATGGAGAAAGGAATGTCGGCGCGTTATTGCGGTGGCTCCTTCATTTTCACAACTTCGCCTTCGATCCAGTTCTTCAGGGTTTCGGTGATAGCGCGACTATCGCCGCTCGAAGTATCGATCGGCGCGCCGATGACAATTTGAATTACGCCGGGATATTTCAAAAATTTTTTCGACGGCCAAAATAAGCCGGCATTGTGCGCCACCGGCACGATCGGCACGCTGGCTTTGCACGCGAGCATTGCACCACTGCGCGCATAATTGCCGATCTGTCCGAAAGGTGTGCGCGTGCCTTCGGGAAAGATCATGATCGAGCGCCCAATGCCAAGCAGATGCTGACCTTGATCCAGGATTTGCCTCAACGCCTGCTTAGGATTGCTGCGATTGATCGCGATCGGTTCGAGCAGTCCCAAGCCCCAACCAAAAAAAGGTACGCGCAATAATTCTTCTTTTAACACCGTTGCAATCGGCGGTCGCAATACCTGCAGAAAAAACGTTTCCCATTGGCTTTGGTGTTTCGACATCAACACGAACGGACCGGCTGGCAAATTTTCGCGGCCGCGCACGTGGCAGGTGATGCCGCAGGTAATATATAGCCAGCGCATCACCAGAAAGTTCCACAATGTGAGATAGGTGTAGCGCACGCGATACGGCAGCCAGCTGCAAAAGATCACGCCGGTGACGCTGAACCAAACGGTCAGCATCGAGTAACCGAAATAGAACAGAGCAGCGCGAATAAACAGTCCGAATTTCCGCATCAATGTTTTTCCATTGCGATCAATGCCGATGCGGCCGCTGCCAAATCATCGTAAATTCGCAGCTGATGCCAACGTCCATCGGTATCGGCGGCGAGTTTTCGCGCAGTGTCGTTGCCGTTGCCGGTGCGCACCAGCACCGGTATGCAGCCCTTAACGATTCCCGCTTCCAGGTCGCGCAGCGAGTCGCCGATCACCCACGCGGCGTGCGCCGAGGTATTGAATTCGCGCTCGATTGCATCGATCAATCCGCTTTTCGGTTTGCGGCAAGCGCACAAATCTTCGGGCGTGTGCGGGCAATAAAAAATCCCATCGACATGGCCACCCGCATTTTCAACCAATTCGCACAAGCGGCGATGCATGGCTTCGAGATCATCGAGTGCGATCAGGCCGCGTCCGAGCCCCGATTGATTGGTGGCAATCGCGACGGTGAAACCGTGCTGACTCAAACGCGCGATCGCATCGATGCTGCCCGCAATCGGGTGCCATTCGTCGAGCGTTTTCACGTAGTCGTCGGAGTCTTCGTTGATAACACCGTCGCGGTCGAGAATTACGAGCATTGTTTAATTTCCAGCAATGCTGCTGCGCAGGTTTTACTCCC
>DASXYH010000252.1:0-10928 GCA_036502545.1 Spongiibacteraceae bacterium
CAATAAACTGATATCGGCGGTAACGGCCAACACCGCGCTGAAGCGATCGATCATTTGATACCAGGGTTTTGCAAACGCCGATGCGTTCGCCGGAGTTGCGGCCAACATTGGCGCGATGCCAAGCGTCAGCATACGCACGCAACGGCTCAGCGTAAAACCGACATGCTTGAACAATAATTTATCGAAACGCGCCAATGTATCCGCGCTGTCGGGTTGCGCCAGCAATTCGAATTCTTCGAACAAATACGGATGACAGCGCATTACACCCTGACCAAAAATGATCAGCGAGCGCGTCATGATATTTGCGCCCTCGACAGTAATGCCGACCGGCACCGATTGATAGGCAATGACAAGCGGATTGCGCGGACCCATTTGAATGCCGCGGCCGCTCAACACATCCATCGCATGATCGACCGCGATGCGCATCATTTCCGTCGAATGATATTTCGCGATCGCGGTGACAATGGCCGGCGAGCCCACTTCCAAACTGCGCATCACCCAATGCCGCATCGCTTCCAAGGTATAAGCGATCGCGGCGATTTCGGCGGTCGCCTCCTGCACGCCTTCGAATTTGCCGACTGCGGTGTGAAATTGCTCGCGAATTCGCGCAAAGGCGCCGACTGCGCGATAGCAAATTTTACTGCTCGCGGTGGAAACCGCCGGCAGCGATATACCGCGTCCCGCACCGAGGCAATGCATCAGCATGCGCCAGCCCTTTCCTGCCATCGCGGGACCGCCAATAATCCAATCGATCGGCACGAACACATCGATGCCATTAACCGGACCATTCATGAATGGCGCGCCCGGATTATGCCGCAAACCGGTTTCGACGCCTGGGTGTTTGGCCGGCAATAACACGCAGGTAATGCCGTAGTCGTTTTTTTCGCTGTCGCCGAGCAGATGTTCGGGGTCGAATAATTTAATGGCGAGACCGACCACCGTTGCAACCGGTGCCAGCGTGATCCAGCGCTTCGCAAAAGTGAGCCGCAAACCGAGCACATGCTCGCCATTGTGTTCGCCGTAACAGACGATGCCTTTATCGGGAATCGATCCGGCATCGGAGCCCGCTTCGGGTCCTGTCAAACCAAAACACGGCATCTCTTCGCCGCTGGCGAGGCGAGGCAGCCAATAATTTTTTTGTTCTTCAGTGCCGAAGTTCAGCAGCAGTTCGCCGGGCCCGAGTGAATTCGGCACCATCGCCGTGACGCCCGCGGTAATCGATCGGGTTGCGAGTTTGGTCATTACGCAGCTTTGTGCGAACGGGCTGAAACCAAGTCCGCCGTATTGCTCGGGAATGATGAAAGCGAAAAAACCTTTTCCTTTTAAAAATTGCCAGACGGCCGGCGGTAAATCTTTCGTTTCATGATGAATCGTCCACTCATCGAGCATGCCGCATAATTCTTCAACTTCATTGTCGAGAAAAGCCTGTTCGCGCTGTGTCAGTTCGGGCAATTCAGTTTTTTCAAACCAATCCCAATTGGGCTTTCCGGAAAATAATTCTTTATCCCACCACGCCACTCCCGCTGCCAATGCTTCGCGTTCGGTAACGCTCATAGGCGGCAGCAATTTCGCCAGTTGCGTTTTTAATTTTGCGCTGATCAGCTGCGCGCGCATATAAGGAATATTCAAGATCAGTAGAATTGCCACCAATGGCAGCCATAAAAAAATGGAATGCAGCGCCGGACTAAAAAAACCCAGCAGCCACCAAGCGCCCAATGCGATTATCGAGCCCAGCCACAACGGTGTTTCGCGGTAAATCACCACGGCCAGCACGACCAGCCATAACACGATGCAGCACAAAAAAATCATCTCGATCTCCTAGAGCCTGTTCACACCATTCCATTGCTGTTAATGCAACTCGATTGTTGCGTCCAGTGTAGCCCGATCGGATGACGGCGAGCCAACTCTGTTGGTGCTGGAAGTTACGCCTTGAGAATTATTCGGCACGCCCGCAAAAAAGTGCGGCGTCAGGTAAGAAAAGGACTGAGCAAACGCCAAACGGGCTGAGTGAAACGTAGCGGTGCCGATTGTGCCGACAGACAAATACAGTCTTCGTTCTGCGCTATCAACGGACTGTGCACCTGCGAGGGTCCGCGCAAAATAAAATCGCCATCGCCGTAAATACCATATTCATCCGAAAACGATCCATTCAGAACCAGCGTGATCTCTTGACTGCGATGATCGTGGCGCGGCAATTTGCTGCCGGCGCGTATGCGATGTACCGCGAGATGATGTTTGCCGTCATCGTCGCCAGCGAGATTGGCCACGCGCACCCACGGTAACATCGTCGTCCAATGCAATGCATCGTAACCAGCGGGAATTAAATGCCGCAGCGGTTTTGGCACCGCGTGCGCAGCCGCTGTCGTTTCACGCGAACTCACAGCTTCAGCGTCGGCTGCGTCATCGATTTTATTCAACACCGCTTGCAACAGCGACGCATCTACCGGTATCGGCGCCAACTCTTCGAATAATTGACCACCCAAATTTTGCAGCGTCCGCAATTCGATGCGACAGCGCGCGCAAAAATTCAAATGCACAGATACGCACATGGCAAACGACAACGGCAAGGTGCCGGCTGCATATTGCTCAAGCAACGTAGGCTCGGGATGATGATTCATGCGCGCAGCTACCTCTCCAACACCAGCTGTAAGCGTTGCATCGCCAAGCGGATGCGCGATTTGACGGTCCCGAGCGGCAGCGCCAGCGCGGTTGCAATTTCGCTGTGCGATTTACCTTCGATAAATGCCAGCAGCAATACTTCGCGCTGCGCATGCGGCAGCGTCTGCAACGATTCGCGCACGCGCTGCTGCGTGACACGCTGTTGCAAAATTTGAAACGGGCCGGCGGATTCATCTTCTAGCGGCCACACGTCATCGATATCGATCATGCCGCTATGGCGCTTGAGCTTGCGCAATAAATCGATACGTTTATTGCGCGCGATCGTGAATATCCATGTCGATGCCGACGCTTTGCCGATATCGTACGCAGCCGCTTTATGCCATACCGTGAACATGACTTCCTGCACCAGCTCGTCGGCGAATTGACCCGAGCGATCGGGCAGTATCGTGGCCAATCCAAATGCTTTTATTTGCGGCGCGAATTGCGCAAATAATCGCGCGAATGCCTGGCGATCGCGCAACGCCACCTGCTGCAGACAAATACCCCAGGTATCGGCTTCGGTATGGCGGGTGTCGTGATTCGTGGTCACTGTGCGGTCGCGGCAAGCTGCTCGTGAATGGCGAAACAGCGCCATCATAAAACCTCGCCGTTAAATGGGGAAATATATTGCAATGAATACGTCATCGGTGCAGCGCCGGATCAAACCGCATCGGACTGGCGTCGCAATTTGAGTGCGCCGACTTGGCTTGCCTCTGATCTCTCTGTATTTGATATGGGCCCCTATGCAAGAATACCGCGGCTCAGAGCGCTCGGCGGGCGTCGTATAATGGCATTACCCCAGCTTCCCAAGCTGGAGACGAGGGTTCGATCCCCTTCGCCCGCTCCATTCGCAACTGTATTCTTTCGATTTTTACGTTTTCGAACAGTGCGCAGCAATAACGCGGCGGCATGCATAGGTCAGGAGCGATGTTATGCGACATATTCCGCAGATGGTGGCCGTGATGACGCCGTTCCCTTATCACATTGCGGCGGATGCGACACTCGCGGCGGCGGTGGCGATGATGGATGAGCACGATATCCGCCATCTGCCGGTATTGGAGCGCGGCGATATCGTCGGCATTTTATCCGAGCGCGATTTGGAGCGCGCCAAAATTCCGGGCCACCCGTTGCGCGAAGAAATCGAGCTGCGCGTAGGTGATCTGTGCACGCAGCGGCCTTATTTTGTCGACGTCTCCGATCCACTCGATCGCGTGCTCGATACGCTCGTCGAAAAACACATCGGTTCGGCGCTGGTGCTAAAAGAAGGCGAATTGGTCGGTGTGTTTACCGCCGCCGATGCCTGCCAGCTATTGGCGCGCATGCTGCGCGATCATTTTGCACCGCCGGCGCCGGGGACCGAGGCGGCCTGAATCGATCGCAGCACATCGATCGCAACAAATAGCCAAACAGTATTGGTAATACCATGCACGAGCCTTAATACTTGGCGCGACCATGACGGCAAAATCATGATGTATCGCATCATGAGCCATAATAAAGATCGCAAAATCAATTTAGCCAAGACGGCCGATGCGTGAAATCTAAAATTACTAATGCGCTGTCCTCAGCTTGAGTGGGGATCAGTTGTTAACCGGGGGGAAAATCGACGTGCTACGGTTATGCCACTGGGCAATACCGTTCTTGCTCATGGTTGCGTCTTATGTGGGCGCTGCCGATTTCGCGCTGAGCGAAGGCCGCCTCGTTCTGCGCGGCGATGCCGCGATTGCACAAGAGCCGCTATCGCTCGAGGGCTCTTGGCATTTTTTCCCGAATCGCTGGGTAGCGCCTGCCGAACTTACAGGCACCGTTCCACCGGTGGCCATGCAGGTTCCCGGTACTTGGCGCAACACCGGAACAGGTATCGGTACGTATTGGCTGGAAATCGTCGTTAACAATGAAATTTCGCAGCCGCTGGCATTGCGCTTTCAGCGTTTTTGCGGCGCCAGCGCAATTTATTTTTTCCCGGACCGCAACCCAAGCAACGCGCCGTTGGGACAAATCGGACGTCTCGGAGCCAACGCTAAAACCGAGCAACTCGGCGCCGGCGACCGGCTAATAGAGCTGCCCCACCTCGATCCGGGGACTTACCATCTATTGGTTCAGCAGTCGAATTTTCATTTGCGCGCTGGTGGCATCTGCGGCTCCGTAACGCTCGGCAGCGCGGCACTGCAAAGCCACGCCCGTTTGCTCAATACCATCAAAAATACCGTAATCGTAACCATGCTGCTGAGCCTGGGGCTCGGATCGCTGTTGCTGGGATCGCAAAACGGTGAACGCGCCGCGCCCTGGCTGGCCGTATTGTGCGTGGCATGTGCCATGCTGATCATGCTGATCGGCGGACTATTCGCAACGCTGTTGCCGCCCGGCCGCGATTGGGTGTCGCTGAGTTATATGTGCAGTTACAGCGCTCTGCTCTGGCTACCGCCGGCCCTGCTGATGCTGTTTCGGCACACCTTTGCAATGGCGCTGCCGCGCTGGTTGATCGCAGTTAATTTATTGCTGCCATTGTTATCAAATATTGGCGTTGCGATTCAACCGTTGGTATTCGCGCAATATCTGCGCTTCGCCATTATAGTTTGGGCGCTGCAATTCCTGCTGGCGCTAGGCGTTTTGCTGACAGCGTGCAAACGCAGGCGGCAATATGCAGGGTTCGCGCTGGCCGCAACGATACCGCTGCTGTGTGCGATAATTTACGATTTCTATCGCTTCTCCGGTACTGGCGTGCTCGAGTACGTAACGCCCTACGCCATTGCATTTCTGATTGTCACACACGGCGGCATTTTTACATTGAAGCTGGGCGCCGCTTATCAATTGACCGCGCGTTTGTCGGCGCATTTGCAGGAGGAAGTCGATGTGCGCACGCGCGAATTGCGCGATAAAAACAGTAAACTCGAACAGATACAAAGCGCATTGCAGCGCGCGAATGAAACGCTGCAGGAATTATCGATTACCGACGGTTTGACGCGCGTATACAACCGTATGTATTTCGAGCAGCAATTCGAAAAAGAATGGCGGCGTTGCTCTCGGCATGCATTGCCATTATCGATTCTGATGATCGACGCCGATCACTTCAAACAATTGAACGATAGCGCCGGGCATTTGGTTGGCGATGCGTGTCTGCAGGCGATCGCGCAGGAAATCGAACAGCATTTCAAACGCTCCGGTGAATTGGTCGCGCGTTATGGCGGCGAGGAATTCATCGTACTGCTGCCGGATACCAATCAAAATATCGCGCTCGCGGTGGCGGAAAAATTGCGTGCCGGGATCGAGCAATTACCGCTCATCGGCGATCAGGGCAAATCTTATCGGGTGACGATCAGCGTCGGCGTCAGCACCACGGTGCCCGGTATCGATCAGCAACCATCGCAACTGATTGCTACCGCCGATGCCGCGCTGTACGAGGCGAAAGATGCCGGACGCAATCGCGTGCACAGCATTCCGATTATCTGCTCACGCACAACGGTGTCGCAGCATAAATTGCATTTGTAGGGCCAGTTTAATCCGCGCAAGGATTGCTGTAGCATGCGCGCTCTACGCCGCCGGCCGTTCCCGCCTGTTTCTATGAATGAACTACGAATAGCCCGCCCCGACGATTGGCATGTGCATCTGCGCGATGGCGCGGCATTGACGCACACTGCAGCGGCGTTGGCGCGCTACATCGGTCGCGCCATCGCGATGCCTAATCTGGTTCCGCCGATAACGACCACCGCGCAGGCGCTGGCTTATCGCGCACGCATTCTCGCCGCACAAACCGATTGCCCGCGCGCTTTCGCGCCGCTGATGGTGCTATATCTGACCGACAATACCAGCCCGCGAGAAATCGAAACCGCCAAAAACTCGGGGTTAGTATTTGCCGCCAAACTTTATCCCGCCGGCGCGACTACTAATTCGGATTCCGGCGTCACCGATCTGCGGCGTATTTATCCGGTATTGCAGAGCCTGCAACGGCGCGGTTTGCCGCTGCTCGTGCACGGCGAGGTCACCGATGCCGCGATCGATATTTTCGATCGGGAAAAAGTATTTATCGAACGGCACCTCATCGCCATCGTTAGAGATTTTCCCGCGCTGAAAATAGTATTCGAGCACATCACCACTACCGATGCCGTGACCTTCGTACAAGAAACGCCGGCGACGGTGGCCGCGACCATTACCGCGCATCACCTGCTGTACAACCGCAATCACATGTTGGCCGGCAATATTCGCCCGCACTATTACTGCCTGCCGATTTTGAAACGCGCCGATCACCAGCGCGCATTGATTGCCGCTGCGATTTCTGGCAATCCGAAATTTTTTCTCGGCACCGATTCCGCACCGCACGCGCGCAATAAAAAAGAAGCGGCGTGCGGCTGCGCCGGCAGCTACACCGCGCATGCGGCGATCGAGTTGTACGCGGAAGTATTCGATCGTGCCAATGCATTGGATCGGCTCGAAGCATTCGCCAGTTTTTATGGCGCCGATTTTTACGGATTGCCGCGCAATAGCGACAGCATCGTTTTGCGTCGACACGCGTGGCAAGCTCCCGCGCAACTGCCGCTCGGCGACGATGTGCTGATTCCATTGCGGGCCGGCGAAAACATCGAATGGCAAGTCGTGGCGGAATAAATGGAAAATCAAACCAAGCATCCGCTCGCCGAACGCTTTCGCGGTTTTTTACCGGTGGTGGTCGATATCGAAACGGGCGGCTTCAATGCGCGCACCGACGCGATTTTGGAAATCGCCGCAACCACATTGACTATGGATGACGAAGGTCAATTGCGCCTGGATGAAACCATCGATTTTCAAGTCGAACCTTTTCCGGGCGCGAATCTCGAACCCGCCGCGCTCGAATTCACCGGTATCGATCCACAAAATCCCGAACGCGACGCGCAACCCGAAATTATTGTGTTCGATGAATTGTATAAATTCGTGCGCGGCAAAGTGAAACAGCATAACTGCACGCGCGCAGTATTGGTCGGCCACAACGCGCATTTCGATTTGGGATTTCTATTGGCGGGAACCGAGCGCTGCAATATCAAGCGTAATCCGTTTCATCCGTTTTCCGTTTTCGATACCGCCACGCTGGCCGGCCTCGCCTTCGGTCACACGGTATTGGCGCGCGCCTGCCAGCTCGCCGGTATCGATTTCAATAATGCGGAAGCGCACAGCGCCGCGTACGACACCGAAAAAACCGCGCAATTGTTTTGTCGCATCGTCAATCGCTGGCGCGAGCTCGGCGGTTGGCAACCGCTCGACGTATTTATCGATGACGATACCTATTAACCTTACATCTAAATACATCTTCCCGATGTATTTAGATTGCGCGGCTAAAGCCACATAAAACGCATCCTGCATTCGTTATTAACCCGACAATGTTCATGCCGGGTTAATAACACATCGTCGAAATAAAAAAACCGGCAAGAGCCGGCTTTTTTATTTTCTGATGCAATCGATTCTTACAACTTGTCTTTGTTCTGCGCGAGATAAGAAGCAACACCGGCGGCATTGGCTTTCATGCCCTGATCGCCTTTTTTCCAACCGGCGGGACATACCTCGCCGTTCTCTTCGTGGAACTGCAGCGCTTCGACCAGACGCACCAATTCATCGATATTGCGGCCCAGCGGCAAATCGTTAACGATTTGCGAGCGCACGACACCTTTTTTATCGATGATGAACGCGCCGCGAAAAGCGGGACCGCCGCCGGCGGTTTCGACATCGTAATCACGCGCGATATTGTGGCTCATATCGGCAGCCAGCGTATATTTCACCGGACCGATACCGCCTTTATCCACCGGCGTGTTGCGCCACGCGTTGTGCGTGAATTTCGAATCGATCGATACGCCGATCACTTCCACACCGAGCGCCTTGAATGCGTCGATGCGATTGTCCAGTGCGATCAGTTCCGACGGACACACAAACGTGAAATCGAGCGGATAGAAAAACACCAAGCCATACTTGCCTTTAATCGCTTCGCTCAACGTGAACTTATCGACGATTTCGCCATTGCCCAATACCGCGCCAACCGTGAAATCCGGTGCCGGTTTACCAACGAGTACTCCCATTGCGATCACTCCAATGTTTGGGGTTAATAAAAAACGAGACCGGCGAAGTCTAGCAGAATCCGCCGCCGTTTTACCTACTTATCGATTAGGTTAAAAACGACTATCTATTCAACTCGTACACACAAATATTAACCGTCGCGGCCAGATTCAGCGATTCGATTGCGCCACTGCCGGCAATCGTAAAAGGTTGCAGGTTCAATGCGATCACTTGTTCGTGCGGTAGACCACGTGCCTCGCTACCGAATAAATAACAATCGAATGTTTTAAAAGCAGGAGATTGCAAACTCTCGCCCTGCATATCGAGACAGGCTATGCGCGCAAAACGCGCGCGCAGCGAATCAATATTCATATCCAATTCTATCGGCACATGAAAAATAGCGCCCATGCTGGCGCGCACGGCTTTGGAATTAAACGGATCGACACTGTCGGGGCTGAGCAGGCAGCGAAAACCGCCGAACCATGCGAGCGTGCGCAAAATAGTGCCGAGATTGCCGGGGTCTTGAATTTCGTGCAGATAAATCGCGCGCTCTTTTGCATTCGATAAATTTTCAGCGCGGAATATCGGCACCAGCGCGATAATGCCCTGCGGCGTTTTGGTATCGGCGATTTGCGTCATTTGGCGATCGCTGATGACATGTGTTTTGAATGGGCTTTGCCAATGCACGTACGCTTCAGTCACGTACAATTCGCTCTGTTGCAATTGCGGATTGCGCGCAGCGGCTTTTTGCAATTCCAAAATCAGATGTTCGCCTTCCACTAGAAAATAACCGAACTCTTCGCGATATTTTTTCTGCTGCAGTTTTTTTATGTCATCGAATTTCATGTGTCACACTCAACCGGCTTTCGTTATTTGCATTTGCGCAAGCATATCTTTCGCCACCGCTTCGGCGATTTTAATGCCATCAACACCAGCCGATAAAATGCCGCCGGCATAACCTGCTCCTTCGCCGGCAGGATACAAACCGCGCAGATTTAGACTTTGTAATGTGTCGTGATCGCGCGTGATGCGCACCGGCGACGACGTGCGCGTTTCGACGCCGGTAAGCACCGCATCGTCGCGATCGAAACCGCGTATCTGTTTGCCGAATGCGGGCAGCGCTTCGCGAATCGCTTCGATCGCGTAATCCGGCAATGCATGCGCAAGATTACCGAGCCGCACGCCGGGTTGGTACGAAGGTTCGACTTCGCCCAATTTCGTCGATGGTATACCGCGAATAAAATCGCCGACCAGTTGCGCCGGCGCGCAGTAATCGCTGCCGCCCAATGCATACGCGCGCGCTTCGAGCTGTTCCTGCAATTCGACACCGGCGAGCGGTCCGCCCGGAAAATCCTGCTCGGGATTAATACCCACCACGATGCCGGCGTTCGCGTTGCGCTCGTTGCGCGAATACTGGCTCATGCCATTCGTGACGACGCGCTGCGGTTCCGATGTGGCCGCGACAACGGTGCCGCCGGGACACATACAGAAGCTGTAAACCGCGCGGCCATTTTTCGCGTGATGCACCAATTTATAATCGGCGGCGCCCAATTCAGGATGGCCCGCATATTTGCCGAGGCGAATACGATCGATCATCGATTGTGGATGTTCGACGCGAAAGCCGATCGCGAATGGTTTTGCTTCGATAAATACACCGCGTCGATGCAGCATGCGCAACGTATCGCGCGAACTATGGCCGAGCGCGAGCACGACATGTCGACTGCGAATTTCTTCGCCATTGCTCAGCACGATGCCTTCGAGTTGTTTATTGTTCGGATCGCTTTCATCGATCAGCAGATCAGTAACTTTACTTTCGAAATGCACCTCGCCGCCGAGCGCGATAATTTCTGCGCGCATCGCCGCAACCACGCCGGTTAAACGAAATGTGCCGATATGCGGTTTGCTCACATACATGATTTCTTCCGGCGCGCCGGCGCGAACGAATTCATGCATTACTTTGCGGCCGTAAAATTTCGGATCTTTGATCTGACTGTAGAGCTTACCGTCGGAAAATAAACCGGCGCCGCCTTCACCGAATTGCACGTTCGATTCCGGCGTCAATATTTTTTTGCGCCACAATGCCCACGTATCTTTCGTACGACGGCGGACATCGGTGCCGCGTTCGAACACGATCGGCCTGAAGTTCATTTGCGCGAGTAACAGCGCGGCAAATAATCCGCACGGCCCAAAGCCGACAACAATCGGCCGCTCGAGTAAATTAAATGACGCCTGCGCTACCGGCTGATAACGAGTATCCG
>DASXYH010000253.1:0-4121 GCA_036502545.1 Spongiibacteraceae bacterium
GCCGGCTCGGCGACAATCTGTATACGATCGAGCGCCATCGGCGAGCGCATCACCGGATTGCGCGCGACCGTGCGCGCCGGAACAAATGTCGGCCGCGCCGCTTTGAGCGCGCGCCACTCGGTGCGAATCGCGCAAAAACGCGCGTAATGCGATCCGCTGGTCGCCGTCGCCGAGCCCTCGCCCTGATATCGAATCAATTCGATCGCGCCGCGCACATCATTCATCGAAGCAACGGTGCACAAGCCGCGCAAACGAAAATCTTTTTGAGTTAATTGCGCACAAATAGGCCCGAGAAATACCGCGGCTTCACTCGTGCGCTGAATCATTTGCGCAAAGCTGTCTTCAATGGCGCCGTACAACTCGCCGACCGTGCTGTAATCATCAGCAAACGACATCAGCCGATCGGCGATTGCAATGCGCGGAAATGCAATTTTTTCGAGGTGTTCGCTATCGCGTTCTGTCGTCCCCAGCGGCCGTTCGAGATAGACGAAATGATCCAGCGTCGATTCGTCGAACGGCAGCAGCGCGACCGCGATATCGGCGGGAAATAAATGCGAGCTGATCGGAAAGTTAAAGCGGCGATAATGCGGCCGCGCGCCCAGCGCGATCAACAGATTATTCACCAACGCCAGATGCAGCATTTCGTCGGTGGCAATGCGAATAATTTCGAGGCGCCAGCGCCGCACCGCCGCGAGCTCGTCCGCAGTTAAATCTTCGTCCGCCGTTTGCTTCAGCGAAAGCCCGGCATACAAATACGTACACATCAAACAATGTTCGATTTCGGCGGCTTCGCACAACATACCGACGAGCTGTTCGCGATGGGTCGCTGCTTGCACGGTGCGGTCCTTTATTGAGTCGAGTCAATAACGCAGGCGAGCGACTATCTTCACTGCTGCGCATTATTTACGCAACCGTAAGTATCCGAAATTTTGGGACCACCTTACTCGCGGAAGAATGTCCCGACTTAATCTGCAATTAATTCGCGCTTATTTATTTTCATCCTGTGTTTTTTGGTTGCGTCTTCAACCACGCGCGTAAAATTTCCGCCACGCTCCACGCCTGCGCTATACAGCCGCGCGGGCAGTGCGGCGATTCGGCATCGAAAATTTCGCTGATGCTGCCGATGCCCGCTTCCAATAGATGAGTGGAGAACGCGCGCAATAACGTTTGCGCATTGTTGATGTCGCCGTGCACGCGCAACCACGCATCGACAAAATGGCCCAATAACCATGGCCATACCGTGCCTTGATGATAAGCGGCATCGCGCGCGATCAGCGTGCCCTGATAAAAACCCTGATAGTTGGGATTATCCTGGCTCAGCGTGCGCAGTCCGAACGGTGTCAGCAAACGTGCTTGGACCGTATCGACGACGGCTTGCCAATATTGCTCGTGCAAAATCGGATGGCGCAGCGACAGCGCAAAAATTTGATTCGGGCGCAGACTGGTATCGTCGCCATTTGGTCCGTCGATCACATCGAAAAGATATTTATGGTCGGCACACCAATAGCGCGCGTTAAAACTGTTGCGCGCATGCTCGGCAAGCTCGCGATAGCCGTTGCCACTCGCGCCGAGTTGTTCGCTCCAGCTCGCCATCAACGCTAGTGCGTTGTACCACAGTGCCTGAATTTCCACCGGTTTGCCGCGTCGCGGCGTCACCACCCAATCGCCGACTTTCGCATCCATCCATGTGAGTTGATAACCTTCGGCGCTGGCGGCGATCAGACCATCGCGCGCGTCCATGCCGATACCGAAATCGGTGCCGTGCACGTGATTGTCGATGATGGCTTGCAGCGCGGGAAATAATTCGCGCAGCAATGCCCAATCGCGCGAATACTCCAGATAACGATCGAGCGCGTGGAAATACCACAGCGTCGCATCGACCGTGTGATACAGAGCCTCGCGCTCGCCTTCCGGAAACAGATTCGGTATCAAGCCATTTTTGACGTAGCGAATAAACGTGCGCAAAATCGCGCCCGCTTCGGCGTGACGGCCGGTACATAGCGTAAGGCCTTCGAGCGCGATCATGGTGTCGCGGCCCCAATCGTTGAACCAGTGATAACCCGCCATAACCGAACGCATTTGATCGCCCGATGCCGTCGCGAGCAATGCTTCCTCACGACGGCTGCCCGGCACCACGATGAATTGATCGGCGGCCATCACCAGATTCAAAGCGAATTCGTCGGTCTGCGGCAATGCCGACGCGTCGGTTAATTGCTCCAGTCGCACGCGCTCCGCTGCGATCAGCGAGCTTGATTTAACTTCCAGTGCTTCCCAATGTTCTGTGGTAGCCAATAGCGCCGTTTCGCCGGATTCGTCGAAGCGCACGCTGAAATAACCGGGACTGAATAAATTCTCGCTGTGATCGTAGCCGCGGTCGCGCTCGATGCCATACAACACCGCGCGATCGATGTGCGGCGCGCCGACAAATTCGCACTGCGCCGGGTACATTTTCATCTTCACGGCAAACGGCGCGTGATGCATGCCGATTTCCATTTGTTCGCCGGTCATGCTGAGCGTGAACGGCCATTCTTCACTGCGTTCCAGCACCGCGTCCAAACGGCGTGCGGCTGCATACACACGCAGTTGCAATTGCGGTGAAGGACCTGCGATGACGCGATAACGAATGCAGACGGTGTTCTGGCCGTGCGGCATCACCAGCGTTTTTTCCAGGACGGTGGCGCCGATCTCGAATACCCATACCGGCATCAGCGCATCGAGTCGAAATTCGCGCAGATAACAATGGCCTTCGCCGCTGCTGGGCGTATCGATTGCGTGGGGTGTATCGGCCGAGTTGGATGTATCGATATATTCGGCACCGCCAAGGTTGATGGCGCGATCGTCTAACACAATCACTTCATCGATGCGCGGAATCGCGACAAACCGACCTTTCGGATTGGACAGGTTCGGTACGAACATACCGTGATAACGCCGCGCTGGCGGGCCGAGTACGGTGCCCGATGCGAATCCCCCCAGCCCATTGGTGGTGAGCCATTCGCGTCCGCGCAGCGCGTTCATATCGGTTTGTTTATTCCAGGGCAGCGTCAGTGGCGGCGGCAGCATTGACTTTCTCCAACGCGGATAAAGGCGGTGTTTACAACGATGGCTTCTCTTGCACTAACTTTTCTTGCATCAACTCTTCCTGCAATAGACAGGCGCAAATACCGGGCAGTTGCCAACCGGTTGCGCTGTACGGCGATACTGCACCCGATCCGCCGTATTTCGGCTGTTCGCTGGACCACAACAAAGTCCAGTTTGAGTTCGGCGCGCAGGCAAACAGCGGTGCCGACGCGTCGATTTCGTGCTGCTCGACGCCGAGATTGACAATCAGCAGTAACGCTGCCGCTGGCCCGGGCCAGCGCAATACCAACGCGCGCGAATTCAAAATAGAAACTTCGATATCGCGGCGCGATTGCGCAGCAATGTTCGCCAGTTCGCGGCGCAGCCGCAGCAGATCGCGATGCAGTAAAAATAACGGTGCGCTGCGATCGGCAGCAGTGAAGTTGAGTTTCGCGCTGGCGAACGTGTGCATAGCGGCCGGATCGGGAATTGCCGCCTGCGCTTGCGCAGTTCTGAAACTGGAAAATTGCGTGAGAAATTCGCGGCGACCTTTCATTACCAGCGCGGCGAGTTCTTCGTTGTGATCGGCGAAAAAAGGAAACGGTTGCGCTGCGCCGATTTCCTGGCCCATGAATAACATCGGTGTTTCCGGCCCGAGCAATAACAGCGCGGTCATCGCGCGCAGCGCCGGCAAACTGCAATATGTATCGATGCGTTCGCCACGCAACGTATTGGCAATTTGATCGTGATTCTGAATGAAGTGAACGAAGCGCGCTGCGGATTCATCGGTCACACGCGTACCGCGGTTTTGTTTTTGCCAGCGGTAATATTGGCCCTGAAATAAAAAACCATATTGCAGGGCATTCGCCAATTCCTGCGCGGAACCGTTGTAATCGCGCAGATACGCTTCGCGTTTTCCCGTCAATGCCACGCGCGCGCTGTGGTGAAAATCATCGTTCCACATTGCATCCAGGCCGTGACCGCCGCGTTCGATCGGAGCGAGGCAGTGAACCTGCTGCGGTTCGTTCTCGGCAATTAAAATTATCCGGCGCGAACCCGCCGCT
>DASXYH010000254.1:0-5409 GCA_036502545.1 Spongiibacteraceae bacterium
CGCTACGCAATCGACAAAATATTCGCTGCGTCCATCGACGATTTCTTCGGTGAGGCCGTGAATATCCGTTTTCAAACCGGGGAAGCGCTCATTGAAATTACGCGCGAATTGCAGATATTGCACAATCGTGCGATTGAAACGCTCGCCTGGAATCAGCAGCGGAATTCCCGGCGGATACGGCGTCAATAATGTCGCAGTGATGCGATTTTCGAGTTTATCGAGCGGCACGCGTTCGATTTCGCGGTGCGCCATTTTCGCGTACGCATCGGTCGGTTTCATTGCCGGAATAAAGTCGGATAAATACATCTCCGTCGTCAAACGCGCCACGTCGTTTTGTTTGTACACATCGTGAATCTGCTGACATAAATCGCGCAGACCGATGCGCTCGTAACGCGGATGCGCGGCGACAAAATCGGGCAGCACGCGCCACAATAATTGATTTCGATCGTAATCGTCTTTGAACTGTTGCAACGCCGTTACCAGCGTATTCCAGCGGCCTTTGGTGATGCCGATCGTGAACATGATGAAAAACGAATACAGCCCGGTTTTCTCGACAATGACGCCGTGCTCGGCGAGAAATTTCGTTACGATCGCGGCGGGAATGCCGGAACCGTCGAAATCGCCGTCGACATCGAGGCCGGGGGTGATGATCGTCGCTTTGATCGGGTCGAGCATGTTGAAGCCGGGTGCCAGATTGCCGAAGCCGTGAAAGCGCTCGCCGGCTTTCAGAATCCAATCTTCGCGTTCGGCCATGCCTTCTTCGGATAAATAATCCGGGCCCCACACCTTGAACCACCAGTCGGCGCCCCATTCGGCATCGACCTTGCGCATCGCGCGGCGAAAATCGAGCGCCTCCGCGATCGATTCTTCCACCAGCGCGGTGCCGCCGGGCGGCTCCATCATTGCCGCTGCGACATCGCACGAGGCGATGATCGAATACTGCGGCGAGGTCGATGTGTGCATCAGATACGCTTCGTTGAAGCTGTGTTTGTCGAGCGCGCGCGTCTGCGAATCCTGCGCGAGAATTTGCGAAGCCTGCGATAAACCGGCGAGCAATTTGTGCGTCGATTGCGTCGAGAACACCATCGATTCCTTGCAGCGCGGCCGATCGGCGCCGATGGCGTGATAGTCGCCGTAGAAATCGTGAAACGCCGCGTGCGGCAGCCACGCTTCATCGAAATGCAGCGTGTCGATTTTGCCATCGAGCATTTCTTTAATTTCTTCGACGTTGTACATCACGCCGTCGTAGGTGCTCTGCGTAATGGTCAGCACGCGCGGTTTGGCTTTGGAATGTTTCGCGAATGGATGCGCCGCGATTTTTTTCTGAATGTTTTCGAATTCGAATTCGGATTTCGGAATTGGCCCGATGATGCCGTAGTGATTGCGGGTCGGCATCAAAAATACCGGAATCGCGCCGGTCATGATGATCGCGTGCAACACCGATTTGTGGCAGTTGCGATCGACCACGACGATGTCGCCCGGCGCGACGGTGCTGTGCCAGACAATTTTGTTCGAGGTCGAGGTGCCGTTGGTGACGAAAAATAAATGATCGGCGTGAAAGATGCGCGCGGCATTCGCCTCGCTGTGCGCAACGGGGCCGGTGTGATCGAGCAATTGGCCGAGCTCGTCAACGGCGTTGCAGACATCGGCGCGCAGCATATTTTCGCCGAAGAACTGGTGGAACATCTGCCCGACCGGACTTTTCAAAAACGCGACGCCGCCGGAATGGCCGGGGCAGTGCCACGAATACGAGCCGTCCTGCGCGTAGTGCAGCAACGCGCGGAAAAACGGCGGCGCCAGCGAATCGAGATAGGTTTTCGCTTCGCGAATGATGTAGCGCGCGACGAATTCGGGCGTGTCCTCAAACATGTGAATGAAGCCGTGCAGCTCTTTCAGAATATCGTTTGGGATGTGGCGCGAGGTGCGCGTTTCGCCGTAGATGAACAGCGGAATATCCGGATTGCGACGGCGGATCTCGTTGACGAAATCGCGCAATTGCTGCACGGCGGCATCGGCCGCTTCTTCGGATTGAAACTCCTCATCGTCGATCGATAGAATAAAACCGGAGGAGCGGCTCTGCTGCTGCGCGAAGCTCGACAAATCGCCGTAACTGGTCACGCCGAGTACTTCGACGCCTTCGTCCTCGATCGCCTGCGCCAGTGCACGGATACCGAGACCGCTGGCGTTTTCCGAGCGGAAATCTTCATCGATGATGACGACAGGAAAGCGAAATTTCATCGGGCTGGCCTCGTGGGGTATGACAGGCGCGGATTCTCTCACGGTTTGCCGCAAAGCGATAATCCAATCGCGCCAACGCGTAATTCAAACGCAAATTTTTATCGCCGGGTTCAGTGGGCTATTTTTTCGCGACCAATGGAGCCTTGCTGCAAATTTAAAAGTGCGCGAATGGCTCGGGATGGAAAGCGGCGCAATTTAAGCACGCGCGTCGAAACACGAAGGCTGTTCGTAGCAGGCAGGTTATCTTGAGCCCCAATTTATTTTTGAGCATTCGTATCTTTATGGCCATCAATTTTTTCTTCGATTTTTTCACCCGTTTTCTTTAACGCGGCGGAAGTTTTATCGGCAGCGGTGCGCACCGCGTGTGCGGTATTGTCGGCGGCGGTGGTTAACGCCTGTTTGGTTTTCTGCGCGCCGTGATCGATAGCCGTGCGTGTTTCATCTGCGGCATGTTCGATTTTTTCCTTCACCGAGGTAGAGCTTTCATCGGCCAAAACAAATGGCGCGGTTAGCATCGATAAACCGAGAGATAACGCCGTTAATGCAAAAACTTTATTAGAAAACATGGCAATGGTTTCCAAGAGTGACACGGTATGGACTCGGCGCGTGCATCGAAGTTCGACCTGAGCTTATTAGGCCATGCGTCATAAGGCGTCGCGCCGTTAATTTTGCACCGGTGTTGCGAACGAACTCAACATGCCGCCGTCGATTGTATGCACGCCTCCAGTGATAAATGCCGCGCGATTACCCGCTAAATACAGCACGAACTCGGCGATATGCTGCGTGCTGCCCAAGCCGCGAAACGGCGGCATCGGCAGCTGATCGGGCGGCACATTGATATCTCCAATGCCGGTGCGCATCACCTCTGGCGACATCGCCGTATTGACCATGCCGGGACAAATCGCATTGATACGCACGCCTTTCGCCGCGAATGCTTCCGCCGTCGATCGCACCAGACCGATAACGCCGTGTTTCGATGCGCTGTAAGCGGCATTCATCGGCCAGCCGGTAGTGCCGGCGGTGGATGAAACCGCAATCACGGCGCCGCCGCGGCGAATGACTTTACCAACGCTTTTCAGGCCGAGGTAACAGCCGCGCAAATTAACGGCGATAACGCGATCGAAATCATCGGCATCGCTTTCGAAAAAATCGCCCAATTGCCCCAGGTAGCCCGCGTTTAAAAATGCGATATCGAGACCGCCGAAACGCGCGACTGTTTCGCGCACCATGCGCTCGTTGTCTTCCGCGCGCGCGATATCCACCGTGCACGCAAATGCCTCGCCACCCGCTGCGCGAATCGCGGCGGCGGTTGCCTCCGCGCTCGCGGCATCGCGATCGGCCACGCAAACGCGCGCGCCATCTTCGGCGAAACGGCGCGCGGTGGTGCGGCCGATGCCAGCGCCGGCGCCGGTGACGATAACGGATTTATCGGCAAACGGTTGCATGATCGATGCTCCTCTATTGCTATGCAATATTATTGCATGCCGCTATGCCGCATTATTGCAGCGTTTGTGCCGGTGCGTATCGATGCGCGATACTTGCCGACATAATTTATTTTGCGAGTTGTCGATGATTGTTCGAATCGTATTGATCATTGCGTGTGTGTTGCAATGCGCCTGTACGCAGCGCGATGCGATTAAATTCGTGGGCGAAACGCAGGGTACCAGCTACCACATAACGCTGGTAGCGGCTGCGGCTGTCGATAAAGCCGCGCTGCAGCAGCGCACCGAACGGCGCTTGGCCGAGATAGATGGCGCGTTGTCGAATTATCGCGCTGATTCGGAATTGAGCCGCTTCAATCGCGCACCGATTGGCGAGTGGATCGCGTTGAGCGCGGATTTGTACGCGGTACTGCAACTATCGCAACAAATCAGCGTCGCGAGCGACGGTGCATTCGATATCACGATCGCGCCGCTGGTGCAGTTGTGGGGATTCGGCCCGGATGGCATGCATGCCGATATTCCAAACGCGATGCAATTGCAAGCTGCCAAAGCGCAGGTCGATTACCGGCAGCTGCAACTCGATCCCGCCGCGCCGCGCGCGAAAAAATTGCACGCGCTCAGCATCGATGTCAACGGCATCGCGCAAGGTTACACGGTTGACCAGCTCGCCGCTTTATTCGCAGCGGCGGGCCATAAAAATTATTTGATCGAAGTCGGCGGCGAATTGCGCCTGGTTGGCACCAATGCCGAAAAAAAACCGTGGCGTATCGCGATCGAAAAACCGAGCGATGGTTTAATCGCGATGCAGCAGGCGATCGTTGGCAGCGAAATTGGCGTCACCACGGCGGGCGATTATCACGATTATTTTGAAAAAGACGGTGTGCGTTATTCGCATACAATCGATCCGCGCAGCGCGCGCCCGATCGCACATCGCTTGGCAGCGGTGACGGTGGTGGCAGCAACAGCGGCGTTGGCGGATGGCTGGGACACCGCGCTCGAAGTGCTCGGCCCCGAACAGGGTTATGCGCTCGCGCAGCATTTGCAAATTGCGGCGTATTTTATTATTCGCCAGGGCGATACGTTCGAAACGCGTTACACCGAGGCAATGCAGCGCTATCTCGACAAATTTTAATTCATTGTTCCGTCGCTGCTTTTAAATTAGCGAGGCCCGTTTCGAAATCGGGGCCGATCATTTTGTCCATATTGAAAAACACCTGCATGATTTTCGCGATGAAGGGCGAAGTGCCGCGCATCGCCCAGGTCGCGGTGGTGCTGTCGCCATTCGGTGTCAGCGTGAATTCGGCGGTATTGTGCGCGGCAAACGGCTCGATGAAATCGAGCTGGATAACGATATCGTTCGGCTCTTTTGTTTCGATAATTTCCATGCGGCCCTTGCCGGCTTTTTTATTGCCAGACCATTCGTAAATCGCGCCGCGACCGGATTCCGCACCGCTGAATGTGCGCTGCAATGAAGGATCGAGTTTTTCGTATGGTGACCATGCGGTCCAGTGATGAAAATCAGCGATCAGCGGATAAATTTTTTCGGGCGGCGCCTTGATGGCGAGCGAGCGCTGTATAACAAAGTTATCCGGTTTCGTCGCTGCCAAAATCAAAATTACGACGATAATGGCGACAATGATCGATCCAGTGATTTTTAGCATGATGAATTCCTGATGAACGCTTTTTTAGAAAGCACCTTCGTAGCAGAGCATGCGGCGGAGGTAGGGGG
>DASXYH010000255.1:0-7361 GCA_036502545.1 Spongiibacteraceae bacterium
CCGCTCGAACGCGCGCTCGGTCGTATCGCCGGCATCAACGAAATGACGTCGTCGAGTTCGCTCGGTTCGACGCGCGTGGTTTTGCAATTCGATTTGAATCGCAATATCGACGGTGCCGCGCGCGATGTACAGGCGGCCATCAACGCGGCGCGCAGTTTGCTGCCGACCAGTCTGCCGAGCAATCCGAATTATCGTAAAGCGAATCCGGCCGATTCGCCGATCATGATTTTGGCGCTGACATCGAACACGATGACGCAGGGCGAAATGTACGATGTCGCTGCCACCGTCGTCGCGCAAAAAGTGTCGCAGATTGCCGGCATCGGTCAGGTCAACATCGGCGGCAGCGCATTGCCGGCGGTGCGCGTCGATTTGAATCCAACCGCGCTGAATAAATACGGTATCGCGCTCGACGATGTGCGCACAGCGCTGGCGGCGGCGAATGCGAATCGGCCGAAAGGTGCAGTTGAAGAGGGTGCTAAACACTGGCAGATCGGTGCCAACGATCAGGCGAAAAAAGCGGTCGATTATTTTCCGCTGATCGTGACTTATCGCAACGGCGCGCCGGTGCAGTTGACCGATGTCGCCGATATTTCCGACTCAGTGCAGGACGTACGCAACGCCGGCACGCTCGACGGCCAGCCCGCAATTCTTGTCGTTATTTTTCGGCAGCCGGGCGCGAATATTATCGAGGCGGTCGATGCCGTGCGTGCGGCGATGCCGCAATTGCAGGCATCGATTCCGCAAAGTCTGCAATTGCAGGTGGCGATGGACCGCACGCCGACGATTCGCGCCTCGCTGAAGGAGGTCGAGCACACGCTGGTGATTTCGATCGCGCTGGTGATCATGGTGGTGTTCGTATTTTTGCGCAACGTCAGCGCTACGCTGATTCCGAGCGTTGCCGTGCCGGTGTCGCTGTGCGGCACTTTTATCGTGATGTATCTGTGCGGTTATACGCTCGATAATTTGTCGTTGATGGCGTTGACGATTGCGACCGGTTTCGTCGTCGACGATGCCATCGTCGTGCTGGAAAATATCGCGCGCCATCTCGAAAAAGGCATGCCGCCGTTTCGCGCCGCGTTACTCGGCGCGCGCGAAGTCGGTTTCACTGTGGTCGCGATGAGTCTGTCGCTGGTCGCGGTATTCATTCCGTTGTTTTTGATGGGCGGCATCATGGGCCGCATGCTGCGCGAATTTTCGGTGACGCTGGCGGTCGCGGTAATGGTTTCGCTGGTGGTGTCGCTGACCACGACGCCGATGATGTGCGCACGTCTGCTGCGGGTCGATTCGGCAGCGGAGGCGAAGCAAAAGCAACACGGCCGTTTTTATCGTTACAGCGAAGCCGTGTTCGATTCGCTGCTGCGCAATTATGAGAAATCGCTGGCGTGGGCGCTGCGCCACGAAAAATTGATGTTATTTACGCTGTTTTTAACGGTGTGTCTGAATGTCTATTTATTTATATTGATTCCGAAAGGTTTCATTCCGCAACAGGATACCGGCCGTATTCGCGGTCAGATTCAGGGCGAACAAACGATGTCGTTCCAGGCGATGCGGATCAAACTCAGCGCCTTCGTCGATGTCATTCGCAAAGATCCCGCGGTCGACAGCGTGATGGAATTTACCGGCGGTGGCGGCGGCGGCAGCAGCAATTCCGGCAGCATGTTCATCACGCTGAAATCGAAACCCGAGCGCAAGGAATCGGCCGATCAAGTGATCGCGCGACTGCGCACGAAAATGAGCGGCCAGCCCGGCATCAACGTGTATTTGCAAGGTGTGCAGGATGTGCGTGCGGGCGGACGTCAGGGCGGCGGTCAATATCAATACACATTGCAATCGGACGATCTCGCCGCATTGCGTGCGTGGGTGCCGAAAATAAAAGAAGCGTTCGATACGCTGCCGCAATTGGCGGACGCGAATTCCGATGCGCTCGATGGCGGTTTGCAGACGCGCGTTGTTATCGATCGCGATACCGCCGCGCGGCTCGGTATCACCGCGAAGCAGGTCGATACGACATTGAATAACGCCTACGGCCAGCGCCAGGTTTCAATAATTTACAACCCGTTCAACCAGTATTATGTAGTGATGGGTTTGGCGCCGAAATACACGCAGGGGCCTGAATCGCTGCGCGATATCTATTTGATCGGCGCCAACGGCGCGCAGATTCCGTTATCGGCGATCGCACATGTAGAGCCCGGCATGACGCCGCTCAGTGTGAATCATCAGAGTCAATTCGCAGCGACGACGATTTCATTCAATCTCGCCGACGGCGTATCGCTGAGTCAGGTGCAGCCGTTGCTCGATCGCGAAATGGCGCGCATCGGCGTGCCGAGCAATATTCGCGGCAGTTTTCAGGGCACCGCAAAAGTCTTTCAGGATTCGACATCGAGCCAGCCGCTGCTGATCGTACTCGCGTTGATCACGCTGTATATCGTGCTCGGCGTGCTGTATGAAAGTTATGTGCATCCGCTGACGATTTTATCGACGCTGCCTTCGGCCGGTGTCGGCGCGATTCTGTCGCTGCTGTTGTTCGGTATGGAACTCGACATCATTGCGCTGATCGGTATTTTTTTGTTGATCGGCATCGTGAAAAAGAACGCCATCATGATGATCGATTTCGCACTGGTCGCCGAACGCGAACTCAATATGAATTCGCGCGATGCCATTTTTCACGCCTGCTCGCTGCGTTTTCGTCCCATTTTGATGACGACGTTGGCGGCGATGCTCGGTGCGTTGCCGCTTGCACTCGGCAATGGCGATGGCGCCGAATTGCGGCACCCGCTCGGCATATCGATTGTCGGCGGTTTGCTTTTCAGCCAAATCTTAACGCTGTATACGACGCCGGTAATGTATCTCGTGCTGGATCGTTGGCGCTTGCGCTGGCTGCAGCGCTGGCAGAGTTTCACGAATCGGTTATTTCCGGCGCGGGAAGTTTGATGTCATGAGAAAAGATTTGATGAGATTTTTAAATTCGAACATCTTGAAAATGGTTTCGTTTAAAAAACAACCCCCCCTTGATCCCCCCTTATCAGGGGGGAGACATTTTATGCGTCGGCTTTCTTTATCAGCGAGGAAACATTCGATGCCACGTTTTTCCCCACTGATAAGGGGGGGGTTATTCTTTTTGTTGTATTGGTTATCGGCCTGCGCCGTCGGCCCCGACTATAAACGTCCCGATAGCGCCGTATCCGTCCCCGATAGCGCCGCCCAAAATAATTACAAAGAGGCGCAAAGCGGCGCCTGGAAAATGGCCGAGCCCAGCGAGCGCGTTCAGCGCGGCAATTGGTGGGAACTTTTTGGCGATGAACAATTAAACGCATTGCAGACGCAACTGCTCGCGTCGAATCAAACCGTGGCGGCGGCGGAAGCGCGTTATCGGCAGGCGCGCGCCGCGGCGCAGGTGGCGCGCGCCGCCTATTTTCCGGATTTAACGCTGAATGCGTCGGCGACGCGCGGCGGTACGGGAGCTGGTACACAACAGCTAACGTCGCAAAATAATATTGGCTCTCAACAAACTATTAGTTCACAAAAAACATTGTCGCTCGATGCGAGTTGGGAATTGGATGTGTGGGGACGCATTCGCCGCGAAGTCGAAGCGGGCGAAGCGAATGCACAGGCGAGCGCGGCCGATTACTCGGCGGCTTTATTGAGCGCGCAAGCCGAGCTGGCGCAGAATTATTTTCTACTGCGTATCACCGATGCGCAGCAGCAATTGTTGAATCGCACGGTGATCGATTATCAAAAATCGCTGCAGCTGACCCAAAATCAATATCAGGTAGGCGTCGCCGGTCGTGCCGAAGTCACACAGGCGCAAGCGCAATTAAAAGCGGCGCAGGCGCAAGCGGTGGATGTCGGTATCGATCGCGCACAGCTCGAACATGCCATTGCGATATTGATTGGCAAGGCGCCGGTCGATGCAGCGATCGATCAGACCGATATCGATGTATCGCTGCCGGAAATTCCACTGACGCTGCCGTCGTCGTTGCTTGAGCGCAGACCCGATATCGCCGCAGCCGAGCGTCGCGTCGTTGCAGCGAATGCGCAAATCGGTGTCGCGCGCGCCGCGTATTTTCCGGTGCTCGGCATTTCGGCGAGCGGCGGTTATCGCAGCGATAGTTTTTCGAACTGGTTCACCGCGCCGAATCGCTTCTGGTCGATCGGCCCCAGCTTGGCGCTGCCGCTATTCGACGGCGGCCTGCGTTCGGCGCAGAGCAAACAAGCGGTGGCGGCGTACGATGAAACGGTGGCGAATTATCGTCAAACCGTGCTCGGCGGGTTGCAGGAAGTGGAAGACAATCTGGTGGCGATCGATCATCTCGCGCAGGAAGTTCAGTTCCAGCTAGAGGCCGTCGCGGCATCGCGCGAAGCGCTGCAACTCGTCAATAATCAATACAAAGCCGGCACCGTGAGTTTTCTCAATGTGATCACCGCGGAAACCACGGCCTTCACTAACGAGCGCACGCTGTTGCAGGCCCAGGGCCGACAATACACTGCCAGCGTATTGCTGATCAAAGCGCTCGGCGGCGGCTGGCGCAGCGATGAATTATCGGCGAAGCAATGATGTATTTTTCTTAACGGTAATTGTTCACCAAATGCCGCTGGAGCCCGAACTTTGGTGGTGCTGGTCACTCAATGCATAGGTAAGTCACAGCACATAAATCGACAAACCATGCATTGATCTGAGGAGATGTGCCATGAACAAAGATCAAGTGAAAGGCTCCATTAAGGAAACGGCTGGGAAAGCGCAACAGCAATTGGGCAAAGCAACCGGCAGCGCTAAACAGCAGGCCAAAGGTCTGGAGCGCGAACTTGAGGGCAAAGGTCAGAAGGCTTATGGCAATGCCAAAGAACGGCTGCGCGATGATATGGACGAGTAAGAGCTACGTTTATTTAAAAAGGCGCCATCGCGATGGCGCCTTTTTTAATTGCGACGCTGCTGACCAACCGATATTGGAGCAGCTCGTTACTCTGTTTCGGTGAGAATTCCCTTACAGTCGGATGCGAGCCAGCGCCCGTTCACATCGAGATGAATTTTGCCGCCGTTACTGCTCTGCACATCGGCAATCAGCAACAGGCTCTCGGGATTTTTAGTCTCGATGCTGATGGACTTCTGATTCGCATCGGGCTCGCCGCAGCTTTCGTCTAAATCGACACGCATACTCGATTGCGCTTTTATTTTTCGGCTGCAGTTCTTGTCGTCGGCTTTGATTAAATTCATTTCATCGATATCTTTCTGACTCACACAAGTTTTATGAATCTGAATGCTCGGTTTGCCCGAGCGCTCCTGCATATTCCGTTCGATTTGCTCGCGCTGCTCGGGCTGCAGTTTTTCCAATGTCGATGGCGCGATTACATTCCCGGTGGTAACGGTGGTTAATGTCATCTCCCACGCACCCGTGCGTAAGTTGAGCGATGCGCCTAACGCGGGTGCGGTTGCGATTACTGCCGCGAGTGCGGCGCCAGACAAAATATTTTTCATAAGCATCTCCTCATAAACGACTTCCGCTATCGATTAGGTGGAACCTGCAATTAAGTGGAACCTGCTATACATGTGACTATTAAGTAGGACTGGCGAACGAATGTCCGGGATAGTCGTATCTGACTGTCAGCATTTCCCATTGATGACCATCCGGTTCGTTCCAATACACAATGCGGCCGTCGTGCTGCGTATCGATTTGAAAATCGATCGGTCCATGCACACTGCTGCGGTACGCTATGCCGGCCGCCTTGAGGCGTTCAAGGATATCGCCGAATTCGTCATCGTTCACTCGAAAACAATAATGGATCTTCGGCAATGGTTCTGCCCATTCGTCAAAATCGATGGTAAAACCATCGTTCACATATACAGGCGTAAACGGCCCTATTCCTGCTTCCGACCACGCAACACCGAGCAGTTCGGCTAACAACTTCGCCGCAGCCACCTTGTCGCTGGACGGTACCATAAGATGATCGAGATGAATGGTCATCATGCCTCCTGTTTAAATATCTATTTTGAATTACATGCTGCCGTACTCACGACCATATTAAAACCATTTTCAGCGAATGTGCGATATTGACACGCGCGCGCTACAATCGCGAACGCCCGCCTGACAGGAATTTTCGCTATGGAACGTTGGATATTGTACGCATTCATTTCAATGTTTTTCGCCGGCTTTACGTCCGTCATCGCGAAGCAGGGCCTGGTCGGTATTTCCGGAGAACTGGGTTTAACCGTGCGTACCGTGTGCGTATTTTTCTTTGTGCTGATATTTGCACTGTTGGCGGTCAATCCCGTCGAGATAAACACATTGCGGCGCGAGAATTATTTATGGCTCGCTTTATCCGGCATCACCACGGCGATTTCGTGGGTGTTCTATTACAAGGCCTTGAAGCTCGGCAGCGTGGCGACTGTTGCGCTAATCGATAAGGGCAGTGTGCTGGTCGCGGTATTGCTGGCGTGGTGGCTGCTGAAGGAAGCGATCACGCCGCGGATGCTGATCGGAGCTGCGTTGATAGTCGGCGGCTTGATCCTGGTCGCGAAGAGATAATTATCCAAATAATTTATCGCGGCGATGCACGCATTGACCCGCGACATAGGTTGCATGCACCGCGCGATCGTCGCCGAGCAGCATCAGAATGAACAGTAATTCCTCAATGCTATTCGCTTGCTCGCTGCGTAATTTCAACAATGGTGTCGCCTGCAAATCGAGCACGACGATATCGGCATCATGGCCCGGCGTCAGACTGCCGATACGATCTTCGAGATATAAAGCCTCGGCGCCGCCGCGCGTCGCCAGATAGAATGCGCGCAGTGCATCGAGGCGCTCAATCGCTGTGCGGTTATTAGTGGCGCCGCGCAGTTGCGCGATTTTGTAAGCTTCGTTTAACGATTGCAATTGCGAAAAACTGGTGCCGGCGCCGATATCGGTGCCGATGCCGACGCGCACCGGTCGCAGGGGATTTTTTGCCGAAAATAAATTAAACAAGCCGCTGCCGAGGAATAGATTGGAGGTCGGGCAGTGCGCTATCGCCGCGCCGCTTTGGTGAAAGGCGCAGAAATCATCTTCATCGATATGAATGCAATGCGCGTAGATCGAGCGCGGACCGAGCAAACCTGCCTGCGCGTAAATATCGAGATAATTTTTCCGCTGCGGAAATAGCTCGCGCATCCACTGCACCTCGTCGACATTTTCGCTTAAATGCGTCTGCATAAATGTCGACGGAAATTCGCGCCACAATGCGCCCGCCATTTCGAGTTGCGCTTGCGTGCTGGTGCCGGCGAAGCGCGGCGTGATGCAATAATGCTGGCGGCCGTTGCCGTGCCATTTCTCAATCAGCGCTTTCGATTGCGCGTATGCGCTCGCCGGCGTGTCGAGCAATGCTGTCGG
>DASXYH010000256.1:0-5521 GCA_036502545.1 Spongiibacteraceae bacterium
CTCGAAGCGCGTATTCACGACGGCCGCTAACTCCTTCGGTCGTGTACAAAAGCAGCCGCAATGGCTGCTTTTTTATTGGTGGAAATTAAGCATCGTCATTTGAGATTTTTGCGTTTACTCGACACCATGCTCGGCAAGTAAAGCGTCGTAGGCGAGCGAATCAGAAAAATTTTTCTTATTGTCGATTTTGCGGGTGGCACTTCGACTATCTGTGAATGCTGAACTTTGTGATATTTGATTTGAGGAGAAACAAAATGACTGCTGCCGATTCCATCATATCCGATCGCGATTTGGTATTGATACGTATGATCGACGCGCCGCCCGCGAAGGTTTATCGCGCATGGACCGAGCCCGAATTGATAAAACAGTGGTTTGCGCCGCTGCCGTGGACCACGCCATTTGCCGAAACCGATGTGCGTCCCGGCGGCTCGAGTTTGGTCGTTATGCGCGGGCCGGACGGCAATGAATTTCCGAACCGCGGCGTTTACCTTGAAGTAATTAAAAATGAACGCCTCGTGTTTACCGACGCCTACACAAAAGCCTGGGAGCCCGCGGAAAAACCGTTTATGACCGTGATTTTAACGTTTGAAAATGTGGGCGGCAAAACCCGCTACACCGCCCGCGCGCGTCACTGGAACGTTGCCGATCGCGAGATGCATGAGCAGATGGGCTTTCACGAAGGCTGGGGAAAATGTACCGACCAGCTCGCTGCATTGATGACGAAGATCTAAAACATCGCCGCTCGCTTGTTGGCAGCGATCGTTAATCGGTTTCAGTTTTGGTGTAGCTGCGCGGCTGCAATAATTTCGCGACCAGGCCCGTCCAACCGGTTTGATGCGCGGCGCCGACACCGCGGCCGTTGTCGCCGTGAAAATATTCGTAGAACAGTACGTAATCGCGAAAATGCGGATCGCTCTGCAGTTGCGCATCCTGGCCGAATACGGGGCGGCGACCGTGTTCATCTTTAAGAAAAATACGGGTCAGGCGACACGCTATCTCGTCGGCGACATCGTTAATCGAAATGAAATTGCCCGAGCCGGTGGGGCATTCGATGCGAAAATCATCGCCGTAATAATGATGAAATTTTTGCAGTGATTCGATCAACAAATAATTCACCGGAAACCAGATCGGCCCGCGCCAATTGGAATTGCCGCCGAATAAATTGCTATTCGATTCGGCCGGCAGATAGCGCACCGATAAATCGGCGCCGTCGATATGGAAAATGTACGGATGCTGATCGTGGTATTTGGAAAGCGCGCGAATGCCGTAATCGGAAAAAAATTCGGTTTCATCCAGCATGCGCCGCAGCAGACATTTCATGCGATGGCCGCGCAACAGAGATAACAAACGCCGTCGGCCCACGCCCTCTTCATCCCAATTCGATACCAGCGCGGCGAGATCGGGGCGGTAATCGAGAAACCATTCGAGCCGCTGCTTAAATTGCGGCACTTTGTCGAGCAGCTCGGGCTCCAGCGTTTCCACCGCGAATAACGGAATGAGACCGACCATCGAGCGCACTTTCAGCGGCATCATGCTGTCGTCGGGCAGGTGCAGTACATCGTAAAAAAATTTATCGTCGTCATCCCACAAGCCGATGCCGGCCTCGCCGAGATTGTTCATCGCCGCGGCGATCTGTAAAAAATGTTCGAAAAATTTGGTCGCGATATCTTCGTAAACATGATTGTGCTGCGCCAACTCCAGCGCGATCCGCATTAAATTCAATGCATACATCGCCATCCAGCTGGTGCCATCGGCTTGATCGATGCGGCCGCCGATCGGCAGCTGCTCACTGCGATCGAATACGCCGATATTGTCGAGCCCCAAAAATCCGCCTTGAAACACATTGCGGCCGTCGGCATCTTTCCGATTGACCCACCAAGTGAAATTCAACATCAACTTGTGAAAAATACTTTCGAGAAAAACCAGATCACCCGCATCGCAGCGCTGTTTGCGATCGATTTGAAACAGGCGCCAGGTCGCCCACGCGTGCACGGGCGGATTGACGTCGCCAAATGCCCATTCATAGGCGGGAATTTGTCCGTTCGGATGCATGTACCATTCACGCGTCAGCAGCAGCAGTTGCTGCTTTGCAAAATCGGCATCGACGATCGCCAGCGACAATGTATGAAACGCTAAATCCCACGCCGCATACCACGGAAATTCCCATTTGTCCGGCATTGAAATAATGTCGGCGTTATTGAGATGCTGCCAATCGTGATTGCGTCCGCGCCGACGTTGAGGCGGCGGCGCCGCTTGCGTCGGATCGCCCTTAATCCATTCGCGTACATCGAGATAAAAAAATTGTTTGCTCCAAATCATGCCGGCCAAAGCCTGACGTTGCACCAGACGCGCGTCGGCATCGACGATGTCCTGTTGAATATCCGCATAAAACTCGTCGGCTTCGCGCAGTCGATCGGCGAACAACGCATCGAAATCGGCGAACGGTTTTGTCTGCGCGCGTTTGCTCAAACGCAATTTCAATATGGTCGCTTCTCCCGCGGCAATCGAAAGTTGGTGGCGCGCGGCCGCCTTGGTACCGCGCTGGGCCGGATTGATCGCCGGTCGACGTTCATTGATTACGTATTCGTGAAACGCATCTTTGAAAAAACCGTCGCTGTCGATGCCGCGCAAACGTGAAAGGTTGGTTTCGTTGTCGGTGAACAGCCATTCGGCAGCTGTTTCCGTATAGCAATAGTGGGTGCCGAGTTGTCGATGTTCGGCCACGATGCCGTCGCCGTTCAAACGCAGTTGCGGTTTCGGCTGATCGAATTTCCAGCTCCAGGTATTGCGAAACAGCAATTGCGGCAATACCTGCAATGCAGCTGTTTTGGCACCGCGATTGTGAATGGTCACGCGCATTAAAATATCGCCGGGCTCGGCCTGCGCGTATTCGACAAACACATCGAAATAGCGATTGTCGGCAAAAATGCCGGTATCTTTTAATTCGTATTCGGGCACGTCGAGGCCGCGCCGATGATTTTCCTGTAGCAGATCCGCGTAGGGAAATTCGCGCTGCGGATATTTGTAGAGCATTTTCAAATACGAATGCGTCGGCGTGGCGTCGAGGTAGTAATATATTTCTTTGACGTCCTCGCCGTGATTGCCTTCGCGGTTGGTGAGCCCGAACAGGCGCTCTTTTAAAATCGGATCACGGCCGTTCCACAGCGCCAGCGATAAACATAAAAATTGCTGATCATCGGAAAAACCCATCAAGCCGTCTTCGCCCCAGCGATACGCGCGGCTGCGTGCATGATCGTGCGGAAAATAATCCCAGGCATTGCCGTCGGCACTGTAATCTTCGCGCACGGTGCTCCACTGGCGCTCGCTCAAATAAGGTCCCCATTGTTTCCACGCCGGAGTTGTTGATGTGCATTCCGCGAGACGTTGCTTTTCGCGCGGCAATACCGCCGCCGCTTTTTTTTCTGCGTTGTCGCACACCGCGCGTGCCGTACTGGTTGCGTCCAGATTAGCGTTCATTAACTTTGCGGCAACTCTTTGCTATGCGCGCTGATTGCGAACACCAACCACGCTACCACGCCCGCGTCGCGCCTAATTTCGGCGCCAGGATACGATCCAACGCAAAAGCGCCGTTGCCGAACACCGCCAACAGCACCAGCATGAAACCCCACAATACGTGCTGCGCCAGCGCGGCCTCAAAACCTTCTGCCAACAGCACATGGGCGTACGATATAACCGCCATCAGGTTTACTGCGAACAATCCCAGCGCGCCGATGCGACCGCCCAAACCCAGTATCAGCAGCGCCGGAAAAAATAATTCGCCGGAAGCGCCGACTACTGCCGCGATATCGGGCGGCAACAGCGGCACATGGTATTCGTTGCGAAACAAATCGAGCGTGCTGTCCCAGCTCGATACTTTCAGCCAGCCTGACTTTAGAAATTGCCAGCTCACGTACCAGCGCGTCGCCAACAAAAACAGCGATTGTAATGCCGAAAGTATTTGCGCAAGTATTTCAAGCGGACGAGAAATGGCGGTCGTATTCATTGCATTCTCCATGATTAGATTATTTAAACGTTCGTATCGACACGGCAGGTGGCGATGGTTTGCAGCGCCAATAATTGCTGCAGATCAACGCTCAAATCGAAATCGTTGGCGGCCATTGCCGCCGTGTTCGTCGCAACAGCCAACGGTTGCGCGGACATAAACGCTTCCAGCAATGCAAATTGGCCGAGTGTCAGCTCACGCAGTTCGATGCCGTCGTCGCGGCGAAGCAACAGAATGCGATTCGCTCCAGCGTCGAGATCGATAGTGTCAGGCGACGTGCTCGTGTCCGGCTGATTGGCTTTCCAGATGGCGAGAAGCGGAAAGCGCGATGCAATGATGCGCACACATGGGCGCGGAATAAAAATCACATTTTCATAATCGCCGCTGGCAACATCAGCCAATAGCGCCGGATTAAAAGGCGCAGCTTCGGCGGCGATCAATACCTCCTGATACGCCCATTCGAGCCGCGCGATATCGATAAAATATTCAAAGGCGGTGCTGGTGAATTCCGTTCGCAAAAATTCGGAAAAGTGCGCACCGATATATTGCAGATCGCCGGAGCGGGAAGGAAAGCGTTCTTTATAGCGCAGCGAGATTTGATGGAACCAATCGCTGCCGCCGAGACGCTCGATCACCGGATAAGTCGCGCGCAACGTCGTCACAAATCCCAGCTGCGTATTGTTGCGATAAATCTGCAGGCGTTCGGCGGCGGCAATGCCGTCTTCGCGCAACCACGTGCACGGGCCGGTGTTGCCCGACAGCAATGCAGCGAAAAATTCGCCCTGAATTTCACGCAGCGAATTCACGGTGTTGCTCCAATAAACGCTCGGCTTTTGCCGCTTCCTCGATCAATACGGCGAGCGCGGGCAGCTCCGTATCCCACTCGATCAACGTCGGCACAGCGCCGTAACAGCGCAGCGCATGGACATACAAATCCCACACAGCGTCGCACACCGGCGTCGAATGCGTATCGATTAAAATTTCGTGCTCGCCGCAGCGGCTGTGCGTATGCCCGGCTAAATGCAATTCCTTTACATGATGTGATGGAAGCGCCGCTAGATAATGCCGTGCATCGAAGTTGTGATTGTGCGCGTTGACATAAACGTTGTTGATATCGACGAGCAAGCCGCAGCCGCTGGCGTCGGCCAATTGCGCGAGAAATTCCCACTCGTGCAGTTGTGCGCCGCTGAACTGCAAATAACTCGAAACGTTTTCAATTAAAATCTGGCGGCCCAGATAATTTTGAACGGCATCGACGCGCTGAATCAGATGATTCAATGCCTCCTCCGTGTAGGGCAGCGGTAGCAGATCGTTGACGAAGGTGCCGTGCACTGAGCCCCACGCCAAATGTTCGGAAACCAACTGCGGTTCGCTCCACGCAATAAGACGTTTGAGTTTGCGCAAATGATCGAGATCGAGCGGATCGGTGGAGCCCAGCGATAAACCGACGCCGTGCAGACTCAGCGGATACAGCGCGCGCGTCTGCGCTAATTTATCGAGCTGCACGCCGCCATCGGC
>DASXYH010000257.1:0-1507 GCA_036502545.1 Spongiibacteraceae bacterium
ATGGTGATGGCGGTCGGTCCGGAATTATTGCAACAGCCGTCCAGCGGCGAATCCTGATCGCATCATGCAGGCGCTATTCGAAACGACGATCGACTGCCCTTACTGCGGCGCGCAATTCACCGCCTTGATCGATAGCAGCGCCGGCGACAGCGATTATGTCGAAGATTGCGCGGTGTGCTGCCAGCCGATTGAATTTCATTTGCGCGTCGATGAAAATAACGACGCCGATGTACAAATTATCACAACGCGCGGCGACGAAATTTATTGAAAATTAATCTTGCCCATTGATAGCGGCATCGAGCTCACCGATTACACGCAACAAATTACCGACATCGAGCTTACCATCGCCAAAATATTCCTCGGCCAGCGGTTTGATTTCGCAGCGGCCGGGCGGCAATTGTCGCGCGGCGGCAAGAGCATGCATCCGCGGTAGAAATATGAATTGCAGCCACTGCACAAACGTCAGCTTATCCACGCAAAACGGTTCGGTGCTGGCGAGCGCTTGTGCCGACGGCGGCTCGAATTGCCATTGTCGCAAACGCCGCAACTCGGCTTCGATATCGATTAACAGCGATGCGATTTCAATATGGTCACTCATTGGCTGGCCTCAACAGAAATGAGGTTTTATCCTGTTTTTAAATGGCACGCTGTAGCAGAGCATGAGGCGCCGGCGGGGGTTTTCTTTTTCAGGACTACTGTGGCGAGCATCCAAGTGGCCCCGGCGTGGTCGGCCTAGCAGAACTTGACGACCTCTCCGATGACGAATAGCACCGCAGCTTCGATGAGATCACCTTCTTGTCCTGAAAAAGAAAACCCCCGCCGGCGCCAACCCGCTGCGAGAATGGTGCAATAGTTCGAACGCAAAATAATTAATCAAAGTTTTCTTTGCCGATCAACGCGCAATTTCACGCCGAAACGGCGGCAGCGAATCGAGCATGGCGCGGCCGTATTGCTTGCTGACGATGCGCCGGTCCAATAACGTGATGCGGCCGCTGTCGGTTTCGGAGCGCAGTAGACGCCCGCTGGCCTGTACCAATTTCAACGCGGCGTCGGGCACCGCAATTTCCATGAATGGATTGCCGCCGCGACTTTCGATCCATTCGGCCAGCGCCGCTTCGACCGGATCATCCGGCACCGCGAACGGTATTTTCGCAATAATCACATGCGAACAATAATTGCCGGGCAAATCGACGCCCTCGGCAAAACTCGCCAGACCAAAAATAACCGAGCCGGAACCGGTATCGATGCAAGCGCGATGGCGATTTAATAATTCGTGTTTACTGAGCGTATCCTGCAGCAAAATAAGCTGCTGCCATTGCGCATCGAGTCCTGCGAATACTTGCTCCATTTGTTTGCGCGAGGCGAACAAGACCAGACTGCCTTCGTTGCGATCGAGCAATTGCGGCAGCATCTCGATCACCATTTCCGTGTGCTGCGCCGGATCGGCGGGATCGGCGCGCATTGAGGGAATGCTCAACACGCCCGCCTGCGCATAATCGAACGGACT
>DASXYH010000258.1:0-4623 GCA_036502545.1 Spongiibacteraceae bacterium
CGCAAATTTAATGTCGACACTGCCGCGTTGCGCACAACTAACAATCTCGGCCAGGGCCTGCTGCGCCCCGGCCAGGACTTGCTGGTACCGCAAGGTGGCCGCAACACGACCGAGATCGCGCAACTAAATGCGCCGGCGCCAGTCACGACGCAAACGCCGTTCGGATCGACACAAATATTCCATACCGTGCAGCCGGGTGAGAATCTGCAGCGCGTGGCGCAGCGTTATGCCATCAGCATAAAAGATATTCAACGCTGGAATGGCCTCGGCCCCGACGATCCGATAAAACTCGGGCAAAAGCTCAATATCTGGACTGACGAAGTCGGTAGCATACCAGCGAAAATTACCGCGACATCGCAACCAAAAAAGGTGGGTTACACGGTGCAGAACGGCGACTCGCTGACCGCGATTGCCGGTAAATTCAATGTTGAAATCGAAGATATCCTGCGTTGGAATCAGGTCAATGCGCGCGCTTTGCTGCAGCCCGGTCAACGGCTGACGCTATTTCTCGGCAAATAATCATTCTGTAATACTTCAGCGATTGCGGCGCTCGGCTAGCATCGACAATCCCATATTCGCCTGCTGCGCGAAATGGCAAAAACTATCGTATTGATCCTGCTCGATCGCATCGCCGTTGATTTCGCGATCCGCGATCAAGATGCCGACTTGCCGCGAGCCCGCATACAACGCAGCAATCACGCAATTATCCGCAGCGATTACGCCCTTTGTGCGCGCATCGATTAGATGCTTCAACTGACCGGGATTATCGCGGCGCAACCATAACACCTGACGTGAATGCAGACAGTACGACAGCAGATTGTCGTGTTCGCTCTTCATTGAAAACTGCATCGCCTCGCGCCATTGCGCGCTGTTTTCGCTCAGCGCGTATTTCGCCAACAGAATTTTTTTCTTCGGATCGATCAGCAATAATGCAACGCGCTCGAAACCCACGCCGCGATGCACACCCTCGACCACGGTTTGAAAGAGCGTGTTGGCATCGACATTTTCGTTAATCATCGACGCCAGCTCGCGCAAAATACTGAGTTGCAGCTGCGGATCGGAACGGCTCTGGCGTCCTTTCGGCGGCGGCGCATCCGATGTGCTCGGAATAAAATTGCAGACCTTATTAGCGCCATAATTCAGCGCCACCGCGGCGGCATCCTCCGCGCCTTTCAACAACATCTGGCGCGCTTCTTCGCGCCCTTGACCGGTAAACGCCGCGACCTTATCGAGCACATTCTCCAATGCTTCGGAATCCCAACCCTCTTCCGCCGCCAGACTGATTTCTTCACCGAGTCGAACGGCCTGCGCGGCGTAGGTATCGCAATTACCGTCGCGCAACGCTTCATTCAACGTATCGCCGAGCTGCCATACCTGCGCGAGTTGCTGCGTAATTGCGTGCAGCGTTGTTCCCAATACCGAGCGCTCATAATCGGCGTTGTCGCGTTTATTGCCGAGAATGCGTTCGAGCTCGTTCATCTGTTCGCCGCGACAACTCCAGAACGCCATATCGCCGACATGCAGCAACAGCGTCGCGATAAAAACATCCTCCTTCACTGACTTGTCGCGACCGGACACCAACCGCTCGGCCTGCACCGCCGCGTGAAAACCGCGCGCGAGCCATTCCAGCATGCGCTGCTTCGCGCCTTTTTTCAGCAGCGAATCGATCAGCATCACCGACAGCGAAATCGCCTTGATGCCCTGAAAACCCAACTTTACTACCGCGCGGCTGATCGTCGTTACATCCTGATCACCGTGCGGATTGAAATACGCACTATTGGCTAGGCGCACGACTTTTGCCGTCAACGCCGCATCGCGCAAAATGACCGCGGAAAGTTGATTGACCGATGTATCGGAACCGTTGGTCAGGCGATTGATTTCGCGCATGACCTCGGATAACACCGGCAATTCGTTACGACTCAGCCGGGTAACCCATGCATCGATTCCCTTGGTTTGCTGATTGCTCATTTCGCCCCTGTAATTTGATAAGCCACGAGTAATTTGAAAAAGACATACGAGTAATTGTTAAAAACGGGAACCGCATGAAGTGTAGACCAGCTTGCTGTTGTTAGACCGACTTGCTAAGTTAGCCGCGCCTTGCTTTGTTGTAACACCCACCTACGTGCGACCCGCGATGACCGGTTATTTTCTGCGCCGCCTGCTGCTTATTATTCCGACTTTTATCGGCATCACCTTGCTGGTGTTTGCGATCACGCGCGTGGTGCCGGGCGGGCCGATCGAACGCATGATGACGCAGGCGGCGCTGCAGCAGGGCGATCAACGCGCGGCAAGAACGCGCAGCGGCAACACGCTCGACGAAAAGCAACTCGCGCAGCTGCGCGCTTATTACGGCTTCGACAAACCGCTGCTCAGCAGTTATGGACAGTGGCTATGGCGCGTACTGCATCTCGATCTCGGCAACTCCACGCGCTATCACGATCCCGTCTGGTCATTGATCAAAGAGCGTTTTCCGGTCTCGATTTTTTACGGCATCACCACATTGTTGATCACGTATGGAATCTGCATTCCTTTGGGCATGGCGAAAGCCGTTCGCCACGGCAGTTGGTTCGATAACGTGTCTTCGATCGCTGTATTTTTTGGTTATGCGGTACCGGGCTACGTCGTCGGCATTGCCTTGATCACGATATTCGCGTCGCAATTGGATTGGTTTCCGCTCGGCGGTTTTGTCGACGACGATTTCGATACGTATTCGTTCGGCAAAAAAATTATCGATTTGCTTTATCACGCCGCACTGCCGCTGACAGCCTACCTGGCCAGCAGTTTTGCGCTGACGACATTGATGATGAAAAACGCATTAATGGATAATCTCGCCACCGACTACATGCGCACCGCAATTGCGAAAGGCCAAAGTTTCGACGGTGCAGTGCGTCATCATGCGCTACGCAACAGCCTCATTCCGATCGCCACTTCGTTCGGCAATAATATTTCGCTGCTGCTCGGCGGCTCATTTTTGATCGAAACCATTTTCAATATCGACGGCATCGGTTTACTCGGGTTCGAGTCGGTGCTCGAACGCGATTACCCTGTCGTCATGGGCATCCTTGTTATCAGCGCTTTATTATTTTTGCTCGGCAATATTTTGTCCGATATCTGTGTCGCGCTGGTCGACCCGCGCATTCGCTTTGGAGAAACCTGAGCGCATGCGTTGGTTTAAATTCAATCCGATTCGACTTAATCCAATTACCCGGCGCCGCTGGTCGCGTTTTCGCTCGATCAAACGCGGTTATTTTTCCGCGCTGTTGCTCGGCGTGTTGATAGTGATCAGCCTGAGCGCCGAATTGCTGGTCAGCAATCGCGCGCTGATCGTGCACTATCAAGGCCACTGGTATTTTCCCACCTATGGCGCGGTATTAAGCGGCAAAACGTTCGGACTCGATTACGATTACGAAACCGATTACAAAGCGCTGCAACAAATTTTTGCGCAAAATAAATCCGTCGGCGACTGGCTGTTGATGCCGCCGATTCCGTACAGCGCGTACGAAACCGATCTCGCCGGCAACGATTTTCCGCCGCTGGCGCCTTCCTTGCGGCACTGGCTCGGAACCGACACTACCGGACGCGATGTCGCCGCGCGCCTGTTGTATGGCTTTCGCATCGCGATCGCATTTTCGGTGGCACTGCTGCTGTTCGAATATTTAATCGGTATTTCCATCGGCTGCCTGATGGGTTACTGGGGCGGCGTTTTCGATTTGATCTTCCAGCGCCTGATCGAAGTCTGGTCCAATATTCCCACGCTGTACGTGATCATGATCGTCGCCTCGATCGTGCCGCCGGGATTCTGGACGCTGCTATTAATTATGATTGCGTTCAGTTGGACCAATATGACGTGGTACATGCGTACCGCAAGTTATCGCGAAAACACGCGCGATTACGTGCTCGCCGCGCGCGCTATCGGCGCCAGCGGCCCGCGCATTATTTTTCGCCATATTTTGCCGAACAGTATTTCCACCGTGGTGACGTTCGTGCCATTTTCCGTCGCGGCCGGCGTCACCGCATTAACCGCGCTCGATTATCTCGGCTTCGGCCTGCCGGCGCCGACGCCGAGCTGGGGCGAATTATTAAAACAGGGCACCGACAATTTGGAATCGCCATGGATCGTCAGTAGCGTTGTGATTGCTATGACGCTGGTGCTGATGCTTGTTACCTTTATCGGCGAAGCGATTCGCGAAGCGTTTGATCCGAAGACTTTCCGCATTTATGAATAAAAAAAATTCGCAATTCCGCTTCTGCGTGTCGCTACCCTCCCCTGACAAGGGGAGGGCCAGGGACGGGTTTTCTCGTCGCGCTCAAACCCCTCCGTCTCGCTGCGCGTGCCACCGAATATTCCTTGCTGTCTCGCTGATAATTTTTTTCTTCGCGCAAATCGCTTTCGCAGAGACGCCGCCGTTGCCGACGAATTTACGCTGGCAAACGAACGATACCGATCCCGTTTTTGCCGATCCCAATGCCAAACGCGGCGGTCGTTTTCGCACGTTCATGACCAGCTTTCCGCCAACATTGCGCATGGTCGGCCCCGACGCAGCTGGCGGCTTTGCAACTTTTCTGCGCGGCAACGCGATGACTTTGATAGGTCAACATCCAAACACACTCAATCCCATTCCC
>DASXYH010000259.1:0-4181 GCA_036502545.1 Spongiibacteraceae bacterium
AACGCGGCGACGAATAACCATCAAAAGCCGAGCGTGATGGATAACGACTACCGGCACAAATTGTTCGAGGTCAACTTTCACGCCGCCGCCGATCTGATCCAGCAAGCGCTGCCCGCGATGCGCGAGCGCGGCTATGGCCGCATTATCAACATTACGAGTGCGGGCGCAACGGTGGCGGAAATTCCGTATTCGGGCGCTTCGGAAGTGATCCAAGGGTTAGTGATGTACGGCGCTTCTAAGGCTGCCTTGGACCGCTTCACCGTGGGGCTGGCGACTGAATTGCACGGCACCGGTATTCACGCCAATGCGCTGTTGCCCAGCGCCGTCGTTGTCACTGGCGGCAGCTCGCCGGGCGCGCTCGCCCATCTGCGCAAGGATCCGAGCGCAGCGGAAAGTCTGGAGATGATGGCCGAAGCCGCCTTCTTGCTGATCGCCGCACCATTGACCGGGCTCGTTATCAAAAGTCGCCGCGTGCTCGAAATGCTGCAGCAGCCGTTGCACGCGCTCAATGGCAAAACCGTGATCGGCGATGCGATGACCATTCCGCAATTTTGACGGTCAACCGCGAGTCCGGCCCGCCACTTAGATGAGTGAGTTTCAATTTAATAAATAATTGTTAAAAATAACTCGCGTAGAACAGCGCGTTAATTCTGCCAGATCGCGGTAATGCAGATTGTCCGAAAAGTCCACGCAATCGACAGCTAAAAATGAATACCACCCAGGAGAAGATCAGTGTCCCGCACCATCGTCATTACCGGTAGTGGCTCGGGCATGGGCCTCGCCACCGCGGAGCTACTGCGCGAACGAGGCGACCGCGTCATCGGCGTTGACCTGAAGAACGTTGATGTCATCGCCGATCTATCGACCGAAGCCGGCTGCACGCAAATGGTGAAAGATGTTACGGCTCTTGCGAACGGCCACATCGATGCTGTCATCGCCAATGCCGGCGTGCTGGGTCCGGACGCGCTCTGTTATGCCGTCAACTATCATGGCGCGGTGCGGACGCTGGAAGGATTGCGCCCATTGCTGACCCGTTCACCCGCGCCCCGCGCCGTGGTCACGGTGTCATACGCCGCAGCCAGCGCCAGTGCGCTCAATATGGCCAAGGCACTGGAGCGCGGCGAGAATCCGACAAGGACAAGTCCAGAGGAAACCGCTTATTCAGCGAGCAAACTGGCGATCGCGCGTTGGATTCGACGCACAGCGCCGAGCGCTGAATGGACTCAGGCCGGTATATTGCTGAACGCCGTCTGCCCGGGACTGGTGGATACGCCAATGCTGTCCGAAGCCATGAAGATGCCATCAGTCTCTGCTCTAATCGAGGCCACCCCCCTGAAACGTTTGGCTCAGCCGCGCGAATTGGCTGAGGTCTTCGCTTTTCTCGCCAGCGCTGCAAACAGCTTCATGACGGGGCAGCTGCTTTACGTCGATGGAGGATTGGAAGCCGCTACCCGACCTGAAATGGTTTGAGGACCCTTGAAATGATCTGAGGACATACCGCACCAGAACATAGCCACACTAGGAGAATTATTAAAGATGAGCGAGAAGTATCAGCGAAGATTCGACGTCGATGCCGACGGCACCATTCACGTTGGCGCATTTCAACTTCCGCTATCGGTGGCGTTGAGTCCAGAGGCACGCATGGCCCAGATCAATGGATTGACCAAACCCCGTTTGGGCCTCCCTTCGTTGGCGGGTATTACGAACGAGGCGGAGTTCATCGCTCTGGTGGACAAGTTCAGGCACGACGTTGATTCGACACTTATCGCGCCGCTGTCGCAAATGCTGGCAAGCGCGTTTCCAGTTGCAATCCGCGCCGATAAAATCGCTGGTGTACCGGTAGAAGAATTCACGCCCGAAGCGCAGACCAATGAACAGCGTGTGCTAATTAATTTGCATGGCGGCGCATTTTTTTCGGGTGCGATTTTTGTCAGTCGCACAGAATCGATTCCAGTCGCGCATCTCGGCAAGATTAAAGTGGTATCGCTCGATTACCGCCAGGGTTACGAGCATAAATACCCGGCCGCCACCGAAGATGTCGTGGCGGTTTACCTGGAATTATTGAAAACATATCGGCCCGAAAATATCGGTATTTACGGCGGCTCGGCCGGTGCAATGCTGACCGCGCAGGCGGTGGCGTGGCTGCTCGACAAAGGCTTGCCGGCGCCGGGGGCCATTGGAGTTTTTGGTTGTGGTGCGGGCGGTTCCGGCGATTCGATTTTTTTCAGCAAAATCGGCTCCGCAGAAATGCCACCAACTCTGGGAACAGATGAGGGCCCGATGGCACTCGTGAGCGCCGGCGGATTCGGGTATTTCTCGGATGTCGCCGCCGACAATTATCTGGCCTTTCCGCAGCAGGCGCCGCGCGAATTGCTCGCGCAATTTCCGCCAACGCTGTTGATCAGCGCCACGCGCGCATTCGATATGAGTCCCGCCATTGCATTTCATCGCGCGCTCGTGCGCGCAGGTGTAGACGATGCGTCGCTGCATATTTTCGACGGGTTGGGCCATTGTTTTTACTACAACGCATGGCTGCCCGAAGCGCGCGATGCCTACGATACGATCATTCGGTTTTTCAACCGCCATCTCGGCAAGCCCGCAAAAAAATGAGTGAGCGTGAGCCAGGCTCAATTCGGCCGAGAGCCCGCTACGAGAAACTACCAACCGCATATAAGGGGCGCCTATTCGACCTTGGTCCAACATATTCGCAATGCTTAAAAAACACGCATAAACAATTTCATCACAATGAATATCGAATGAGCTACACGCGAGCGTAATTATTTTTAATCGTTCCGCGCCGCGCGCTAGCGTTTCTTCAAGGAGTTCCAACAGCTCCCTCGCCAACTGCAATTGACTTCGCGCGCTCCATAAGGCGGCGAAGAATGCAGTGTGCGGCCTACCGTGCGCTTCCGCGAACTAGCCCGAGGCGGTCTTCGTAGGCGTTGAGGACTTTCACGAACGCAGGCCGCTCTTCGCAGCGGCGGCGGTAATTTTCGACGTGCGGGTAGTTGCGCAAGATTTGTGTCTTGCGAAGTTCGCGCAGCACGCACGTAAGAGCGATGTCGGCGACGGTAAAGTCAGCGCCGGTCACGAACGGTTGCGATTCCAACATTGTGTCGATCGTCGGTAAAAAACGCTCGAGTATTTCGATGTGCCAAGGGCGCAATGCTTTCATATGAGGGTTCGAGTCGCCTTGAAGATCGGCAAAAAAAATCGGCAAAGCAAATGGCTCAATGTTATTCAGCGATGTGATCAACCAGCGGTAAACTTGCGCGCGGCCCTGCAGATCGCGAGGAATCAATTTTCCTGATTTCTCGGCGACGTAGAGAAGAATCGCGCCTGACTCCGTCAGGATATAGCCGTCGTCATCGATCACCGGCACTTGCTTGAACGGTGAAATCGCCTCAAACCAAGTTTCATCCTGGAGGCCCTTCGGACCGCAGTCGAGTCCGAGCGGTTCGTACGCAACGCCGCACTCCTCAAGCGCCCACATCGCACGGATGTCGCGCGTGTAGCCCCAAAGAAACGGCGGTAGCGATTTGAAGACGTAAACTTTCATTGTATTGACCTCATGATGCGACCCGCATTTCATCATTGGTAAATCTAAATTCCAACATCTGGCCGTTTGCAAGATTACAACATTAAGTTCTCTCGAACCGCCTGGAAATTTGATGCATCTCGTAAACGGAGTTGGGGCTGAAGGGGGGAGCGCTGTGGCACAGCTTCGCTTTTTGAGTAGTGGAGTGCAGTGAATTATCCGACCAGATATTCGCAAATAGCGATTTTTTGGTTGACGCCGAGCGGGTATCAGGATACATTCAACTCGACGTTGAAAAAGGGAGCCCTTCACTAGCAGTTTGGACGAGGTGACTCGTTCGCGGAGACTTAGTTCTCTACCTTATGCCCCACTCATGCCGCTCAGCCAGCGATACCGGCCGGCAGCCTGAGTGGTGCAGGACGACGCGGTGGTGACTCCGCGTCGTGAGAATAGGGGTTTATTGCCAGACACTCCCGACGTTCCTGTAGTTATGGTGAGCTAGCAGCCAATAGTGGATGCTAGTAATTACAGGGGCAAATTTATGAAAGTAAATTGTTTCAATGTTGTCTGGCAAACGCTTAGCAGGCGTCAACTGGAACCGGAAGAGAAGAATCGCAGAAAAATTTGGGCACTGATCAAATGG
>DASXYH010000260.1:0-4195 GCA_036502545.1 Spongiibacteraceae bacterium
TTCGCGCCGCGAATCAAAACCACCGGCGCGCCCTCCGCCGCCTGCCCCATCAAAAACGAAGCCGCTGCTGCGAGTTCATCGGCCACCGCGACTTCAGTAATTTCGAGCGGACGCCCGAATAAATCGCGCGTGCCGATGCGATTTTCGAGCGGCACCATGCCCGCCGTGCCGAGCGCAAATCCGATTACACCGTTGCGCCAGGCGCGACCGGCACTGTCGTTGATGATGATTGCTATATTCGCACCGGTTTGCGCACGCAGTTTTTCGCGCAACTGCGCCGCGCTCGCGTCGGGATTTTCCGGCAACAGCAACACGCGCGGATTATCCGGCTGCGATTCGATATTCGATTGATCGATGCCGGCATGCGCGTGCACGTAACCGTTGCGATGCGCGACAATGATTGCACCTTTGCGCACGCGCAACACCTCGACCGCTTCGCGCAGAATCAATTCGACAATGCGCGGATCTTTATCTGCCTGCTCCGCGAGTTCCAACGCGCGTGCGCCCGGCACAATGTCATTTAAATACACGTAGCGATTTTCCGCCTTCGAAATAATTTTCTGTGCGATCACCAGCACATCGCCATCCTGTAATGCGAGATGCGCGCGATTGAGCCCTGCGCAAATCAGCGCGCATAAATCGGCGCCGGGTTCCACCTTTGGAATTCCCGGCAACACCGATAGTTGCAGTTGCTGTCGCATTGTTAATCTTCGTTCAGGCCGGTGAGGCGAATGCCGGCGTGGCAGTTGTACTGTTTGTTGATGAAAATCAGCACCGAAGTCAACGCTTCGGCGGCGGCCGCATTCGCGATCGAACCGGCGTGAAAACCGCGCATGCCCGCCGCTTGGACCAGCGCGACAACCTGCGCGCGCGCATCCTTATCGTCGCCGCAGACGAGCACATCGCAATCGAGCGCATGCCCTTCCTGCAAATGCTGCGCGGCAACATTTTGAAATGCCGATACCACACGCACGCCGTCGCCGAGCAAATTCTGCGCGATTTGTCCGGCTGAGCCTGCGGGCGGCAATTGCACGCGCGCGACTTTTGGCGGCACCAGCGGCACGGTGACATCGATCAGGATTTTGCCTTGTAATGCGGGTTTGACCTGCTCCAATGTCGGTGCCTGGTGACTGAACGGTACCGTCAACGCAACGATATTGGCTGCCTGCGCCGCGGCGAAATTATCGGTGCCGCGCACGCGTACCGCAGCGATGCCGCGCTGCTGCATCAACGCCTGCAAATCCGCCGCCGCCGCTTCGGCTTTATCCGCCGTGCGCGAGCCAATAATCACTTCGTACCCCGCCTGCGCCCAGCGCCGCGCGAGACCGGTACCGAGATCGCCGGTACCACCCAGAATTGCCAACACCGGTTTGGTCATTGTGAGAACTCATCGGAAAAAAGACGCGCCACCGTAACGCATACAACCGGCGCAATCCAGATCAAAACGGATGCCCGTGGATTACCAATTGTTAACCGACCCGGCAACGCCGCAGAGCTTCAGCGTTAAAGGGCCAGTTTAGCAATGTCGAGCGCGCGGCTACACTGCCGATATGCCCAGCGCAGCAATATGATGACAATAAAATCAACACGAACGCGTTCCATTGCGATCGTAATTTCATATGATGTGCTTATCGAACAATACCGGTCGAATGTTCTGTCTTTTAGAAGCAAGAATTTTGCAATCGATAATACGCACATAACAGGGAGAACGCTGCCATGCTGGGCAATATGATGCAGCAGCCGCTGCTGATTTCTTCGATCATCCGTCAGGCGGCGACGCTGGCGCCGAACGCGCAAATCGTCAGTCGCCGTATTGAGGGCGATATTCACCGTTACACGTTTGCCGATTGCTACCAACGCAGTTGCCGGCTCGCGCACGCGCTGCGCGAACTCGGTATCGAAAGCGGCGATCGCATCGGCACGCTGGCGTGGAACGGTTATCGTCACGTCGAATTGTATTACGCGATTTCCGGCATCGGCGCGATCGTGCATACGGTGAATCCGCGCCTGTTCGCGCAGCAGATCGAATACATCGTCAATCATGCCGAAGACAACGTACTGTTCGTCGATCTCACGTTCGTGCCGCTGTTAAATGAACTCGCGGGAAAGCTGCCGAGCGTCAAACTGATCGTGCTGCTGTGCGATGAAGACCATGCGCCGGCGCAGACCAATTTCAATTTCGTCTGCTACGAATCGCTGCTGGAAGATCGCAGCGAGGCATTCGACTGGCCAGAATTCGACGAGAACAACGCCGCGTGTCTGTGCTACACCTCCGGTACCACCGGCAATCCGAAAGGCGTTTTATATTCGCACCGCTCGACGGTGATTCACGCGCTCGCGAGTTGCACGCCTAACGCTTTGAATCTATCGCGCAACAGCGTGGTGCTGCCGGTAGTGCCGATGTATCACGTATCGGCGTGGGGACTGCCGTATTCAGGTTTGATTGCCGGTTGTAAGCTGGTGCTGCCGGGCGCACAACTCGACGGCGCCTCGCTGTTCGAATTGATCGAAAAAGAAAACGTTAATCTCGCGCTCGGCGTGCCAACGGTGTGGCTTACGCTGCTCGAATACCTCGATAAAATCGGCCGGAAATTACCGTCTGAAATTATTGTCGCGGTCGGCGGCGCCGCCGCGCCGCTCGCGCTTGCTGAAGCGTTGCGCGAAAAACACGGTGTTTATTTAATGCCGTTATGGGGCATGACTGAAACCAGCCCACTCGCGACGTTCGGCGGCCGCACGCCGGAAATGGAACAGATGACGATTGAGCAGCGTAACCGTATTCAAACGTCGGCCGGGCGCGCGATCTACGGTATCGAGCTGGAAATATTCGACGATGACGACAACCCGCTGCCGCACGACGGCCGGGAATCGGGACAGTTGCGCGTGCGCGGATCGTGGGTGATGCAGCGCTATTTTCGCGCCGATGACGACGCAACGATCAATGGCTGGTTCGATACCGGCGATGTCGCCACGCTCGATAGCGAAGGCTATCTGCGCATCGTCGATCGCAAAAAAGATGTGGTGAAATCCGGCGGCGAATGGATCAGCTCGATCGCATTGGAAAATGCCGCGCTGAGCCACGACAGCGTGCGCGAAGCGTGCGTGATCGGCGTGCCGCATAAAAAATGGGACGAGCGGCCGCTGCTATTGGTGGTGCTGGTGGAAAATCATGCGCTCGATAAAAAATCGATCACCGCGCATCTCGCCGAACGCGTCGCCAAATGGTGGCTGCCCGACGATATCGTCGCGGTCGATGAATTACCGCACACCGCGACCGGCAAATTACACAAAGTGCCGCTGCGCGAAAAATATCGCGGGCATTATCAATAAATTATTAGCTTAAACTGCGGCAAGCCGATTAGCTGTGTTGTTTGCAGCGACCGTAAGCGGCATGGATGCCGCGGCCGAGCCTACATGGATGTATTCACAGCGTGTCGTCGCAAACAACACAGCTAATCGGCGGATCGGTGGCACTAAATTAATTGCGATAACTGCCATCGAGCACCGCCTGCCACCACGCGGCATTGTCCAAATACCAACGCACGGTTTTGCGCAAACCGGTATCGAATGACTCTTGCGGCGCGAAACCGAGTTCGTTCTGCGCTTTGCCGGCATCAATCGCATAGCGCTGATCGTGGCCGGGTCGATCGGTGACGAAAGTAATTGCATCGGCGCTGTTGCGCTGTTGCGCGGCCAATGCAGCGGGGAAATATTGCGCCCAGCGCGAATCGGCTGCAAATTCTGTATCGACGACTTTACACAGTTCGTGTATGACATCGATATTGGCCCATTCATTATTGCCGCCGATATTGTAGGTCTCGCCGATTTTTCCCTGCTGCAAAACTAGCTCGATGCCACGCGCATGATCTTCGACATACAGCCAATCGCGAATATTGCGGCCGTTGCCGTAAATTGGCAGCGCTTTGCCGAGCAGCAGATTGGTAATGCATAGCGGAATCAGTTTTTCCGGAAAATGATATGGTCCGTAATTGTTCGAACAATTGCTCGTCGTCACTTGCAAGCCGTAGGTGTGATGGTACGCGCGCACCAGATGATCCGATGCCGCCTTGCTCGCCGCATACGGGCTGTTGGGCTGGTATTGATTGTCTTCGCGGAACGCCGACGCGGTCGACGCTAGCGAGCCGAAAACTTCATCGGTAGAAATATGGTGAAAGCGATGCGCTACACCGCTGCC
>DASXYH010000261.1:0-3513 GCA_036502545.1 Spongiibacteraceae bacterium
AAGCGAATCGACAGCCGCTGACTGGCGCGATAATCGGCAAATAATTCCAGCTCTTTATTTTTTTCGACAAGGCCCGCTGGGTCATCGACAAAATCGCGCTTTTCATAGCGGCCGTTCAATCCCACACTCCACAGCAGATTCAGTGAATAGCTGTACCCAAGCTGCGCGTAATAAGTATTTTCGTCGCGCGGCGTTTGCTGATAATCGTATTTTAAATAGCCGATGCTGCCGTTAATGCGACTCGATTGCCCCAGTTGACGCTGGCCATGCAAATCCGCTTGCGTGGTTTCGACAATATCGAATTGATCGACATTGCCATCGGTCGCGCGAAAATCGGTTACCGAAGTTTCAAAACCCGACAGGCCGATAACGCTGTCCGTCAGCTGCCGAATAATGGCGCCGCCCCAGCTGTAGTAAGTTTCAACATAATCCGCGGATGCTTGAATGGAATAGCCATTGGCATCTTTGCCTTGATCGCGCTTGATACGATTGAAGCCACCACCCACCGAATAATTGAGATGCGACAACCGCGTGTTATAACTCAGCATGGCGCGCGTGGCATCGTAATTATCCACGGAATCGTCAAAGCGCGCGGTCGAACGCGAACCCGTCAGCATCAATGCCGATACCGGACTCAACGCATGCCGCCAGGATAAATCGACGGCGGACTGGCGCGAGTCCGAACCGCTGCTGCTCTGTAAATTAATCGTGGAAAAACGCGGACTCAAAATCAGTGTGTCTACTTTGGAAGGATGCGCGTAGCCATTGCCGCCGACAGAAATTATCGAGCGCCGCTCTAAATTGCTGCTGACATCGGTACCGCGCCGATCTTGCAATTGATCGGAAATTTGGTGCGAAGCAAAAAAATCCAGTGAACGCGGAATGGCTTGCCAGTTGAGCATCGCGCTGCCATTAATGGCCGTGCGATCACTTTGCACATTATCCTGGTAATCGTGCCTTTCCACGTCGTAACCCAGTTTCATTGCTACCGGGCCATCGGGACGATCTAAATCGATATGCGCGCGCGCGATGCGGTCGACGTCGGATTCTTCGTTATCATGAACCAACGCCGCGTTATCGTGATACTCGGCGCCTACACCCGCAACAACGTTGAGATCCGAAGCGGCAAAAGCCGCCGAAGTCGAATATATCAAACCGGATAGCGCGGCCAGCCGCATCGCCGCCGTCAGTGCTTTATTCATAATTATCCCCAGACAAATTCTTAATTATTAAATACCACGCCGATAACTTTTTTCTCGCCGATCGCCTCTATCGCTGCGTGAACCTGGCCTTCCGCCACCGCTCCGAACGGTACAACAATCAAAACGAAATCGCACAGGTCGGCAAGAATACGCGCGTCCGCACTGGAGCCCACCGGCGGGGCATCAATGACAATGTGGCGATCGCGATAACGAGTGCGCAGCTCGTCGACGAATTTGCGCATGCGTGACGAGGTGAAAAACTCGGTTCCCGGCTGACGGCGACTGCCGGCGGGAATCATCCGCAAACGGCGTACGCCGGTGGAATAAATCACATCCTTCACATCCAGCGTAATGTTCTCGAGATAATCGACCAAGCCATAGTCGGGATCGATCGGCAACAGGCGGTGCAGGGAAGGATCGTATACATTGCAATCGACAATAATCGCGGTTTTGCTTTCGTCGAGGGCAATCGCTGCTCCGAGATTGGTCGTCACGAAACTGGAGCCACCATTCGGTGTAATTGCCGTGACCAGCAATACGAAATTATCTTTCGCATTGGCGAGTTGATAAATCTTGGTCCGCAGCTGACGAAAGGCGTTCAGCGTTTTTGGAATGCGCATGCCCGGATGGATAATACGCAGATCGGCCATTTCGCTGTAGGAGAGATGTCCGATCTCCGCCATGCGGCGAATGTATTCTCGCGACTCCTCATCGTCCTGCAGCGCGCGCGGCCCAATCGGAACGATATTGTTGCCGCTGGTTTCTCCAATCTGTCGGATTTGGTAGAAACCATCTTTGTCGTCTGACGACATCACACAACTCCCGCTATGCGCAACATGCCGATCACTGTATAGATGATGAGAGTTACCGCAGCAAAAATTCCTACGTACATCCATTCGCCGTATTGCGTTCGACGCTCGCTCGGGGTGCTCATATGCGGAATTACCGCCAACACCTGCACGCTTTCAGGAAGCGCATACTCCAGTTTTTCAATGAAGCGAATGCGGGGATCGAGTTGAATATAGGCTACTAAAATCGCCAAAGGTGCCAATAAACCAACTACAGGTGCGATCAAAAAAAAGTGCACAAAACGCAGGCCTACTGGAGCATTTGGGTAAGCTGGCGGCTCCTTGATTCTGTACGTTACCCCTTGACCCTCGACATCGAGCGCTACCGACAACCGGGCCTTCTCTTTACGCTCAAGCATGCTTTCGTACATCTTTTTTGTAACATCATAATCGCGCGTTAATTCGGCGAGTTGCGCCTCATATTCGGCGCCCTGCTTCGACGCGCCCTGCTCGTCCTGCAGCATTTTCTGCACCGCGTTGAGTTTTAACTGGATGGTGCGCACGGTGACTTCGGCGTCGGCTAAATCGCCGCGCAATTTTGCGTACACGGGATTAACACCGCCTGCACTCATGTCGTCCGACTGTTGCTGATTCTCGGTATTGGCAATCGCTTTTTGCAGATCCTGCATCTGCTGCTTAAGCGATACGATATCCGGATAGGTGTCGTTGTAACTTAGACGGAGCGTATCGAGCTGCGCCTGCGCTTGCGCCAGGCGATCGCGCAGACCATCCGATTTATATTGCCGATTGACGAACTGCTTTTCCTGCGAAATCTGCCGCCGCAATTCATCGCGCCGCGCGATCGCCACTTGCAAATCCAACGTCTGCGCGCCAATTTCCGAGCGCAATTGCGACATGCGGGCAGCGGTATCGCCGCCGGTGACATTGCTGCCGCCTTTGAAGTTTTTTAATTTATCTTCAGCCGTCTGCAACTGCTCGCGATAAGTATTCACCTGATTGTCGATAAACGTATAAGCCTCGCGACTTTCCTGCCGCTTGGCGCGTGCTGTATCGCGAACGAACGCATTGGTTAACGCAGAAGCCATAGCGAATGCCGTGCCTGCGTCGGTGGATCGATACGAAATACGAATATGACCGCGGCCCGCATCGGCGACCATTATGCCGCCGCGCATAGCGCCGGCTATCGCATCGAGTGCGCCTTCGTCTGTGCCTTCCTTCGCGAGTTTGGCCTCGACCACCGCTTGCCGCAAAATCGCATTCGACATGATGCGATCGCGCGCAATTGCAGATTGATCGACTTCCGGAGTAGTGACTTCGGCAGAGCCCGACAGCAGCGGTTTTATAATGTTTTGTTCGTCCGCAAAAACAACCGCCGATGCTTCGTATTTCTTGGGCCACGCAAAACCGACGATCAGCACCACCAGCGTGACGACGGCAAACGCAATCGCCAGCTTGCCTTTATGATTTTGCAACTCTCGGTTGAGCGAATAAATCCAACCTGC
>DASXYH010000262.1:0-13845 GCA_036502545.1 Spongiibacteraceae bacterium
TTTGCAGAATTACGATTTCACCTGGCTCGACGATTTGTGTTTGTCGGGCCGCGCCGGTTGGGCGCGGTTGGCGCGTCCGAAAAATAATGAAAATTCAAAACGCGCGGGACCGGTGCGCAGCACGCCGATCGCATTGGTGACACGGCGCAATATGCCGATCTGGAGTGCGGCCGCAACGGCCGCGCTAACCAATAGTGACGTGCAGCCCACGCCGAGTTCACGCGCGCAGCGCGCACTGGAATTTTTGCACCAGCACGGCGCGTCGTTTTTCGATGAAATCATCGATGGCGCGCATTTGCTGCCGAGCGAAGCGGAAGAAGCGCTCGCGGAATTGGTCGCGCTTGGCCGCATCACGTCCGATGGTTTCGCCGGTATTCGCGCCTTGTTATTGCCGCTCGATAAGCGCAAGCCGCTGAGTGGTAGCACCGGTTCGCGCCGTCGTGGGCGCGCCGCACTATTCGGCATTCAGGACGCGGGGCGCTGGTCGCTCTTACGTGATTGCAAAAGTGGGCGCGAGCAGCGCGGTAGCGATAACGAAACACTCGAATATATCGCGCGGGCACTGCTGCGACGTTACGGCGTAATTTTCTGGCGCCTGCTCGCGCGTGAAGCCGATTGGCTGCCGCCGTGGCGCGATCTGTTGCGCGTGTTTCGAAGATTGGAAGCGCGCGGCGAAATTCGTGGCGGCCGTTTTCTCGCGGGACTCAGCGGCGAACAATTTGCGTTGCCGGAAGCATTGCCGGCATTGCGTGCAATGCGCAAAGAAGAATTGGCCGATGAATTAATTTGTGTGAGCGGCGCCGATCCGCTCAATTTAATCGGCTTGATCGTGCCCGGTCCGAAAGTGCCGGCGCTCTCTGGTAACCGTGTGCTGTACCGCGATGGCATCGCGCTCGGTACATTGATTGCCGATGAAATTCAATGGCTGCAAACAATCGATCCGCGCGACGAGCACGAATTGAAAAATGCATTAATTGCGCGCACGCCAGGAGCGGCACAATTGCGGCCGTTGCGCGCGAAGGGTTATCGGATTAAATCTTAAAACTCTGATTAAGTATTTTCATAGAAGGCACGTTGTAGCAGAACATGGGGTGTCGAAGGGGTGTTCTTTTTCAGGACAAGAAGGTGATCTTATCGAGGCTACAGTGCCATTCGGCGTCGTGAGACGTTGTCGAGCACTGCTAGGCCGGCCACACCGAAGCTACCGAAATGCTCGCCACAGAAGTCCTGAAAAAGAATGTCCCTTCGGCGCCAACCCGCTGCCAGAATGGTCTTTACGGGGCTATTTTTGACGCTTTAACGTCAAAACGTTAAGATGCTTGCCGAGGTAAATCGCCATGAATGAAACATCGAAACGCTCCACCATCTATTTCGAAGCGGATCTGCATCGTGCAGTCCGGTTGAAAGCCGCGCATACGCATCGTTCGGTATCGGACATTGTCAACGATGCGGTACGCGCAGCGTTGCGTGAAGATCATGAGGATTTGGCGGCATTTGAAAATCGCGTTAACGAACCTGAAATTTCCTACGAGGCGCTGCTCAACGATTTGAAAAAGCATGGAAAGCTATAAACTCGTTTTCAAAAAATCCATTGCTAAAGATTTACGCTCACTGGCAAAACAAGACGTAGCGAAAATTTTGGAGCGCTTTGACGAACTGCGAATAAATCCTCGACCGCCCGGTTGTGAAAAACTCTCGGGACAGGAACGATACCGTTTGCGTCAAGGTACCTATCGAATCATTTATGAAATTGCGGATAAAACGCTAATTGTTTGTGTCGTCAAAGTCGGACATCGGCGTGAGGTTTATCGTTAACTGTTCGAAACTTATCGATCAGAGCTAGCGCGCTAAATCCGGATTAATAAATTCCATTCGAATAAAACGCACCGATTGATCGCAGATTATTTCAGTAAAGCGGCCGACAACTTTGAAACCGATATTCGTATACAGCGCAATCGCGCGCTGATGCCACTCGCGTACTTTTAGATAAATCATGGCTAGTCCGAATTCGGCGAAGCCGAGTTGCAGCGTGCGCTCGGTGAGCAGACGGCCTAAACCGTGGCCGATATGGTGCGGATGCAGCGCGATATAAAACTCGGAAGTGCCGTCGGCGATATGCGTCAGCAGCGTAAAACCGACGAGCGCATTATTTTGCCATGCCGCATAGCGATGCGTCGTTTCGTTTTCGGGAAATTGATCGAGCCAGCCGCCGGCGCGCAGCGCGTAATCGAGTTCCTGCACCGCCGCGGGATACGGCGGCCAATTTTGAATCGCTTCGACGTCGGTCTGAGTAAGCGGTTTTAATTCGATTTTCTGCATCGCATTGCTCGCATTTCAAATCGGCTTGGCGACATCGTGCAACAGCTCGAAGAATTCCTGATACGGCCTGATCTCGTCCTTGCCGAACAGCAGCTCGCCACCACCGATTTTGCGCTCGGCATCGAAATGCCAGCGCAGTACGACGCTATCATCGAATATTGCGAAATCCATTTTGTCGTCGGTCAGCTGGCATTTGTTGCCGAGCTTTTTATGGATATCGCTTTTGACGATGTAGCGCGTTGGAATAGCCGCTGCCCGATGCAATGCGATCGTTTCCTGCGCGGCTTTGCTGTCTAATTCGCTCGATTTATCGAGAATAAAAACTTTTTCCACGTCGACTTCATCGCCGAGCATTTTCGCGCGCTGCATCGCGATAATGGATTTGGCGCCGTCATTGCCGTACATGTGCTGATAATCGATGTAATTGGTGGCGCGATAACGTGTGGTTAGGCTGCGCGTCAGCGATTTCCAGATTTTGTCGACCTGTGCCGCATTGATTTTGGCGCTGGCGTGACCGAGCTCTTTGATAATGCGTAATGGCGTTATATCGCCAATCGAAAAACCAAGTACCGCTTCAAGATGTGTCTCAAGTTTCGCCAATTGCTGTTGACGAATATGATCCTGCCGTTTGATGCGCCGATTCGCTTGCAGAATTTCAAGCAGAATGCCGACCAGCACCGGAATGTTGATCAGCTCGACGACGGTGTCAAACGTGAAATGCTTGCCGGATAAAACGATCAATAACACCAGCAGGCCGGTGACGATGACTAATTCGACAACGCGAAAGTAATCATCGAAGATCAGGTCGTTCCATTTATTTTCCACATCCATGATCGCATCCCCAAAATGGTTGCGGCGAAGTGACGGCGTTAATCGATATACGCATCCAGCAATTTTCGCACGATTTTCGGAATGCTCGAACCCGGCCCATCCTGGCACGCAAATGACAGTCGCGACATCGCGCCGCCTTCGGTCAGCAGCGTCAAGGCATCGCCGAGCAGATCGGGTGCGCTGGCGCCGGCCTCTTTGGCGAGCTTGCGAAAACGACGGCGCGTTTCCGCTTTGGATTTATGTACCACATCAAGTGCGGGATGATCGGGTTCGCGCAATTCGACGGCTGCGTTAATGAACGCACAGCCGTGCACGCCTTTCTTGCGGCATTTTGTCACATACGCGTCGAACAGCGCTTCAATTTGTCGACGCGCATCGCCAGCGTAGGGGGCGATTGCAGCGTCCCACCATTGCCAATGTTCTTGCTCTTGTGCGCGCAGATACTCCGCTACCAGCTCGTCCTTCGAGGCGAAGCTGCGATAGAAGCTCATTTTATTGGTGCCAGCTTCGCTCGCGATGGCATCAACGCCGACGCAGCGAATGCCCAGCTTATAAAACATATCGCAGGCGGTATCGAAGATACGATCGCGCACGCGGCTTTTGGCGGCAACCGAGGCTGTGAGTTCGTGTTTATTCATGGTAGCGAACGCTCATGGCAAAAAATCTCTTGACCGAGTTGTTACTGGGCGGTAACATTAAATCGTTACTGACCGGTAACTAACATCCATCTTAGCAGTTATGGATCGACGCTAATACCCTTATGACAACTTTGTGACCGGTTTTATCAATTCGTTTGATCGCGGTCGTGTCACATCCACATAACGGTTCGCGTCTTATGGTTGTCTTTATTAGTTGTCCTGGCTGCATGTCCGCTCATTCGAGTCAGGGCCGAAGCCGGGACGTAGTTTACCTGAGGGAGCAACGCGCATGAATCAATCACAGCCGACCCAAACAAATATTTCCGCAGCGCCTGGCACTCGTGTCGATGTGGCGGTCAGACGCGTCATCTACTTTCGGCCGCTGCATGCGCTGGCATTGGTGGTGGCCGCCGCCTGCATCGCCTTTGGGCTCAGCGGCTGCGGCAAGGGCCAGGCCGCCAGCGCGGCACCACCGCCAATGCCGGTGCATGTCGCGGCTGCGGTGAGCGGAGAAGTCACCGATTGGGACGCGTTCACCGGTCGCTTCGAAGCGGTGGAAGCGGTGAGATTGCGCCCACGCGTCAGCGGTTATATCGAGCAGGTGCGCTTTGCCGAAGGCAAGGAAGTCAAAAAAGGCGACGTGTTATTCGTGATCGATCAACGCCCGTATCGCGTCCAGTTTGAACGCACGCAGGCCGATTTCGTCCGCGCGCAGGCGCGCAGCCAGCTCGCTGTAACCGAATTGGCGCGTTCGCAAAAATTGTTGGCTGCGCATGCGGTATCGCAAGAGGAATACGATCAGCGCGCGAGCGAACTCAGTCAAATGCGCGCCGATCAACTGTCCGCGCGCGCCGCGATGGACGCTGCGAAACTCGATCTCGAATACACGCAGATAATAGCGCCGATCGACGGTCGCGTATCGCGTGCGGAAATCACCGCCGGCAATTACGTCAACGCCGGAGAAACGATTTTGACCTCGGTGGTTTCGCTCGATCCGATCTATGTGTATTTCGAAGGCGATGAGCAGACGTATCTGAAATACAACGATCTGGCGAAACGCGGCGAGCGTCCAAGTTCGCGCGATAGTGCCAACCCGGTCTTCATCGGTCTTGCGAATGAAACTGATTTTCCGCACGCGGGCAAAATGAATTTCGTCGATAACGCTTTGAATCCGCAAACCGGCACGATCCGCGTACGCGCACTGCTGGACAATCACGAACATTTATTTACGCCGGGCATGCTCGCGCGGGTGAAATTGCAGGGCAGCGGCAAATACACGGCGACGCTGATCAACGATGAAGCGGTGGCGACCGATCAGGATCGCAAATATGTGCTCGTCGTGAATGCACAGAACGTCGTCGAATACCGCGCGGTGGAATTGAGCGGCGTCTACGACAACCACCGCATCGTGCGCAACGGTTTGCAGCCCGGCGAACGCATCGTCGTCGGCGGTTTGCAGCGGGTGCGTCCCGGCATGACGGTCGCGCCGCAGGAGGCAGCCGCAACGGCGAGCAATATCAACGAACCGCGCGAAAGTATGCAGAAAAAAGACATCCAAAAAGATGACATGAAGAAAGAAGGCATGCACAACGTGGTGGCGGTTGACGATGCGGAAAAATCCGCGCCGCAGAAAGTGAATTATTGATTCTCCCTTCTCCCTGCGGGAGAGGGGATTAAATAAACAACGGATACGCATCATGAAACTCACACACTTTTTTATCGAGCGGCCGATTTTCGCCGGCGTGCTCTCGTTCCTGATTTTGCTTGCGGGCGGCATTGCCGCGTTCACGCTGCCGATCGCCGAATATCCGGAGGTGAGCCCGCCGACGATTGTGGTGCAGGCGCAATATCCGGGCGCTAATCCGCAGGTGGTTGCCGATACCGTGTCGGCACCGCTGGAGCAGGAGATCACCGGCGTCGAGGATATGATCTACATGAACTCGCAGGCGCAGCAGGATGGCACGCTGCAATTGACTGTGGTATTTAAACTCGGCGCCGATATCGATCGCGCGCAGGTGCAAGTGCAAAATCGCGTTGCACAGGCGCTGCCGCGTTTGCCGCAGGAAGTGCGCGATCTCGGCGTTACCACGCGCAAAAGTTCGCCCGATTTGACGATGGTCGTGCATTTGTTTTCGCCCGATAACCGCTACAACGGTTTGTATCTGCGCAATTACGCATTGATTCAGGTGCGCGATGCGATCGCGCGTATTCCAGGCGCGGGCGACGTGCGTATTTTCGGTTCGGGCGATTACGCGATGCGCGTGTGGCTGGATCCGCAAAAAATGTCGGCGCGCAATCTTACCGCCGGCGATGTTATCACTGCCGTGCGCGAGCAGAATGTGCAGGTTGCCGCCGGTTCGATCGGCGCTGCGCCGATGAACAATGCGGTCGATTTTCAATTTGCGGTCAACACGCAAGGTCGTCTGCTCGACGAACAGCAATTCGGCGACATCGTCGTCAAAGCCGGCAGCGATGGCGATGTCACCCATTTGCGCGATGTCGCGCGCATCGAAATGGGCGCGGGCGATTATTCGCTGCGCAGCTTGCTCGACAATAAATCCGCTGTTGCGATTCCGATTTTTTTACAGCCCGGCGCCAATGCGCTGAAACTCGCCGACGATGTGCGCGCGACGATGGCGGATTTGAAAACGCGTTTTCCGGCGGGTATCGAATATTCGATCGTGTACGACCCCACCGTGTTCGTGCGCGATTCGATCACATCCGTTATTCACACCTTGCTCGAAGCGACGCTGCTAGTCGTGCTCGTCGTTATCGTGTTTTTGCAAAAATGGCGCGCGGCGTTAATTCCGATTATCGCGGTACCGGTATCGATTGTCGGCGCGTTGGCCGCGTTGCAATTATTCGGTTTTTCGATCAACACATTGACGCTGCTCGGCCTCGTGCTCGCGGTCGGCATCGTCGTTGACGATGCGATCGTCGTCGTTGAAAACGTCGAGCGCGGCATCGCCGAAGGTTTAACGCCGAGTGCTGCCGCGCATCGCTCAATGGATGAAGTCGCCGGCCCGATCATCGCGATTTCACTGGTGCTATGCGCGGTGTTTGTGCCGCCGGCATTGGTGTCCGGTTTCAACGGCGCATTCTATCGTCAGTTCGCGCTGACGATTGCGTTCGCATCGATATTATCGGCGATTTGTTCGCTGACATTGTCGCCGGCGATGTGCGCACTTTTATTAAAATCGCACGACGCCGAGCCAGATGCCGTGCAGCGTTTTATCGATCGTTCGCTCGGCTGGTTTTTCCGTCCGTTCAATCGCGTGTTCAGCAATTTATCCGAACGTTACCAGCGCGGTGTGCAAAAAGTGTTGCGCGCCAGCGCGATCGGTTTAGTCGTGTACGGCGGTTTGATATTGCTCGCCGGCCTCGGTTTTGCAAAAGCGCCCGGTGGCTTTGTGCCGTCGCAAGACAAAGGTTATTTGGTCACCGTGGTGCAATTGCCGCCGGCCGCATCGATCGAACGTACACAGGAAGTGGTGCGCCGTATCGGCGAAATTGCGCTGCAGGAACCGGGCGTTTTACACGCGGTGCAATTTCCCGGTTTATCGATCAATGGCTTTACGCGCAGCTCGAACAGCGCCGTCGTGTTTTTAACGCTGAAACCGTTTGAAGAGCGCGGGCGCAGTTTGACCGGCGATGCAATCAGCGCGTCGCTGAATAAAAAAATCGGCGGTGCGATCGATGACGCGGCAATATTCGTGTTGGCGGCGCCGCCGATTCGCGGCTTCGGTCCCGCCGGCGGATTTAAATTGCAGCTCGAAGATCGCAACGCCATCGGCTCCGACGAATTGTACGGCGTCACGCAAGCGATTTTGACGAAGACCCGGCAGGCGCCCGAATTATTCGGCAACTACACCAATTTCGAGGTGAACGCGCCGCAATTTTATGCCGATGTCGATCGCATCAAAGCGAAGCGCATGGGTGTCGAACTCGGCGATGTATTTTTAACGCTGCAGGCGTATCTCGGTTCGTTTTACGTCAATGACTTCAATCGCTTCGGCCGCACGTTCCGCGTGATGGTGCAGGCGGATGAAAGTTTTCGCGAGCGGCCCGAGGATGCGCTGCTGCTGAAAACGCGTAACGATCGTGGCGAAATGATACCGCTCGGCACATTGATGACGCTGAAAAACAGTCACGGTCCGATCACGGTGCAGCGCTACAACGGTTTTGCATCAGCCGATATCAGCGGTAAACCGGCCCCCGGTTTCAGTTCGGGCCAGGCGATCGCGGCGCTCGAAAAAATTGTGCGCGAAACGGTGCCGGCCGGCATGACATTTAACTGGACCGAAATTACCTATCAGCAAGTCGCGGCGAGCGGCGCACTCAGCGTGGTATTTCCGTTGTGCGTGTTGTTGGTGTTTCTCGTGCTAGCGGCGCAGTACGAAAGTCTATCGCTGCCGCTCGCGGTGATTTTAATCGTGCCGATGTGTCTGCTGAGCGCGGTGACCGGCATACTGCTGATGAAATCGGAAATCAATATTTTCACGCAGATCGGTCTGTTCGTGCTGGTGGCGCTCGCCGCGAAGAACGCGATTTTAATCGTCGAGTTCGCGCGCGAATTACATCTACACGGCCGCTCGATTATCGATTCTGCGCTGGAAGCATGCCGCTTGCGTCTGCGCCCGATTCTGATGACATCGTTCGCGTTTATTTTCGGCGTATTGCCGCTGGTGACCGCGAGCGGCGCCGGCGCGGAAATTCGGCAGGCGATGGGTATTGCGGTATTTTTCGGCATGCTCGGCGTGACGTTCTTTGGAATATTTCTGACGCCGTTGTTTTACGTCGTGATTCAACAGTTTGTGACAAAACGGCAGAAACCCGCGCCGTTGAATTTATCGAGCTTGGAGCCTGCTCATGAATAAATTATCTATAGTACGCGCCTCAGTTGCAGCGTTAGCGACGATTGTTCTCGGCGGCTGCGCAGTCGGCCCCGATTATCATGCGCCGAAAACCGAAACACCGAGCATGTATACCACCGAAGATTCGGCCTACGCGATCGCTGCGCCCGTCGCACAATTCTGGACGGTATTCAACGACGATACGTTAAATGCGCTGGTCGGTTATGCATTGCAGCGCAATCACGATGTGCGCATCGCGCTCGCGAATCTGAATCAGGCGCGCGCATTGCGCAAAGAAACGCAATTCGATCTCGTGCCGTCGGTAACGGCGCAGGCCGCGCATCAAAAAGCGCGCATCAGTGCCGACCAATCGATTGCGGGCCAGCCGCAGTCGACGACATTAAATACCGGCGGCATCGATGCGTTTTGGGAGTTGGATTTGTGGGGCCGCGTGCGCCGCGAAGTCGAATCGAGCAGCGCTGCCGAGCAAGCGGTCGCGGCCGATTTGCATGCTGCGCAGGTGAGCGTCGCCGCTGAAGTCGCGCGCAATTATTTCGAATTGCGCGGTGCGCAGGAGCAGTACGCGGTGGCGCAGCGCAATGCGAATAATCAAAGCGAGACATTGAAAATTGCCGAGGCGCGGCTCGATGCTGGCCGGGGTACCGAATTCGACACCGCGCGTGCACAGGCACAGTTGAATACGACATTGGCGACGCTGCCGGCATTGCAGGCGACGATCGCGAATACGATTCATCGGCTGTCGGTGCTGGTCGGCGAACAGCCGAGCGCGTTGAATGCATCGCTCGCGCCGCAGGCCGATTTGCCCGCGTTGCCGCGCTTGGTGCAGATCGGCAAACCGGAAGATTTATTGCGCCGGCGCCCCGACATCAGCGCGGCCGAACGCCGCCTCGCGGCAGCGACCGCCGATATCGGTGTCGCCAAGGGCGAATGGTTTCCGCACGTGAATTTTACCGGCGAATTCGGTTTCGCAGCGAGCAACGTCGATCGCATCGGCGACGCGCCGAGCGCGACTTATGCGTACGGGCCGAGCATTCAATGGAACGCGCTCGATTTCGGTCACGTCAATGCGCGCGTCAATCAAGCCAAAGCGCGCGAACAGGGTGCGGTCGCGGTGTATGAGCAAACGGTGCTGCGCGCGCTCGAAGAAACCGAAAACGCTTTGGTGTCGTATCGCGAAACGCGCAGGCAGCTCGATTATTTGCAGACAAGCGCGAATGCGAATGCACGCGCTTCGCAATTGGCGCATTTGCGTTTTGAAAACGGCAGCTCGGATTTTCTCGATGTGCTTGAAGTCGAGCGCACGCAACTCGAAGCCGATGCCAGTTTCTCGCGTGCGCGCACCAGTGCGGCGACCAGTTTGATCGCGTTGTATAAGGCGCTTGGTGGCGGCTGGGAAATCAGTGAGCAGAGTGCTTCGCGTTAAAAATTCGAGGTTGATTGAACGTTACTTCGTAGCAGAGCATGGGGCGGTGGAAGGGGGTCTTTTTTCGGGACTTCCGTGGCGAGCATTCCGAAAGCATGGTGTGGTCGGCCTAGGTGAGCTCGACGACTTCTCCGATGACGAATGGCACTGCAGCTCCGTCGAGATCACCTTCTTGTCCCGAAAAAAGACCCCCTTCCACCGCCAACCCGCTGCGAGATCGGTGCCACTAGCTTTACAGACGATAGAGAAGTTTTAAATAATCGACGGTAATTTCCGCTCGATCACGCGGCGCACGCCATCGCGTTCGAGCTGCGAGCGCTGACCGAGCGCGCTCAATTTAACGCAATGCAAATGCAGCATCGGCATGCGATGTTGAAATTCGCGCAGATCGCCTTTCATCAATACCGGTAAAAAAGGATTGTCGGGCGCACGCCGTTCGTTGATGACGCGCAGTGCCGATTGCAATGCGATAACTTTCGATTTGCGCACGCCGTTGCTGATCACCGGTACCGTGAGATATAAACCGGTTTTACCCGCCACTTCGCCAGGCACGATATTCATCCCTGTTTTAGTCACGGCGTGCTCCGGAATATTCTGAAACGTATCGTGGTAGGCGTAAGGGTCCGGCAGAATTACCATGCGCCGGTTTTCGTCTTCGGGAAAATAGATCGTGTAGTTGGTATAAAGCTGCTCGACCGAACTCGAATAAACGCAGAGTTTGTTTTCGAAGCGTTTGATGAAATTTGAGGCCAGCTGCCGACTGTGAAAACTGTCGAGATCCCAAATGAGATCTTTATTTTCTTCGTTACCGCCCATTGTTTTCCCCACCCGGCAGGACAATGCCGGCGCGGGTTCTAACGACTCTGATGCGCGGCTCACACAGTGTAATGGGTGCCGCGAAGTACCGCCAATTAAGTGTGTTATTAATCATTACAACCAGGTGCCATTGCTCGGCGGATCGACCGGTGGTTTGCCCTCGCCCATGAACGCACCGATCAAAAAGCTCAATATCGAAATAAAAATGGCGGCGAAAAAGGCAGTCCAAAAACCTGAAACGGTAAAGCCCCGCACCAGCGCCGATACCAGCATGATCATCAGCGCATTGATAACCAGCAGAAAGAAGCCGAGCGTTAATAAGGTGAGCGGCAGCGTCAGGAAAATAAGCAATGGGCGCACGATCGCATTGGCAAAACCGAGTAGCAGCGCCGCGATAATCAGCGAACCGGTATTAGCGAATTTAATGCCGTCGAATACATAACTGGCGATCCATAGCGACAGCGAGGTGATAGCCCAGTGCAATAAAAATGGCGTCAGATAACCCGGCATGGCTATTAATCCTGTTGAAAGTTGACTCGTATCATAGCAAGCCTGAGGTCAGGAATCGGCACGGGCGCGCACGTTCAATAAATAGTTATGTTTCCCTTAGCGCCGATTTCATCTTTAGATGTTCGACGAACGGAAGAAAGTCTCGATCAGAAAATAATAGAGGAACCTTGTTTTCGATACAGAACGTCGCAATTATCACGTCTGTAGTACGTCTAATCGTAATACCCATCTTTCTTAGGAAGCGGTAATTATCCGCGCCCGTTAAGGCAATTTCGCCGCTCAACATCTCGTACTGACCTAAGGCTTTTAGTGTGGTTTTAGCTTGGTTGTAATCCTTATCATTTTTAAAGCCTTGGAGTATCTCTAAAAATATTAAATCACCCATCGCCACAGTGTCGCCATCCAGATGGCTATCCAGGGCGTCAGTGTATTTGTTTTCTCTACCGTTAAAATAATCAATCCAAACACTGGTATCTGCCAGTATCATTTGGCTCCCCTCATTTCGTCCAGATCACCCTCCCACTTAAGCTTGCCGCGCAATTTCCGTATTGCTTGCTGCTTATTCTGGCGCACGAGCAATTTTAGTCCTTCTTCAACCGCTTCTTTCTTTGTGCCTAATCCGGTAGCCTTTAGGGCGTCAGCCATTAATTGGTCATCAATTACAATATTTGTTCTCATTGCGCCACCGTGTGTATGTAATAACGAGCGTATACACATGATAGCTCAGCATCAAAAACAAAACAATCAAAGAACACTCAGCCATGTAAATTCGACCGTTAAAGCGAGCGGCGCTCATGCATTTGCTGGACAGTTATTTGCCGTCGGGTTAATTTGACTGACAAACCAAGAGCTGCCCCCAGCCTCAGCGCTGGCGCAGCCTTATAACCAGGGCCGCATGACAGGACTAGTATGAACAGACTCATTCGCTTTTACCCCAAAAACCAAGATAAACGGATGCGTCGGATTTAACATTTAAATGCAGACGTGCCCGCTCAATTAATAGTTGGGCTTTTGGATTGAGTGCATATGGATGCTTTCCAGAAAATTGAAATCAGATCATTTGAAATGTCGGATTACCAACATGCGGTTGATCTTTGGTCTTCGATAGACGGTTTAACTTTAAATGAATCCGATGGCCCGGGGGCCATCTCGGTATTTTTAAAGCGCAATCCCAAGTTGAGTTTCGTTGCTAAGAGCAAAGCTGGTGAACTCATAGGTACGGTTTTATGCGGACATAATGGCCGTGCGGGGCACATTTATCATCTGGCAGTTGCAAAATCTTATCGCGGCCAAGGCCTAGGTCGTCATTTAGTCGGACTATGCTTTGATGCGCTTGCCAAAGAAAATATTCCGAGGTGCAATATTTTCGTTTATTCCAATAACGATTTAGGAAATAGCTTTTGGCTCGCATCAGGTTGGAACGACCCAAAAACCTGGAAGGTATTGCAAAAATATGTACAAGCCTAACAAGGCAATGATGTGGGTGCCTACACTCCGCCTGCTGCAAATATAATTACGTCATTTGCCACGCGATTATCGGCAAGCCGAGTTCGGCATCGATTGCATCGGCTTCACTTTTCCAGTACCGGCCAGGCGTCAAATTGACGCCGCGCAAATTACCTCGCACCATAAACAGAACGATTCGCGTGAGGTGCATCAATGCAACGCATCAATGCCATCTGCCGTTCGTGCGGCGCGATGTGTCCGCTGCTGGTCGATGTTGAAAATAGTAAACCGGTCGGCATCATTGGCGACAAAAACAATCCGGTATTTCACGGCTATAGCTGCATCAAAGGCCGTGAAATGGTTAACACCATTTACAGCCCCGAGCGTTTGTATAGCAGTGTGAAGCGACTGCCGAACGGCGAATTTACCGAGATCAGTTCGCGGCAGGCGCTCGATGAAATCGCCGCGCGCATTCAGGACATCGCAAAAAAATACGGCCCGCGCGCCATCGCAACTTACGCCGGCACTTTCATTTTCACGTATCCGGCGACGCAACCGATCGCCACCGCGTGGATGGACGCGCTCGGTTCGCCGATGCGTTTCACCGCCGGCACTATCGATCAACCGGGCAAAGCGATTGCACCGGCATTGCACGGCACCTGGCAGGCCGGCGCGCAGGTGTTTGACGGCGCCGATACGTGGATGCTGGTCGGCGTCAATCCGCTGGTTGCAAAATCGGGCGGCGTGCCGAATCAAAATCCGGCGAAGCGATTGAAAGATGCGGTGGAAAAACACGGCATGCAGGTGATCGTGATCGATCCGCGCCGCACTGAATGCGCCCAGTTTGCGGAAGTGCATTTGCAGCCGCGCCCCGGTGAAGATCCGACCGTGCTCGCCGGCATTATTCGCGTCATCATCGAGGAGAATTTATTCGATAAAAATTTTGTTTCAGATAATGCGAACGGTTTGGAAACGCTGCGCGAATGTG
>DASXYH010000263.1:0-6698 GCA_036502545.1 Spongiibacteraceae bacterium
ACCGAAGGCAGTGCATGCGGCAGCATGTTGTTGCTGCAAACATCCTTGTACTTCATTCCGGTCGGTCTCAATTCGCGCGTTGAAACAGCCTACAACCGCGCACTGGAGAAAAAGCCGGGCGCAAAATCCCTCGTTAACGTAACCGTGCAAGAAAATTGGTTTTGGTGGGTACTAGGTACTGCGCGTTGCGTTACGGTGAAAGGGGAGGCTGTGCAATGAAACATTTAAAGCGATCGCTGTTAATTTCAATGATGGCAATTCTCACGGCTTGTAGCGGCGTTCCGGCGCAGCTGGGTTCGACAGCAGTCGAAGCGCCGAAAAACGTCGACTTTTCGAAAGGCCGTCCCATTACCACCAGTGCATGTGGCTTTCAATTGTTATTGTTTATTCCGATAGCTATTAACGGTCGCATGCAGAATGCTAACGAGGAGCTGATTGATAAGGCGCATGGGGACTATATTAGTGATGTGAAAGTCACGGAGTCATGGAAGTACGCTTTTGTCGGTACGGTCTATTGCACTGAGTTATCGGCCATGGCCTATCCTCATAAGTAAGCCTGTTTGAAATATGCCGCCTCGAAAGGCGGCATATATTTTTGGCGATTTGTGATTTCATCATTCTGTGGGATCGATAAATTGCGGCGCGCGCTTTTGCAGTTTTGCCGCTACCGCTTCGCGCTGATTCGGTGAAAACAATAACGCGAGTTGCTCCGAGCCCTCGCGGCGCAAACCATCGGCGACCGAATCCGCTGCCTGTGCGTTAAAAATTCGTTTAGCAGCGCGAATCGCGTGTGGATTTTTACCTGCGATCGCGCGCGCAGTTTGCATCGCCATCGCTAATGGGTCGTCGGTTACCTGTGTCGCGAAGCCAAGCGTCTGCGCTTCGATACCGTTAAAATTTCGAGCGGTGTAAGTGAGTTCTCGAACCACGTCCGCACGCACCAGCGTTTTCCATAATTGCGTGCCGGCCATATCGGGCACGAGGCCGTATTCGATTTCCATAATGCTGAGCTTGGTATCCGGGTGCACATAACGAATATCGGCGGCTGACATCAATTGCAGACCGGCGCCAAAGGCGATGCCATGCACTGCTGCAATCACCGGCACCGGCAGCATGTGCCATGCCCACGCGACGCGTTGCGCGGCATTCGCGCCGGATTCATCGAGCGGTGCCTGCAATAGCGAATGCACGTCGGTGGGATCGGCGAACAATGTGATATCGATCCCGGCGCAAAATGCCGCGCCCTCGCCGGACATAACCACAGCGCGCACGCGCGAGTTATCGCGCAATTGCGCGGCCGCTTCGGCCAACTCGGTAAATCCCAGATAATCGAGCGCATTGCGTTTTTCCGTTCGAATCAATTGAACGTGGGCGATGCCGATAGCATCGATTTCAATCCGAATGCGTTGAAACACGGTTTTTTCCTCAAGCGAACAGTAATTTTTACTGGCGGTGATCGGTATCGACATGGTACCAGTGCGAAATTATTTGTGAAATCCAATTAATCCGCCCGAACTGCGTCGTGGAATTCGCTAATCGCAGGTTTAAAATCCATCCAACCATCGCGCGAATTGAGCAATCGATCACCATATTCGCATTTTTGCACCATCGCGTGATCACAATGGCAGCGCCATTGCACTATTCGTAAAAGTCGTAAGGCGGCTATCAAAAATTAAGGAGCAAGCGATGAAAACGACAGCGATGAAATCCCTGATTATGGCCCTGACTTTCTCCGGTGCAGTTGGCGTAAGCGCCGTTTATGCCGATGAAACGGTCGGCGAAAAAGCCGAAGCGGCAGGTCACGATGCAGCGCGCTCGGTGAAAAAAGGCGCCCACCGCGTTGAAGAGGCAACCTGTATGCAAAGCGATACTAAATGCCTGGAGGAAAAAGCGAAACATCGCGCGCAAGAAGCCGGCGATTACACTAAGGACAAAGGCAAGGAAATTAAGAATTCCGTCGATAACGACGATAAAAAATAATTCTTCCAAAGCGTTTCAAACCTCCTCAGCCTGCGCGTGCGGGAAAATCGTCTAGCGATGCACAGAGCGCGATAAATCCGCGCTCGCAAAAAATTTTTCGCAGAAAAATTTAAAACTTGTCGCAGAAAATTACAGCAGCGATCTTTTCATCTGCGATCGCGACAACCATACCGCGGCCGTTGCCGCCAACGCACCGCCAACAATGGCGTACGTTTTCTTTTTATTCAGTATTGCCTGCGTATATAGGCAGGATTCCTTGACCGATGCATCGTGATTGCCGCGCACTCGCAAATCGGTATCCGGTTGGTACAAACTGTTGCGATCGGCATGTTGTTCCGGCCGATCGCTGCGCTGTTGGCGAAAAAAAATGCGCTCGGAAATTTTATCGAACAAGCGCGGCGCAAAGCGCGCACCCAACGATGTCAGCTTTGCGGCGCCGCCGACAAAAATATCGCGTTGCGGCGTTTGCGCGGCGGATAAGATCGCTTTCGCCACCAACTCTGGTGCATACAGCGGCGGCGGCAGTTTCGCTTCGACTTCCATATAATTTTTCGCATGCTCGACGAAAGGCGTGGCAATCGCCGCCGGTTTGATCAATGTTACCGAAACTGGTGCACCATCGTGTTCCAGCTCCATGCGTAGCGAATCGGTGAAGGCTTTCACTGCATGTTTCGATGCGGCATACATGCCTTGCAGCGGTACCGATGCATCGGATACTTCACTGCCGAGATTGATGATGGCGCCGCCGCTTTGCCGCAAATATTCCGCAGCGATCAGCGAGCCGTTCACCACACCCCAAAAGTTGGTTTCAAAAAGGCGGCGATGGTCTTCGAGCGCGATGCGTTCGTTGTAGCCGAAAATGGAAATACCGGCGTTATTGATCCAGGTATCGAGTCCGCCAAACTCTTCTTTGGCAACCTGTGCCGCGCGGCGCAATTCTGCCTCGTCTGCCACATCCGCGACCACCCAGCGGGCCTGCGCGCCTTTGCCGGACAATTCTTCCGCAATGGTTTTCAAGGCGGTTTCGTTGCGCGCCACCAGCACGAGTTTCGCGCCGCGCTCGGCGGCGAGTTTCGCGGTGGCCAAACCTATGCCGCTGGTAGCGCCGGTGATGACAATGACCTGATGTCGAATCGGTTTGAGTTGCAGCATCGCGATGACTCCTTTGCTTGGTAGAAGGCCTAATCCGCATAAACGCCGCTTAAAAAGCGGCGCTTGCTCTGCAGCGAGCCTCGCAAGTCCGAGGCCAACTTCGAAAACGAAATATTTCTAATGGCATAAATAAGTTAAAAACCCAGTGCGGAAAGAAGCATTGAAAGATATCCTCAATTTTTTCGCTGAGCTCGGTAGAAATTTCTGTCGAGATGGCGTTTTGTTTAGCTTTTACTTTTTTCAAGTATTGGTATCAATCAAGCGGCGCTTTCGCTGGCAACAGCGCGATGTGAGCAATACGTGACATTTGCGCGAGCGTCTCGTGATGCCGTTATGGCTCACTGCTGGAAATCTAGGGTGACCGCTGGAAAATTTGCGGCCGCATCGGGTTCGCCCTATCCTGGGATCGGCGAATGCTGCCGCCAGAATCATCGCTATCGATATGAAATGCTATCGAATCGAAAATGCGATTTAAATTATGATTTACAAGAAGTGCGCTTACAGGAAAGCTCATGCACAAACGCAGTGTACTGGTGATCGAGGATCAGAAGGACATTGCCAAGTTGATCGGCATGCATCTCAAGGACATCGATTGTCAGGTGAAATTGATGCACGAGGGCAGTGGCGGTCTGGCCGAGGCCGAGGCGAAAAGTTACGATCTGATTATTCTTGATCTGATGCTGCCGGGTACTGATGGCCTGGAAATCTGCCGCAAACTGCGCGCAAAAGCCAATTACACGCCGATCTTGATGCTGACCTCGAAATCGTCCGAGCTTGATCGCGTGCTCGGTCTGGAAATGGGTGCCGACGATTATCTCACCAAACCGTTTAGCGTAATGGAATTGATGGCGCGGGTGAAAGCGATATTTCGCCGCGTCGATGCGATCGGCTCGCGCGAAGTGAAAGCCAAACAAATTATCGAAGCGGGCGCGATGACCATCGATGTCGAGCGGCGCACCGTGGTCCTGCGCGATCAATCGCTCGATCTCACTGCGAAGGAATTCGATTTGCTGCTGCATCTGGCGCAGAGCCCCGGCCGCGTTTATACGCGTGTGCAATTGCTCGATCAGGTGTGGGGATACAGCCACAGCGGCTACGAACACACGGTTAATTCGCATATGAATCGGCTGCGCGCGAAAATCGAAATCGATCCGGCCAATCCTCAATATGTGTTGACGGTCTGGGGTGTCGGCTACAAATTCGCGGAGAATTCCCTCACCCCCGACCCCTCTCCTTTAGACCCTTTAGGACCCGCGGGGCGAGGAGAGAAAGCCAAATAATGCTGAAAACGCTGCAGGGAAAATTGATGCTGCTGATGATCGTCTTGTTGTGCGGTCTCGGCGTGGTATTTTTTTACGTTGAAATGTACTGCTTCGATCTGTATCAGCAGGCGATCAATCAATCGCTCAACAAAGATCTTGCCGATACGTTGTTGAAACGTTTTCTCAGCAGCAAAATCGGCTGGGAAAAAATGCCGGAAGAATTGCAGCGCCAGTTCGACCAGTTCATGGCGATCAATCCGGATATCGAATTGTATTTACTCGACGGCGAAGGCCGTATTCTCGCCGCTACCAGCGGTATCAATTTGCAATTGAAACGCGTCGATACCGCACCGATTAAACAGTTTTTACGCGGCAATGCGATGTTCCCGCTGCTCGGCGATGATCCCGCGCATACGATGCGGCAGAAAGTATTCACCGCCGCCGCAATCGATGCCGCGCAGGCGCAGACCGGTTTTCTCTATGTCGTGCTCGGCAGCCAATCGCACGATGCACTGGCGCAACGGCTCGAAACGGGATTGATCATCCGCCACGGACTCTGGATCATCGGACTGGCGATGCTGGCAACGCTCACTGTCGCCGTCGGCAGCACATTATTTTTGACACGCTGGCTGCGCCGTTTGGCCATGGTTATGCAACACGTCGAGCGCGGCAAACCGCTGGAATTAGTGCCGCATTTTGCATTGATCGAACAACCCACCGATGAAATCGATAAACTCGGGCAGGCCTACAATGCCATGGCCGGCCAGATCAACACGCAGCTCGACGAATTGCAAAAAACCGATCGCGCGCGTCGCGAGTTAATTGCCAATGTTTCGCATGACCTGCGCACACCATTGGCGGCGTTGCGCGGTTACCTCGAAACATTGTTGATGAAAGAGGCGACGCTATCCGCAAGCGAGCGCCACAATTATCTAAAAATTGCGGTGAAGCAGAGCGAGCGTCTCACCGTTCTGGTCGAGGAATTATTCGAATTCACCAAGCTGGAAGCCGGTGATACGCGGCTGAACCGCGAGCCGTTTCAGTTGGCGGAACTGGTACAGGATGTGGTGCAAAAATTTTCGCTGGCGGCGCGCAACAAAAATATCGCGCTGAATGCGCACAGCGAGCGCGACGTGCCTTTCGTGAACGGCGATATCGCGATGCTGGAGCGTGTGCTCGAAAATTTAATCGAAAACGCGTTGCGGCATACCGCTGAGGGCGGTCGTATCGACATTTCGCTGCAAGCACAAAGCGAATACGTTCAAGTGCAGGTGAGCGACAGCGGCAGCGGCATTCCACAGCAGGATTTGCCGTATATATTCGATCGCTTTTATCGCGTCGATAAAAGCCGCAGCGAATATTCCGGCGGCGCCGGGCTCGGCCTCGCTATCGCCAAGCGTGTGATTGAATTGCACGGCGGCTGCATCGAAGTCGATAGCGCGCAAGGACAGGGAACCTGCTTCACTTTTCGGTTGCCGGTGACTGCAGCCCATCAACGCAACGCGGTAATTAATTTCGTTTAAATGGTATTACGGGGAAAGATTATGAAAGACCTTCCAATGTTTCATACTGGTTCGCGCGAACTGCAAGACGAGTTTTCGACGCGCAACCTGGCTGATCGATTGGTCGAGCGTTTGGCGCGTGATAGTTTCAGCGCGGAAGATTGCGCATTTATCGAAAGCCGACCGTTATTTTTTCTCGCCACGGCCGATACCGAAGGGCGTCCCGATTGTTCGTATAAAGGCGGTGCGCCGGGTTTTGTGCGCGTGCTGGATGCGCGCACGCTGGTTTTTCCAAGCTACGATGGCAACGGCATGTTTAAAAGTCTCGGCAATATACGAGTTAATCCAAATGTCGGTTTACTTTTTCTCGATTTCGAGACACCCAGGCGTCTGCGCGTTAACGGCCGTGCCGCGGTGGCGAGCGATGATCCGCTGTTGGCTGAATATATTGGCGCGCAGCTAATTATTCGAATAACGTCGGAAGCGATTTTTCCAAACTGTCCGCGCTACATTCATAAAATGCAGATCACGGAAACTTCCGATTACGTGCCTTGCACTACACAAGCAGCGCCGATACCGAAGTGGAAAACTTTTCCCGAATTTCGCGAAGTGCTGCCGCCGGGCGATCCCGCCGGCGAATAGATCGAAACGCTACCGATCGCGTGATGAAATTGTGAAATTTTAGCAACCTCTCCGTGACCGGTTCGGTATACAGTTGGCAGCGCTGGAACGATTGCTGTTCTGTATGCGTCATGGACTGCTGCTTTAGTCCAATCGTCAACGGTTCGGTCGCGACGGAAAT
>DASXYH010000264.1:0-11114 GCA_036502545.1 Spongiibacteraceae bacterium
GTTGGCGTTGGCGTTGGCGTTGGCGTTGGCGTTGGCGTTGGCGTTGGCGTTGGCGTTGGCGTTGGCGTTGGCGTTGGCGTTGGCGTTGGCGTTGGCGTTGGCGTTGGCGTGCTGCAATGCAGGAATTTGCGCAGGTACGACGATTTCAAGTCGGTGCAGATCGTAGAGGTACTGGTAGTACTGGTACCGGTGCTCGAAGTAGTCGAGGAACGTTTTCCGGCAAAGGCTTCGCCGCTAACCGCAACGGACAGGATGAAACACCCACCGAGAACAACTGATTTACGCATTGATATTTATCTCGTGCCGGCAATCCATTGATTGGATGATGTGATCCTGCGGCGCGCCAAGAGCTATCGCACGAATTGAAATCTAGACAATAACCAGCGCAGTGCGCATAGCGATTTACCGCAATTGTGAAGCCAATCAATACGCGGCCGAGGCAAGGTGGCGAAACAGTGAATAAGTCGCATCAAAGCCTGCATTACCACAAACTGGGATTGTGACTGGATACACACATTGCGCGGCCGCTAATACGTTCCTGCCGACTCGCCAATGCAGCTCGATCTGCTATCGTTTTGTGAGACAGATCGCTTTTAGCTCTATACAACTATTATATTAAAACGACTGCACGCGCCCTCTCGAACAGGTTCAGAAAAGACGTTGAGCGTTTACACCCGCATTGCACCCTTATTGCGCGAGCCTCACCCCTGGGTTATCGCGCTGCTTACTGCGCTTGCCTGTTTGATCGCCGGCGAGCTGACCACGCTCGCGTTCATCGCCGAGGGACTGCAGGGGTTGATCACGGTGATCTGCGCGCCCTCCGGCCTGGCTTTCGCCTGTATCTGGTATTTCGGTAATCCCGCCATCGTCGGCACATTTATCGGTTCGTTTGCGACTATCTATGCCATCAGCGGCCACCCTCTATTCAGCTTGATCGCCGCGATCGGAAATGCATTGACACCAGTATTTTTGACAGGGCAATTGCGTCGTATCGGTGTTCACGAGCCATTCTCCCGCCCGCGCGCCGTGCTGCGCTTTGCGATCATCGCCACCTTGCTCGGGCCGCTGATCAACGCATCATTCAGTATGTTGGCGACCTGGGTCGATCCAGTGATTCAGGTGCCGCAGCTGGTTGAGACGTGGGCGGCGATGTGGGGCGGCGACGTGATCTCGATGTTATTAATCGCGCCACCTCTGCTTGGGCTATCGAGCTGGCGGTCGCTAAGCCGCAGTAAATGGCTTGAATTGTTCGCGGTGTTGATGGCGATTCTGAGCAGCTGGTGGGAGCTATTCGTAGCACACCACCAAACATTGGCGTCGCCAATGGCTATTCTCGCTATGCCGATGTTGATCTTAACGGCGTTTCGTTTTGAATTCGGCGTCGTCGCCGCCATCAGCTTCCTGTTAGGCGCGATCACGGCCGTATCGACATCACATGGCCTGTACCCTGATTTAATTTCCAATCATTTGTTTGCGCTTACTTTTCTCGCCGCGATTGGCGTTTCTAATCTCGTCATCGCCGCCGGCTTGGCGGCGATACGCAATGCATTTACCCAGCTCACCAGCAGCGAACAACGCTTTCGGGCGATGTTCGAGCAGGCCGGTGTCGGCTTTCTATTGCTGGATTTAGAAAGCGGACAGCGCGCCGTCAATCAAAAATTAAGCGATATGTTTGGCTATTCGGTGGCTGAGTTATCCCTGTCGCATCCGCCGGTAGTTTCGTTTCCCGAAGATCAGCAAATAACCGAAGAGCTGACGCAGCGAATGATGACCGGCGAAGTTACAGGTGGATATCAGGAGAAACGCTATTTTCGCAGCGATGGCAGCGTTATCTGGGCCAGCGTCACGTTGTCGCAGCTGCGCGCGCCAGACGGCAAAGTCAATTACGTTGTCGGTGTGTTCGAAGACATCACTGCGCGCAAACGCGCCAAAAAACAGCTCGAAGGACAGACGCACATTTTGCACGCGTTGACACTGGGTGCCTCGATGACCGATTCACTGCGCGATCTTGCGCTGCTGGCCGAGGAATTTTGGCCGAAATCCTGCTGCGCGATCTTTCTCGCCGATGCCGCTAACAATTACCTCTATTTTGGTGCGGCGCCCAGTATTCCCGGTGCCGACAAGCACGTGCCGTCGTTTCCGATCGCCGACCGGGCAACTAGGATCGCCCTGGCGGTGGCAAGCAAACAAGCTATCGTCAGCAACGACATGCGCGATGATGCGCTGTGGCAACACCTGTGTTCGATGCACCCGGAATATGCCGAACAGCCAACCCGCTGGGCCGTACCATTCACCACCACCACGGGTGAGCTGGTCGGCATACTGCTATTTTATTTCGATCGCGTTTGCACGCCGACAAAGCAAGATGAAGAGGCGATCGCAATACTCAGTTCGCTAGCGGGGGTGGTGATTCAACGCCACCGCGATGCATTGCGCTTGCGCGATAGTGAACAGCGTTTTCGGATTACGTTTCAACAAGCCGCGGTGGGCATGGCCTTACTCGACAATAAATCGAATTGGCTGCAGATCAATCAGAAATTCTGCGATATCGTCGGTTACACACGCGATGAACTGATGCAGTTGCGCTACGGCAAATTGATCGCGCCCGACGAGATCGCATTGGCGACGCAAGCCATCGCGAATTTGCGCCGCAGCAGTGCCTGGCAAATTCAAGCCGAGCGCCGCTATGTACGCAAAAACGGCGATCTCATTTGGGTGAATTCGCAACTTTCCGTAACGCGTAACGACGATGGCGATATCGATTATCAAATCGCCGTCATCGAAGATATTACCGAGCGCAAACAGGCGGAGGCGGAAGTGGAGCGCCTCGCGCTCTACGATTATTTAACCGGGTTGCCGAACCGGCGCCTGTTCGGCGATCGCATGCGCACCGCCATCGCCGCAGCGAAACGCAGCGACCAATACGGGGCGTTGATTTATATCGATCTGGATAATTTCAAGCAGCTCAACGATGCGCATGGCCACAACGCCGGCGATGATTTTTTGAAAATGGTGGCACAGCGTTTACGCCACTGCTTGCGCGATGAAGATACGGTCGCGCGCTTAGGCGGTGATGAGTTTGTCGCGCTGCTGCAGAATTTGAGCGATTCGTTGCCCGGCACGACACTGGCGACAACGGCGATCGCGGAAAAAATTCAAATCGCACTCAGCGAACCATTTTTACTGCCCAACGGCGTCGAACACATCGTTACATCCAGTCTCGGCATCACGCTGTACCCCAAGGATCAGGAAAACGCCGAGGATTTATTGAAGGAAGCCGATATCGCGATGTATCGCGTGAAGGAGGCGCAACGCAATGCGATGCGTTTCTACGAACCGGCGATGAAAGTCGAAGCGGATTCGCGTCTGGCGCTGGAGCGCGCGCTGCGACGGGCCTTGTACGAAGAAGAATTCGAATTATTTCTGCAACCGCAATACGATGCCGCGCATACGATGGTCGGCTGCGAAGCGCTGCTGCGGTGGCCGCAAAGCGATGGCACTTTTATTCCGCCCAACGAATTTATTCCAATCGCAGAGGAGACCGGTCTGATCGTACCGCTCGGCGAATGGGTTTTGCGCCGCGCGGGTAAATTGGTGCAGGCGCTGGAATTGGCCGGGCACACGATTGTTATCGCGGTCAATGTCAGCCCGCGCCAATTTAGCGAAACCAATTTCGTCGAGCGGGTGCGTACCATCCTTTGGGAAACGGGCGCCGATCCCGGCCGCATTATGTTGGAAATTACCGAAGGCATTGTGGTCGCCGATTTCGACGATGTGCGCGCGAAAATGCTCGTACTGCGGCGTCTCGGTATCCGCCTGTCGATCGATGATTTTGGCACCGGCCATTCATCGCTGGCTTATCTGAAATTACTGCCGCTGCACGAATTGAAAATCGATCGCGCATTTATCAGTTATTTGCCCGACGACAACAACGATGCGGCAATTGTCGAAGCGATTCTTTCAGTCGCCCATCATTTACAACTGGAGGTGGTCGCTGAAGGCGTCGAAACCGCCGCGCAGCTGGAATTTCTTAAACAACGCGGCTGCCAACGTTTTCAAGGTTTCTATTTAGCGCGGCCGGCCGCGCCGCTCACGCATTTTCCCGATATCAAAATCCTCTAGCGGTCGCGCTCATTACCTCCATATTATTTAAATACGACTTTAAACACGTCATCGTAGCGCGCGGCGAAATGCGCTTGCAGGCCTTGATGTATATGCGCCGGCAATTCTTCGTAATCGCGGCGATTCGCTTCCGGCAAAATCAATTCGCGAATACCCACGCGTTTTGCTGCGATCACTTTTTCGCGAATGCCGCCGACCGCAAGCACCTCGCCGGTCAGCGTCAATTCGCCGGTCATCGCCAGCGGCCTAACCGGGCGTTCGTTGCGCGCCAATGACAACAGCGCCGTCGCCATCGTCACGCCAGCGCTGGGGCCGTCTTTTGGCGTCGCACCTTCAGGCACATGCAAATGCACCATCGATTCATCGAAAAAGTTTGCCGGTGCGTCGAATTTTTTCAGATTCGACATCACGTACGAGTAAGCGATTTCCGCCGATTCGCGCATCACCTCGCCGAGCTTGCCGGTTAATTTAAACCCGCGATTGAGCGTGTGAATACGCGAGCACTCGACCGGCAGCGTCGCGCCGCCCATCGCCGTCCACGCCAAGCCGGTGACGATGCCGACGCCGCGCTGCAATGTTTCGGTACGAAACATCGGCATACCGAGCAATTGCGCAACCTCGGCTTTGCCGATCGTCAATTTCAATTTCGGATCGTCGAGCAATTTAACTGCCGATTTGCGCACGATGCGGCCGAGCTGCTTTTCGAGATTGCGCACGCCCGCTTCGCGTGCATAACCCTCGATTAGGCTGCGCAGCGCGGCATCGGCAATTTTGATGCGCTGCTTTGAAATGCCCGAGCGCTGCAGCAGGCGCGGCCACAAATGGTTTTTCGCGATCGCCATTTTTTCTTCGGTGATATACCCGGCGAGACGGATGACCTCCATACGATCGAGTAACGGCCCCGGAATCGTATCGAGTTGATTCGCGGTACAGACGAATAATGCTTTCGATAAATCCAGCCGTAAATCGAGATAATGATCGAGAAAATCGACATTCTGCTCGGGGTCCAACACTTCCAATAATGCCGACGCCGGATCGCCTTGATACGATGCGCCGATTTTATCGATCTCATCGAGCATGATGACGGGATTCGCGACATCGACTTCTTTCAACGCCTGCACGAGCTTGCCGGGCATAGCGCCGATATAGGTACGACGATGACCCTTGATTTCCGCTTCATCGCGCATGCCGCCCAAACTGAAACGATAGAATTTGCGCCCGAGCGCATCGGCAATGCTGCGGCCGATCGAGGTTTTGCCAACACCGGGCGGACCGACCAGCAAAATGATCGAGCCTGACACTTCGCCTTTGAATTTCGCCACCGCCAGAAATTCGATGATGCGCTGTTTGACATCGTCGAGACCGTCGTGATGCTGATCGAGCACGGCGCGCGCCCGCGGCAGATCGAGCTGATCTTCGGAATAGACGCCCCACGGCATCGTCGTCGCCCAATCGAGATAATTGCGCGTGACCGCATACTCGGGCGAGCCGGTTTCGAGCACCGATAATTTTTTCAATTCCTCATCGATTTTCTTTTGCGCCTGCGGCGGCACCGTTTTTCCTGCGAGTCGCTGCGCGAATTCATCGGCGTCGGCGGTGCGATCGTCTTTCGAAATGCCGAGTTCCTGTTGAATGACTTTCAATTGTTCGCGCAGAAAAAATTCGCGCTGCCGCGATTGAATTTTATCGTTCACCTGCGCGCTGATCTGATGCTGCAATTGCGCAACTTCTTTTTCCTTGCGCAGCAGTACCAGCACTTTTTCCATACGCCGCAACAACGATTGGGTTTCCAAAACATCCTGCAGCTCCGCACCTTTCGCTGTGGTGATCGCTGCGGCAAAATCGGTGAGCAGCGCCGGCTCGTTCGGGCTGAAATGCGCGAGGTATTGTTTGAGCTCTTCGCTGTACAACGGATTGAGCGGCAACAATTCTTTGATCGTATTGATCAATGCCATCGCATACGCGCGCACTTCGTCGCTATCGCGCTCTCCGGCGTTATCGGGATAATCGACTTCGACAAGATACGGCGGCTCGCTGTGCGCCCAACGCCGAATACGAAAACGCTTCAACCCCTGCACCAGAATTTGCGCGTGCTCGTTATCGTGCTGCGCGCGCTGCAGCCGCACCGCGCAGCCGATGCTCGGCATGCGGTCCAGATCGATATGCGCGGGATCCTGATCGCCGCAGTACAACAAGCCCAACACCGGTCGCTCATTTTTAGCGATCCGTTCCAGCGTTTTGCCCCACGGTTTTAAATCGAGCACGAGCGGCTGAATCTGCGCCGGAAAAAACGGCCGGCCCGGCACTGGAATCAAATACAGGGAACCCGGCAGCACCGCATCGGGGATGACAAGATCGGTGCCGATAAAAACACTCCGGCTGTCGTCAGCGGCCACCTCTTCGGTATTGGTCAGGACTTCGATGGGATCGTTGTGTTGTTCGGTCATGGCGGCCCTTAGGCGATCGAATTATGTTGCGTAGGCCTTATCTGGGGACCGCGCCGCGGATTCCAACCCTCGCTCGCTAACGCAACAAAAAATTAATTTCGAATGCCGTTATTAACCTGGCAATGTGGAATCAGCACACCAACTCGGCATAAACCTCATTGCCATTGCCGCGGTATTCCAGTGTGCGGCAGAATTTTCGCATCAAAGCGATACCGCGACCCGTAGGGGTTTTGTTATCGATCAAGCCATCGGCATCGAGTGCGTGCGCGGCGAAACCATTACCGGTATCGCGTACATGGATGCTGATCACAGCGCAATCCGCTTCATTGCGATAGGTCAACGCCAATTGAATCTGCCCGCTATCGAGCGCCTGCAAACGCGCCTGGCGCGTTTCGACAAAACGTTCGAAGCCTTCAGGCTCATGTTTGGTGGTCGATGACAGTTCGAGCAGGCCATGCTCAAGCGCATTGACGAACAACTCCGTGATCACCAAAAAAAATGCACCGCTGTGATCTTTAGCAAGTCCCATTGCCTGCGCCCAATTCACCACCATCGGCACAAAATCGATATTCTTCAGCTGCTGGGCAGACAAGGTCGTGTGCAAACTCCAATCGCTTTGCACCTGCGATGAAATGCGCGGGGCTAGCGCAATCTCGAAATTTTTTAGCGCGCAGATCAGCGGACATTCGATCAGCACGAATGAAACATCATCGTGGTGTTTTTCGTCGCCGAGAAAATCGTGCAGCGAGCGCTGCAATAGTTGCAGACGCGCATCAGGCGTAGCAATTTGCAACGCGGCAGCGATTCGCTCTAATCCAAAATTTTGTTCGGTTCCCGCCTCCACCAAACCATCGGAAAATAATGCCAGCTGCAATTGCAAGTCGTAATGAAAAAATTCGGGTTCGTTTTTAAACGCATCGCTACCAATGATGCCGAGCGGAAGATGGCGCGATTGAAAACGTCGCAGTTCGTTACCCTGCGCATCGAGCAATAACAACGGCGGGATGCCGCCGTTCCAAACCTCGATAACGGATTCGTTGGCATCGACCGCTACCAGTGCCAGCGCGACAAAACGCTCGATCGGGCAATAAGTGCGCACTTGTCGATTCATTTCTTCGACTATGGTGGCAACGCTAAAACCTTTCGACGCCATTGCGTAAAAAACATTGGCGATGGGAATTAGCGTAATTGCAGCGGCCAGTCCATGACCGGTGGCGTCGGCCAGCATGGTATAGGTCACGCCGTTTTCCGCGACCGCGGTGAGAATAATATCGCCGCTGACGGTGGTCGCCGCTTCGCTCCAGCTGGCAGCGATATTGTCGTTGCCATCGCGCCGCACCAGCCGCGCCATGATGTGTTGCGCCAATTTAAGCTCGTCTTCGGCGAGCGCATAAAAATGCTGCAATTCACGGCGCGATTTTTCGATTTCGTTGTGCATTTCGGCGATGCGTTGCAACGCGTGAATTTTTGCCTCGAGCACCGCGAGTTTAATCGGCTTGACCAGGTAATCGTCGCAGCCGCTTTTCAACGCGTTGATGAATTCACTTTCTTCGCTGTGCGCGCTGAGCATGATGATCGGCACCCAGCGCGCGCCCGGCAAACTTCGAATTGCGCGGGTGGCGGCAATACCGTCCATGACCGGCATCATCAGATCCATCAATACGACATCGGGGCTGGTCTCGATAAAGCGTGCAATCGCTTGCTCGCCGTTTTCCGCAACTATCGGTTCATGGCCAAGTAATTGCAGCTGCTCGCACAAAACTTCGCGCAGCAGCGCGACATCGTCGACGACCAGAAGCTTGAGGCGGCGCGGTGTAATATTCATACGGTAGTTCTCGCGGTGCCGGCCGCCGCGCATTGCGGCGACGTTTGCAAGTCTAGTACAAGACTTCCTGATTCAGCACTCGCCGGCCCCTGCTATACTCGCCATTGCATCCGCGCTCGGCACCCAACACAACAATAGTTGCCATGACCTCATCGGATAAGCCTTACCTTCCCGGCGATAAAAATCGTCTGCTGCAAAGCAGCAAAGCGCTCATTTACAAATGGGCGTCGGTGCATTTCAAAAGTTTTCTCGACAAACTCGATGATCAGCTGTTCCGCATGGCGGATAAGGCCGGCAACAACCAGGACCAAAATCGCTACCTGCAAGCGCGCAATGAGCTGCGCGAACAGCGGCGCGGGCTCGAAAAGCAATTGCTCGAGCACATGCGGCAGGCGTTTGACGATTTTCTCAATCGCAACAATACCGCCACCGATGTGACTCAGACCGATATCGAGTTGAAACTCGTCGACAATGATCAGCTTGAACAATCGATCGCAATCGCAAGCATGACGCGCAAGGCGAATGCCGATTATTCCGAAGCGCTGTACGCGCTCAATCAACGTTTATCGGCGCTTGCCGGCGGCTACAAAATTACCGATCTCGGCAATCCGGTGGCGCCGGCCGTATTTGCCGAAGCGTTGCGGGATGCACTGCAAACACTGCCGCTCGATACCGCATCGAAACTGGTCTGTTACAAAATTTACGAGAGCGTCCTGCTGGGTAAGCTCGATAAACTGTATCACCTGCTCAATCATCATCTGAAAAACGGCGGCGTATTGCCGCATTTGCGTTATCAAATACGCAAGGACGATGCGCCGCCGCTGCCGGAAGAATTAGCAGGTCACAATTCGCCCGAGACAATGGCGAAGCAGACCGATCTGATGACGTTGGTGCAGCAACTGCAAGGCACTTTGAATTACCAGCGCATGCCGGTGGTCAATCCCGCACCGGCACAGCAGATCATCGTCGGCCTGCAGCCGCTGCAACAATTCAGCGCGCAGACGTTGAGCGCGGCGAAAACACAGCAAGCGGTGATCGACAGCAAGTATGCCGAGCTGCCGCAACAAATTCAGCGCGAAGCCGAACGCGCCGCGCCGGTCGATGCCAATGTGATCGAAATCGTCGGTCTGCTGTTTGAATACATGCTCAACGACGAACAATTGCCCGATTCCGCCAAAGCTCTGCTCAGTTATTTGCACACGCCCTTTTTGAAAGTCGCACTGCTCGACAGAGCGTTTTTCAATTCGCCGCAGCATCCGGCGCGGCAATTGTTGAACGCGCTGGTCGCGGCCGGCGAGCGCTGGGTCGAGCCGGAAGGCAAGCATAAGAGCGACATCTATCAACAGATGAAAGCGGTGGTGCAGCGCATTCTTGAGGAATTCGATAACGATGTGCGCCTGTTTTCACAACTCGCGTTCGACTTCAATCATTTTCTACGCCAGCATGCACGGCGCGTACGGCTGGCCGAACAACGCGCACAGCAGGCCGCGCGCGGCGAAGATAAACTAAAAGAAATTCGTTTGCGCGTCGAACGCTATCTGCAGCAAAAAATCGAAGGAATCAATCTTCCCGCGCCGATGCGCACATTGCTGTTCGAACCATGGGCCAATTTTCTCGCCTTCAATTTGTTGCGCTTCGGTTCTAATTCGGAACAATGGCAAGCGGCCGCGCAAGTGGTGGACGATCTGCTCCGCTATCTGCATCCGCAGGGCATGGATCAGCAGCAAATTTGGAAGCTGCGCGACGATCTCAACGAAAGACTCGGCTATGGTTTTCAAACGGTGGGTTACGAGGCCGAAGCCAGCCGACAATTGCTCGAAGCGTTGCATCAGGCGCATCGCGAGCATACGCTACTCGGCACCGCACGGCCGCAACAGCGCGCCGCCGATATCGATGCGCCGGTAACGGCACCGGCCGACATCGCCGCCGTCGATCCGATTATAGAAAAACTCAGCAAACTCGAATTCGGAACGTGGTTCATGTTTTTGGCCGATCGCCCGCGCAAGGAGCAGCTGCAGGTTAAGCTGGCGTGGTCGAACAGCCGTACGCAGCATTATATGTTTGTGAATCGCCTGGGACAGCAGGCCGCTGTTAAATCCGGCGCGGAATTGGCGGCGGATATTCGCGCGGGACGCACGCGCATTTTGCAGCAATCGGTGCAGGTTCCGTTTTTCGAAAAAGCGCTGGAACGCATTGCCGAACAATTACGTCCGCGCCACCATTAACCGGCGAAAGTACATTTGATCCAATGACAAGTTACATTTAACCCAATGAAAAAATACATTTAACGTATATTTAACCCAGTGACAAAGCACATCGACCGATGACTTTGTTTTCGCGGCGGCAGCCGCGCTTTCAACGATGGATAAACAAATGGCACGCAAACTCGAACGCAAAGAGCTCAATCAGTCAATCGTTATTCTCGATATGATCAATGGTGGCGCGTTCGGGGAGCTGGTCAACATCACCACCGAAGGGTTGATGTTGATGACCGATCGCGAGATCGAAACCCAGGCCATTTTTCAACTGTCGTTCCAATTGCCCGAGCCCATAAAAGGCGCGGATCAAATCATCGTTGGCGCCGATTGTTTATGGTGCCGGCGCGCCGAAAATTTTTACCGCTACTGGGCCGGCTTTCAGATTATCGATGCTTCGGAACTGGCGATGGCGCAACTCGAAGTGCTGATCGATTTGTACGCGCGCGGTTGAGTGCGCAATCG
>DASXYH010000265.1:0-3054 GCA_036502545.1 Spongiibacteraceae bacterium
GCGGTATTCACCGTATATTTGAATGCAACCGCCCTGCGGTAGCACCTGAATGCCGTGATAAACCGCGTTTTCCAACAGCGGTTGCACGCTTAAACTCGGTATCGGCAAACGGCCTGGTAATTTTTCCGTTTGCCACTCCAACTGCAGGCGCGAACCAAGGCGCAATTGTTCGATGCGCAGATAACGCCGGCACAAATCCAATTCTTCGTCGAGCGTGACCTGTGTCGATATCTGCGACAACGTGGCGCGAAACAACGTCGCCAGATCCTCGATCGCCGCTTCCGCCGCCGTCGCATCGCTGCCGATCAAACTGGCGATGCTGTTCATACTGTTGAACAAAAAATGCGGACGAATCCGCGATTGCAGCGCCTGAATGCGTGCTTCCAGTTCCGCGCGCTGGCGCTGCCGCAACTCCTGCGCGAGATAGAAATAGCGCAGCGCGATTCCGGCCAGCACGGCACTGATCAATAAATTATCGAGCAGCTGCCAAGCATCGAATTGCCACTGTCCACCGCCAAGCAAACCACCCAGCAACCACTGCGCGCAAACGCTGACGACAGCCGTCACCAGCAATACCCATACATAACTGATCGCGGCGGCATAGGCGCGTTGCCAATGCGATAAACGCGGCCTTAGCAGACACAACCCGGCCGCGCTCAGCAACACAGTCCACTGGATAAACAGCGAGATGGTGGCGAAATCCTGCCAGCTGAATTTATGCAGGCCGATGCGGTTGACGCTCAACACTACCGCCAGCAATTCCGCAATCAGCACCAGCAAAAATACTGCCTGCACGTGGCACAGATCGGGGATAAAAAAGCCGCCGTTGTCGATACCTTTTTCGGCCGCGCCGCGCTGCCCCCGCTGAACTGGCATTACTTTTGGCCCATCGTCCCGTTATCGCGATCCGTCGCCGCCGTTATCGCGGCCCGTCATCGCCCGCTATATCGGTCAGCATTGATAGTCCAGCAAGCGTAGACCATGGCGAGATGCACCGCCCGCGTCGGCAAAAACGCCGTGAAGCAAATCAAATTTATTAATCGCGAAATAACACGTCATATAACAGACATGTGTAGTGATCGAGAAATAAAGCTATTGGGGATAATAAGAAAGGCCGTGTAACGAATTGGCAAAAGGCAAACGGGCTAGCCGAATAATTATCGATTTATTTTTTTGGATTTTTATTTTTGAGCGCGGTGGGCCGTTCGATAAAGCTAGGTTTAGGTCAATTTTGCGATCAGCAGGTAAGCACAAGCCACGCCGAGGCCGATACACAGAAATAATAAAATTCGTGTGCGTGCGCGCAACACATCGACTGCGCCGACCAAGCGTTGATTTTGCGCCGCCAGTTCGTTGATCAGCGTGGATAATTCGAGCTGCTGCGCACTCAGATCCTGCAGCTGCTGCTTCAATTCCTGTATTTCATGCGAAGGATCATCGATGCGCAGCGGCTCCTGCTCGATGATGACCGCCGCATCCTCACCCTGATTTTTTACGCGCTGCCATAATTTCTGCGCGCCGCTGACCACGGTTGGCGCGTAGTCGATCATATCTTTCCACGGCAGCACTTTCAGCGCGGTCAGCCAGTTGATCATCGCTATCTCCCGCTCGTTGAGTTTCGTTCGCTAGCTTTGCAGCGCCGGAATAATTTGCGTTTTACAGGTCGATTGCGTCTGCCAGTCCTGCTCGAGCACTTCGTTTTTATACGCCGGTGTGTTGATGTCCTGCAACGTAATATCGGTGATTTTGCCGGCGCTGAATTTCACCAGTGCGCGCAACGCATCGGTGCGATCATTCAGCGTATAGACCAAGTAACCTTCGTTTTGACCGATCTGATACGGCGATTGATAAAAACAGCCAACGCTTTTTACCTTGAGCTGGCTCAATGCCGGCGCCACTTCGGCAAAGCCGCGGCGCTCGACCAGATTGTCGGCGAATAAGCTCGTCATTGGCCGCAGCACGATGTTGTCGTCGAATAAATCCTTGTATTCGACTTCCGCCTGCTGCGGCGAATTCTGCGTTTGTATCAGCGCGTGTGCGAAATCGGGAAATAGTTTTTGCGTCGATTGCGTGAATGGACGCGCCGTGCGGCGCGCGTATTCGACATCGGATAATTTGATGATATTGACGCTGCCGGGAAACCATGCATCGAGTACCGCCGCGTAATCGCGCGCGCCGGCGGTGATGCAATTCGATTTCATGAATTTCGCATCGGTGCCCCAATTTTCGTTCACCTGCGACAACGCGGCGTTGTACCAGATCGCGCGATCGAGCAGCGTCAGCGGCGCCGGATCGATAATTTTGCGAATATCATCGCAGCCGGTTTGCAATGTCGATGAACAGCTCGCCTCGCGCGCGAGTTTTACGATCGGCGACGGCGAATCGGCATTCAATTTCATCTGCAGCGATGGTTGTGCAATTGGCGTGCTGCTCTGCGCAGCGATAATGCTCTTATTATTCGGATCGATTTTTGGATAATACTGACCATCGGCGCGCAATTCGACTTCGCGCGTGAATACCGACGGCGCGTACACCACTTTGAAATCGATGCGCAGCACGGGGCGAATTTTCTTTTTGTATTTCTCCGGATTGTTGATGATATCGGTGAACGAACTGCCGATACCGCGCTCCGCCAATTGCACGCGCAAACTCCAGGTATCGATGCCGTCGCGCAGCGCTTTGAAATCGATCGGCAGCGTCACCCAATCGGTCGCAGCGACACCGGAAATTTTCCCATACGACGAGCTCATCGCCTGCATCGCATTGCCGGTCAATGGCGGCGTCACCGCCGCCGCGGCACCGGCCGGTGTGAAAGCCTGCATGATCGACAGCGTTTGGGTGGCGAGACTCGACAGATTTTCACTTTTGTTATCGGAATATTTAAACGAAATGTAAATGGTGCTGAGATCGTCAGCGTCTTTCATCGGCGTGAACGGCATGACATCGGCGACGCTCAGTTCCGCGCCGGTGCATATCGGAGTGCCGCTGGTGGTATCGCGCGTATAGATCGGTACTTCGACCGGATTCGGCAGCGCGTCGATACCGCGCGCGGTC
>DASXYH010000266.1:0-5244 GCA_036502545.1 Spongiibacteraceae bacterium
CGGTGGCGATGAATCATCTGGAGCAATGGTGCGCACGCATCGGTATTGCGTTAAACGCCGCCAATCGCAAGCAGGCAATTCTGCCGCTGGGCTGTGAGATCGTCGCCAATCCAATCGGCAGCGCGGTTGGCTTTTCGCTGCAGCTCGGAGATTGTCAGATTATTTGCACACCCGGCGTACCGCGCGAACTCGACGCGATGCTCGCGCAAGAAATTGTGCCCGCCCTGCAAACGCAATTCGCGCAAGGTGCGGCGTGCGTACGCCGCTTCGTTTTATTTGGCATCGGCGAATCGGCATTGCAGCAGCAAATCAGCGAAGCCATTCCCGTGTGGCCGCAAGATGTCGAGCTGGGCTTTCGCGTCAGTTTTCCGCAGTTAGAATTGAAATTGAGCACCGATACTGTAGCGGCGCGCGCCAGCGTCGAAACGCTATTGCCGCGGCTGCAAACATTATTCGCCGATTTTATTCTCGGCGAAGGCGATATCTCGCTGCCCGCGCAGCTGGTGGAATTGCTGCGCGCGCGCGGCAAACGCATAACGCTCGCCGAATCGTGCACCGGCGGTTTGATCGCCGCGTCGATTACGCAGATACCGGGCGCCTCGGCGGTATTCGACGCCGGCTTCGTCACCTACGGCAACACTATCAAATGCGATATTTTGCGTGTCGATGCCGCGACGTTACAAAACGAAGGTGCGGTGAGTGAACGTGTCGTGAAAGAAATGGCGGCTGGCGCATTGCAAAACTCCGGCGCCGATTATGCGATCGCCGTATCGGGAATCGCCGGCCCCGACGGTGGCAGCGAAGAAAAACCCGTCGGCACGGTGTGGATCGCCTGGGGCACAGCGAACGCTATCAAAGCACAATGTATGCAGGTGCGCTTCACGCGAACGGATTTTCAAAAATATGTGAGTTGGGTCGGCCTCGATTTAATTCGTCGCGAATTGTTGGGCATAACGGGCAAACCATCTTATTTTCGCGAACGTCGATAAACATAAAAATGCGCTGGCAGAACTAAATCATTCCGCTGTGCTCGGGTACACCGGCGCTCGCCTCTGCCAACAATCAAATTGCAGCGCCGCGCCAGCGCACGTTATATGAATCGTAACCGTTGATGGTAAAACCTGCGCGCAAATTTGCGCGAGCTGATTGATATCGGCACCGCTAGCGACGGCCGCCGCCGTGTATCCTTCCAATCGCATTCGCTGCGCCGGAGCGATATCCATTCCGGCACGCAACTGCTCGGCAATCGATACCAATTGCTGGTGCAGCTTAGCGGACAACAACGCATTCAACTGCGTTTGGGAATCCACGTATCGACCCTCTCGAAAAGGTTAAACAGACCGTTAAAATCGTGCGATATTCTGGCGGCCGGCGCACGAATCCGGTTAAACTGTATTTTTCGGCATCGTCACTATATTAGCCAGCCCAAAAATTTTACTTGCCCCTTTTATTTATCCGCAAATGACCATAGAGCAATACACGCGTCATAGGCAACACACGCGATATACCTCGTACTATTTTTATTCGGAGAATACCAATGCTGATCGGTCCCAACTCTGTGGTAAGCATTTATTACGAACTCACGAACGACGCGGGCGAAGTTCTCGATGCGTCGCAGGTAGGCGAACCGCTGACTTATCTGCACGGCGCGCACAACATCATTTCCGGTCTGGAAAAACAATTGCTGGGCAAGACAACCGGCGATGCATTGCAAGTGAAGGTGCAGCCGGAAGAAGGTTACGGCATTCAGCAGCCGGAACTGATGCAGCAGGTTCCCCGCGATGCGTTTCCCGATCCGGACAACATCGCGATCGGCATGCGCTTCAGCGCGGAATCCGACGATGGCCATGTCTCCGTGGTCGTTACCGAGGTTACCGATTCAACCGTGACCGTCGATGGCAATCATCCGCTGGCCGGAGTGGTATTGAATTTCGATATCAAAATCGCCGACGTGCGCAGCGCGACAGCGGAAGAAATTTCTCACGGCCATGTACATACGCCGGGCCATCACCACCATTGATCCTTCGCAACCATAGACCTGCAACCATTGATTCATCGGAGCATTGCCGTACCCCAGCCGAAATATTGGACGAATTTTGTGATGCAGTTCCAATTCCTCCGGCTCGCGGTTGCTGCCAGCTCCTGCACACCGTTAAGATAAACGCGGATATTTCAGCAATTATTTAATCAGATCAGGCACCTATTCTCGCCACGATGTTTGAAGACCGACGCGCCCATGGCGATCGCCGCACATTCCGCAGCCGCGATGGCGTTCCAGGCGACGGCTGTCGCCGCGGGCGCGAAAGACGCAATATTCTTCGCCAATACCATCCCCAACCCTGGTGGCTACAAACAAATTACGCGGAGGAGCTGCAACCTCCACTACTCGATACCAAACCAATGGAAAACCCGTGCTGATTAGCTTTGTAATAGCTGAGCTGCCGAATATCCAGATTGAGCAAAAACCAACCCGAAAACAAATCTTCTACCTAATTATCGACATGCAGTTGTGGCGTCGGAATTGCTGTGGATAAAAATGGTGCAGGCTGCTGCCACTGCAAACACTGACAATGGCAAAAAACCAAAAACCTTATCTGCTTAGTGTGACAACCCGATGAAATTTGTTGTGGCCAAGAAAAATGTCATAAAAATGGCGAGTACATGGCGCCGATCTACTGACATTTCGAGCACTTCGTCACACTTTAGCTTTGTCGCCATCGTTTTGCTTATTTCAGTTTTCCCCAAAATCTGTGCAGAAATTTGTGGATAAGTCTGTGTACATTGGATTGGTGGCAGCAGTTGTCGGCCCACTTGGTAATGGCTATTTTTTAAACGAATGCATTCAATCCCAAGTCGGTTATTCATCACACGAATAGCCATTTCGAGTTTCAAAGCCTGCAGTTCGCCGTTATCCTCTGCACCATGTTAAATATTTGCAAGAATTCAATTGCCGCAATGATTGCGTATACACTCGTTGGCAGTAATTGTGTCACTGAAATCTTTGCAAAACTTTTGGGGCTACCCCACGTTTGCACTAAAAAGCTATTGCACTAATACTCCTTTGTCGATCATTTCAAAATCAATTTGTGTAACCGATAACCAGCCGATGATGACTGCCAGTAAGATATCGAAGGCACTCGCGCCATTGCCGAAACCGCGAGTAAATTTTTATTGAGGCAATATCACGAAACAGCAAATCCGCAAATAGAAGACGCACATTGGTGAGATTTGATTAGGTTCTCGCCAGCCTTCAATATCGGCGCGATCACTGCGCACATCGTTGAATCTGCCTAAGGAATCGCAATGAAATCGCTGCTCCACACCATACCGTTGCTGGCGATAGTCGCCGCTTCGGGTTGCGCGGTAGGACCGGACTTTAAAAAACCCGATGCGCCCAACACCAATAGTTATACGGCGCAGCCGTTGCCCGAAAAAACAGCGGCGACCGCTGTTGTCGGCGGTGAAGCGCAGGCATTCGCGATCGGCAAACAATTGCCGACACAGTGGTGGACCTTATTCGGCTCCGACAAACTCAATCAACTTGTCGCGCAATCGTTCGTCAACAGCCCTTCCACCGCTTCCGCGCGCGCGGCTCTGCGTCAGGCCGAAGAAAATTTGAACGCGCAGCGCGGCGCGTTTTTTCCGAGCATCGACGCTAACGGATCGGCCCAGCGGCAGCGCTCCAATACCGCGGCATTCGGCGTTCCGAGCACTGGCGGCAGTGTCTTCAACCTTTATAACGTTTCGGTTTCGGTGGCGTACACGCTCGATATTTTCGGCGGCGTACGTCGCGGTGTTGAAGCGCAGACAGCCGTTGCCGACGCGCAGCGTTTCGAAATGCAGGCAACGTATCTGACGCTGGCGGCGAATGTAGTAACGAGCAGCGTCAGCGAGGCATCGCTGCGCGATCAAATCGCCGCCACCAACGACATCGTTGCAGCGCAGGAGAAGCAATTAAAGATTGCCGAAACGCGCCATCAACTCGGGGCGACGGCGTATTCGGATGTACTCGCGGCGCAATCGAATCTCGCATCGGTGCGCGCCACACTGCCCACGTTAGAGAAACAGCTTGCCGCGGTGCAGAATCAGCTCGCGGTTTATTTGGGAAAACTGCCGAGCGAATTCACCGCCAATAATTTCGATCTCGGCGAGTTGCAATTGCCGCAGGAAATTCCGCTCAGCGTCCCCGCCCAACTCGTGCGTCAGCGGCCCGATGTGCGGGCGGCGGAAGAGCGCTTGCATCAGGCCTCCGCATTGATCGGTGTGGCAACGGCAAACCTGCTGCCGCAGGTGTCGATCAACGGTAATTTCGGCACGCAATCGACACAAGCCGCGCAATTATTCAAAGATAAAATCTGGAGCATCGGTGCCGGCGTCACGCAACCGTTATTTCACGGCGGCGAATTGACCGCGAGACGTCGCGCCGCCATCGCCGCGTACGATCAGGCCGCCGCCGATTATCGCCTGGCCGCTCTCACCGCGTTTCAAAACGTCGCCGATGCGCTGACGGCGATGCAAAGCGACGCACAGGGTTTGCAGGCGCAATTCGCCGCCATGTCTTCGGCAAAAGAAAGCCTGGGCCTGATCGAGCGACAATACGCGCTCGGCAGTGTGAGCTATTTAAATCTGCTCGACGCGCAGCGACAGTATCAGCAGAGCCGCATCAATTATTCGCAGGCATTGGCAAATCGCTATCAGGATACCGCCGCGCTTTTTCAGGCGCTCGGCGGCAATTGGGATGACGACGCGATACGAGCGACGGAAAATTCTGCAGCCAGCACAACAGCGGTCGAAGCGCCGGCACAATCCGCGACAGAACAACCCGCAGCAGCAGAACAACAATAACGGAGCATTATTAGCATGAAACGCTGGTTAATTATGATTGGTATTGTCGTCGCGCTCGTGGTCGTGATCGGCGGTATCTGGGGTTACAACGTATCGAAAAAAATCGCTGCTTATAAAGCGATGGGCGTGCCGAAACAAACCGTAACGGCAATGCGTGCGGAAATGCACGAGTGGCGTCAACAAATTTTCGCCGTCGGCAGTTTGCATGCAACGCGCGGCGCCGATCTTGGCACCGAAGTGGCCGGTGTCGTCGAAGCGATTCATTTCGAATCGGGCGCCGATGTTAAAGCCGGTGTCTTGCTCGCCGATTTACGCGCCGGCGACGATATCGGCAAATTGGAATCGTTGCGCGCGACAGCGCAGCTGGCAGCGCTGACTCATCAGCGCGCGCTCGCACAA
>DASXYH010000267.1:0-11173 GCA_036502545.1 Spongiibacteraceae bacterium
ATCAGTGCGTTGACCGCAACCACGGTGGCGTTGGCGCAGGGCAATCTCGGCACACGCACGCCGGAACATGGGCTCGGTGAAATTCACGTATTGCAATCCGCCGTCAATCAAATGGCCGCGGCATTGGAAAAAACACACGCACACCTGCAGGAAAACTTGCAACAACTCGAACACGCGCGAATCGCCGCCGAGCTGGCGAATAATGCGAAAAGCGAATTTCTGGCGACGATGAGTCACGAATTGCGCACGCCGATGAATGGCGCATTGGGTATGCTCGAATTGTTGAAAAATACCGAGCTCAACGCCCAGCAGACGCAATATGCCGCGATTGCGATCGATTCGACGCAACATTTACTCACCGTCGTCAATGACGTGCTGGATTTTTCCCGCATCGAACGCGGCCTGATGCAGCTCGAACCCATCTACACCGACGTAGGCACGCTGTTCGATCAGATTGCCGGTTCATTCCAATTTACCGCGCAGCAAAAACATTTGGAATTGATTCATCGCACCGATCCAATCCTGCCCGCGGTGCGTCTATTAGTGGATCCCGCGCGCTTGCGGCAGATCGTTGTCAACCTGTTCGGCAACGCCATCAAATTCACGTTCGCCGGCTCCGTGCAATTGCTGACCACTAGCCACTGGGTCAACGATGAAACACTTTGCGTTGAATTCGCCGTAATCGACACTGGCATCGGCATTGCGCCGGAAAAACAGGCGTTGATATTTCAGCCGTTTCGACAGGCGGATGGTTCGACGCTGCGCCGCTTTGGCGGTTCCGGTTTAGGTTTGGCGATCGTGCAAAAACTCTGTGAATTGATGCAGGCCGATATCGATCTCAACAGCGTGCCGGGGCGTGGCTCAACCTTCAGCATCAAATTCAACGCACCCGCGCGACGTGTTACAAGCAGCGACAACGTGGTAATACCGCTGCAACCGTTGCCGCACGCTCATGTATTAATCGTCGAAGACAACGCGATCAATCAAATGGTGGTAGCGAACATGCTCGAAAGTTTGGGCTTGCAAGTGAAAACGGCGAACAACGGCATCGAAGCACTGGAAATGCTGGAAAAACATCCGTTCGACATGATTTTAATGGATTGCCAAATGCCGGAAATGGATGGTTATCAATGCACGCAACGCATTCGCCGCGATGAACGGCAACGACTCGCGAGCATTCCTATCGTCGCGTTGACGGCGAATGCGATGCTGGAAGATCGCGAACATTGTCTCGCCGCCGGCATGAACGATTACTTAAGCAAACCGGTGACGTTGCAGGTTCTGCGCGAAAAATTGCAGCGTTGGTTGCATTCGCCTATTTAATCCATCTATCCACAACATGTAACGCTATTACCCACAGTCAATGCGCACGCTTATTCGTCATTGGCTTTGCCGCGTACTCTGCACGTTTGTCAACGCACAAAATTGTGTACAACGTCTTGATGGATCTCCACCGCATTGCGCTGATGGGTCAAAAATTTTTACTCGGCGAAAACTGTCCCCGGCCATCCACAGCGGATACCGTCTGCATACAGGTACTGTCAGAATGGTTATGCTTGGGCCAAGTCGTTGAGTTGCCGCCCAATAAGCTACTTTTCAACAGCTAGGACCGCCTCTAATTACTAATTACATAAATAATCTTTTATCTATCTTCTTAAATAAAACTATTTATAAATACTTATAAAAATTTATTAATCCTTTGCCGATAAATTTCTTGATGCAACAAACCTTGATTAAATTTTCGTCGAACTTGTTGCGTCTCGAATTGGCTACCGTATAATCGGCGACCTTTTCCGACGGTTTTCTCTCAGGTGCTTAGCAGTGGATTATCCGGAGCGTTTTGACGTCATCGTCATCGGCGGCGGTCATGCTGGCACCGAGGCGTGTCTGGCCGCCGCGCGTTTGGGCTGCAAAACATTGTTGCTGACGCACAACGTGGAAACGCTCGGGCAGATGTCGTGCAACCCGGCCATCGGCGGTATCGGCAAAAGTCACTTGGTCAAAGAAGTCGATGCACTCGGCGGTGCTATGGCGAGTGCAACCGATCGCGGCGGTATTCAATTTCGCGTGCTCAATGCGAGCAAAGGTCCGGCGGTGCGCGCCACCCGCGCGCAAGCCGATCGCGCGTTGTACAAAGCTGCGATTCGCTCGATCCTTGAAAATCAGGCCAATCTGACCATTTTCCAACAAGCTGTCGACGATCTCATCGTGCGCGGTGAACGCGTCGAAGGCGTCGTCACGCAAACCGGTATTCGTTTTTTCGCCACGTCCGTAGTGTTATGCACCGGAACCTTTCTCGGCGGCAAAATTCATGTCGGTTTAGATAATCATGCCGGTGGTCGCGCCGGCGATCCGCCCTCGATCGCGTTGGCGCAGCGCCTGCGCGAATTGCCGCTGCGCGTCGATCGTTTGAAAACCGGCACGCCACCGCGCATCGATGCGCGTTCGGTCGATTTCACCGATTTGCAGCAGCAATGGGGCGATACGCCGATTCCAGTAATGAGTTTTATCGGCAGCGCGGCCGAACATCCGCAGCAAACGTGTTGCTGGGTCACCCATACCAATGCGCAGACGCATGACATTATTCGCGGCGGTCTCGATCGTTCGCCGATGTATACCGGCGTCATCGAAGGCATCGGTCCGCGTTATTGCCCGTCGATCGAAGACAAAATTCATCGCTTCGCCGATAAAGGTTCGCATCAGATTTTTATCGAACCCGAAGGCTTGAACACGCACGAGTTGTATCCGAACGGCATTTCGACCAGTCTGCCGTTCGATGTGCAATTGGCGTTGGTACGCTCGATCAAAGGGTTTGAAAATGCGCACATTACGCGCCCCGGTTACGCGATCGAATACGATTTTTTTAATCCGCAGGATCTGCTGCATTCGCTGGAAACGCGCTACATAAAAAATCTGTTTTTCGCCGGTCAAATCAACGGTACCACCGGTTACGAGGAAGCGGCCGCGCAAGGTTTGCTCGCCGGTATTAACGCCGGCCTGTGTGCGCTGGAACGCGAGGCGTGGACGCCGCGCCGCGATGAGGCCTATGTCGGCGTGCTGGTCGACGATTTGATTACGCTCGGCACGCGCGAACCGTATCGCATGTTTACCTCGCGCGCCGAATACCGGTTGCTGTTGCGCGAAGACAACGCCGATTTGCGCTTAACGGAACAAGGTCGCCAATTGGGTTTGATCGACGACAACCGCTGGCAGCATTTCTGCGAAAAACGCGAAGCGATTGCACGCGAACAGCAACGGCTTGCGAGCACATGGATTCAACCGCATACGCCCGAAGCCGAACAGGTGAATCGATTGATCGAAACCCCGCTTGCGCGCGAATACAATCTATTGGATCTGCTGAAGCGGCCCGAAATTAACTACGCTGATATCGCCGGCTTGAAAGGTGAAAACATTGGCGATGAGCAAGTCGCCGAGCAGATTGAAATTCAAATCAAGTACGCGGGCTATATCAATCGTCAGGCCGAAGAAATCGAGCGCTTGCGGCGCCACGAAAATATGCGTCTACCACAGGATCTGGATTTTGCCGGCGTCGAAGGTCTATCGAACGAAGTTAAACAAAAATTAAATGCCGGCAAACCGCAAACGCTGGCGCAGGCCTCGCGCATTCCGGGAGTGACCGCCGCCGCGGTTTCGCTGCTGCTGATTTATTTGAAAAAACGCGGCCTGCTCGATCGTCCTTACGCCGATATTAGCGCCTGCGCCAATATTATCAACGCCTGAATTTAAACCGGCGACAACCGTGGAAAATTTGCGCGGACAATTGCAACGAGGGATCGAGCAACTGCAATTAACATTGCCTGAATCCGCAATCGATCAGTTGTTGAATTATCTTGCGCTGCTGGTGAAATGGAATCGGGCCTATAACCTGACTGCGGTGCGCGAACCGGCTGCAATGATTTCGCGGCACTTGCTCGATAGCTTGTCAGTAATGCCATATTTGCAGAAAAATCGGTATGCCGATGTCGGCACCGGTGCGGGTTTACCGGGTATTCCGCTGGCGATAGCGTTTCCCGAAAAACAATTCGCGCTGATCGACAGCAACGGAAAAAAAATTCGCTTCGTGACGCAGGCCATCGCGCAGTTGCAATTAACCAATGCCACGGCGATACAGTGCCGGGTCGAAAATTGGCAACCGCCGCAGCTTTACGATGCTGTGCTGTCGCGCGCATTTGCGACCTTGGCGGATATGGCGCAAAGTTGTGCGCATTTGCTGGCCGCGAACGGGACGCTGTTGGCTTTGAAAGGAATTTATCCGGAACAGGAATTGAGCGCGCTGCCGGAACGCTATAAAGTCGATGCCTGCCATATGTTGCAGGTGCCGGGCGAAATCGGGCAGCGTCATCTGGTGGTGATTCGATCGGCGCGAGACTGAAAAAAAACGGATGCGTTGAAAGCGGCGCACGCGTATAGCCATTGAATTTTTCAGCGGCGATTAAATTGTGGGGCGTAGTGTGGGCAAAGTTCTCGCGGTGACCAACCAGAAAGGCGGCGTCGGCAAGACGACGACGTGCGTGAATCTTGCCGCTTCGCTGGTCGCCACGCGCAAAAAAGTGTTGCTGATCGATATGGATCCGCAGGGCAACGCCACGATGGGCAGCGGTATCGATAAAAACGCCGTTGTCGTCAGCGTTTACGACGTGCTGGTACATCGCCAGCCGGTAGTCGAAGTGGCGCAGCACGCGGATAATGCCGGCTACGATATTTTACCCGCCAACGGCGATCTGACCGCCGCCGAAGTGGAATTGCTCAACGGTGCCGAAAAGGAATTTCGTTTGCGCGATGCGTTGACGATCGAACGCGCCGCCTACGATTACATCATTATCGATTGTCCGCCGTCGTTGAATATGTTGACGGTGAATGCGCTGGCCGCTGCCGATGGTGTGCTGATACCAATGCAGTGCGAGTATTACGCACTGGAAGGATTGACCGCGTTGCTCGATACGATTCAGCGCGTGCAACAGGTGCTCAATCCCAATTTGCAGATCGAAGGATTGCTGCGCACGATGTACGATCCGCGCAACAGTTTGACCAACGATGTATCGGCGCAGTTGGCGGAACATTTTGGTGATCGCGTGTATCGCACGGTTATTCCGCGCAATGTGCGGTTGGCGGAAGCACCGAGTTTCGGTATGCCGGTGTTGTCGTACGATAAACAATCGAAAGGGGCCATGGCCTATCTGGCCTTGGCAGGGGAAATGTTGCGTCGCAACGATACCTATAACGCGATGCCGGCGGCCGGTTGAAATAAATTTATTTCCCAATGTGTCCGCAGTGTCTTAACGCCAGTTTTTTTGCTAAACATAGTTTAACTAACAGCTGTACTCAGCGGCGCGAGCCTGGATAACACATCATGAAAAAACGCGGACTGGGACGGGGTCTGGACGCATTGCTCGGCAGCCATAATGCCGCCAAGCAAATCGCCGCTGATGCAGCGACGGCGATGGAAGTGCCATCAAGCGCCGCGAGCAAAGACGGTCAACTGCGGCATCTCCCCGTTGAGTTTATTCAGCGCGGCAAATACCAGCCGCGCCGCGATATGAATCAGGAAACGCTCGAAGAACTCGCCAATTCGATTCGCGCGCAGGGCGTGATGCAGCCGATCGTCGTGCGCGAAATCGGCCGCGATAAATACGAAATCATCGCCGGCGAACGGCGCTGGCGCGCCAGCCAACTCGCCGGTCTCGATACGGTGCCAGTGGTTATTCGCGACGTGCCCGATGAAGCGGCGATGGCGATGGCGTTGATCGAAAATATTCAGCGCGAAGATTTAAATCCCATTGAAGAAGCCATCGCGCTATCGCGCCTGCAACTCGAATTTACGCTGACGCATCAGCAAATCGCCGACGCGGTCGGTAAATCGCGCGCGACGGTGACAAATCTATTGCGGTTGATGTCGCTGCGCGACGATGTGCAGCGCATGCTTGAGCATGGCGATTTGGAAATGGGCCATGCGCGCGCGTTATTGAGTTTGGCGCCCGAGCTGCAAGCCAGCACGGCGCAACAAGTGATCAGCAAAAGTTTATCGGTGCGCCAAACCGAATCGCTCGTGCGTAAATTGCTCGACGCTAAGCCGATCGCGAATACGGATAAAGTGGTGAGCGCCGATGCCGATATCAGACGGCTGCAGGATTCGCTCGCCGAAAAAATTGGCGCCGTGGTAATGATTCAACATACCGCAAAAGGTAAAGGTAAATTGGTATTGAGCTACAACAGTTTGGACGAGCTCGACGGCATTTTGAGCCATATCAATTAGCGTTGCTTTTCAATTGTGAACCCCCTATTTAGTGATGGAAGTTGTGGGCACCACCACATCCTGTGTCGCGTTGAACACCGCAAAAAAATAGCCGATCTGACGCAAAATTTTGCCGAAAACACACCGATAAAGCGGTTGAATGGCCCTATCAATCCCCCTATAATGCCGCCCGCTTTACCTCATCACTGAGTATGAGCAGCAGCGACGACGCTGGACTGGCAGAGAGCCTGAAAAAGGCCCCTAAGTAGTTAAGGGCTTAGAGGTGATCATGAGGCGATTCCCCGCTGTCAAGGGCGCCACCATTGCCAGGCCTCCTCTCGCGAGACTTTACGCAGCATTGCTTGGATTGCTGTTATTGATCTCAGCGGGATTTTTGTGGGTGGATATCACCACAGCGTATTCCGTACTGCTGGGCGGTTTAATCTCCGTGGGACCTAGCTATTATTTTGCGCGGCAAGCATTTCGCTTCCGCGGTGCCCAGTTTGCACGCCATATTGCGCAAGCGTTTTATGTCGGCGAAACAGGCAAGTTTTTATTGACGGCCGGTGCGTTCGCCGCGGTGTTCACATTGGTCAAGCCGCTGGTTGCTGCAGCGGTGCTGTTGGCTTTTTTGGGGATGACAATTTGTCATTGGGCCATCGCGGCATATATCGGCGCGCACAGCGGTGTGCGTTAGCGGTATCCCAACGTTGCAACATGCAGATTGATTCGATGGCAAAGCGGCTCAAAAACCAGGTAGCGTGAGATCGAACATGGCAGGGGAATCCCAAACCACTACAGGTTACATTCGGCACCATCTTACCAACCTCACTTACGGCAAATTACCGGCCGGTTATCAGCGCCTGGATCATCACGGTCACGTTGAAGAGACGCTGGAGCAGTCCACCTGGACGATGGCGCGCAGCAGCGAAGAAGCCAAAGACATGGGCTTCCAGGCGATCCATGTTGATTCGATGGCGTGGTCGATCGGTCTCGGTTTGCTGTTCGTGCTGTTTTTTGCGCGCATGGCGAGAAAACTTGACGCCGGTGTACCGAAAGGTTGGCAGAACATCGTCGAAATGCTGATCGAATTTATCGACAATACCGTGCGCGATGCGTTTCATCATAAAAACAAATTGATCGCGCCGCTGGCGCTGACCACATTCACGTGGATTTTGCTGATGAATGCCATGGACCTGTTTCCGGTCGACTGGTTTCCGCAATTGGCGGCTAAAGTTTCCGGCAACGAACATTTCTTTTTTAAAGTCGTGCCGACCACTGATCCCAACGTCACCATCGGCATGGCGCTGGCTGTATTTATCATGATGCTGTTTTTCAGCATTAAAGAAAAAGGCGTGATTGGCTTCATCAAAGAATTAACCTGCCATCCGTTCGCCCCTCCAACCAAGGGTTGGCCGATTATTTTTGCTCCGTTTCTGATCGCGATTAATACCATTCTCGAAACCGTCGCGTTGATCGCGAAACCGATCTCTCTCGGCCTGCGGCTGTTCGGAAACCTCTACGCGGGCGAGATGATTTTTATTCTGCTAGCGGTGATGATCGGTTCCGGTTGGCTGCTCGGTTTGCTGGCCGGTGTATTGCAGTGGGGATGGGCGGTGTTTCACATTCTCATCATTGCCTTGCAGGCTTTCGTGTTCACGGTGTTGACCGTTGTCTACATGGGCATGGCGCACAACGTGGAAGACGAACACTGATAAATTTTTTTTCAACACCATTTTTATTTAACCCACCACATAGAACTGGAGAAACACCATGGGATTAGCTCTGATCGCTTGTGCTCTGCTGATTGGTTTGGGCGCGCTGGGTACTGCAATCGGTTTCGGTCTGCTCGGCGGCAAGCTGCTCGAAGGTTCCGCGCGTCAACCGGAACTTGCACCGATGCTGCAAGGCAAAATGTTCCTGATCGCTGGCCTGCTCGATGCGGTACCGATGATCGGCGTAGGTATCGGCATGTACGTATTGTTCGTACTGGTTCCGACCATGGCTGCTTGATATTTGTTTCGCGCGCACGGCGTGCGAAACGGTACTAGCAACCCAACCCCTGATACAGAGGTGCCGGCGTGAACATTAATTACACTCTTTACGGCCAGACCATTACGTTCTTTATCTTCCTGTGGTTTTGCTACACATTCGTGTGGAGTGCAATTCGCAAGATGATGGACGAGCGCGCGAAAAAAATCGCCGATGGACTCGAAGCGGCGGATCGCGCCAATCACGATCTTGAGCTCGCCAAAGAAAAAGTGGCGCAACAGCTGCGTCATGCCAAGGAAGAAGCTGCCGTGATCATCGATGCGGCCAATAAGCGCGCGAGCCAAATCATCGAAGAAGCGAAAGAGCAGGCGCGCACCGAGGCCGATCGCATCAAGACCGCGGCGAACGCTGAAATCGAACAGGAAATGAATCGCGCGAAAGAACAGCTGCGCGGCAAAGTGGCGGCGTTAGCATTGGCCGGCGCGGAAAAAGTGCTGCAGGCGTCGATCGATCAAAACCAGCACAAAGCACTGGTGGAAAATCTGGCAGCGAGCCTGTGAGGTGCCAAATGAATAGGGTGGGCCAAATGAATATGGTGGAGAGTCCGACATGGCGGAACTGAGCACACTGGCCCGGCCCTACGCGAAAGCGGCGTTCGAATACGCGCTGGCGCAAAATGATCTCGGCGGCTGGAGCAAGCAATTGGCAACCGCCGCTGCCGTTGCCGAAAGCGCGACGCTGAAAAAATTGCTGAGCGCGCCGGCGCTGACAGCAGAGCAGCGCGCCAACGCGCTGCTCGATGTCTGCGCCGATGCGTTGAGCGACAAGGTTCGCAATTTCGTGCGCGTGCTCGCCGACAATAAACGCCTGCAATTGCTGCCGGATATTCAAGCGCAATTCGAGCAATTGAAAGCGAATCAAGAAAAAAGCATCGACGTCGATGTGGTTTCCGCATTCGCGCTCGATGGCGATTTAACGCAGCGTTTGGCGCAGGCATTGCGCGGCAAATTGCAGCGCGACGTAACGATTAATGCGAGCGTCGACAGTTCATTGCTCGGCGGAATTTTAGTGCGCGCCGGCGATGTTGTTATCGACGGTTCGGTGCGCGGCCGGCTGGCGAAACTGGCGCAAGCCATGAACTCTTAACGCCAAACGAATGTGCGCTTTTAAATTGCGCGATTTTTTGAATTGCACCTCATTTGAATTGCAGAAAACGGGATCGAGGAACAGAGCATGCAGCAGCTGAATCCATCCGAGATTAGCGAAATTATCAAACAGCGCATCGATCAACTCGATGTATCGTCGCAGGCGCGCAACGAAGGTACCGTGGTTTCGGTGTCCGACGGTATCGTGCGCATTCACGGTCTCACCGACGTGATGTACGGCGAGATGATCGAGTTCGATGGCGGCCGCTTCGGCATGGCATTGAACCTCGAGCGCGACTCTGTCGGCGCGGTGGTGTTGGGCGACTATCTCGGCATCGCCGAAGGCCAGAAATGCAAATGCACCGGCCGCATTCTCGAAGTGCCGATCGGGCCCGAGCTCGAAGGTCGCGTCGTCGATGCACTCGGTACACCGATCGACGGCAAAGGTCCGCTCAACAATAAACTCACCGATCCGATCGAAAAAGTCGCGCCCGGCGTTATCTGGCGCAAATCGGTCGATCAACCGGTGCAGATCGGTTTGAAAGCGATCGATGCGATGGTGCCGATCGGCCGCGGGCAACGCGAATTGATTATCGGCGATCGCCAGATCGGTAAAACCGCCGTTGCGGTCGATGCGATCATCAACCAGAAAAACTCCGGCATTAAATGTATCTACGTTGCGATCGGTCAGAAGGCTTCGTCGATTGCCGCCGTGGTGCGCAAACTCGAAGAGCACGGCGCGATGGGCCACACCGTCGTCGTCGCGGCGACCGCTTCCGATCCCGCGTCGATGCAATATCTCGCCGCGTTCACCGGCTGCACGATGGGTGAGTACTACCGCGATCGCGGTCAGGACGCGCTGATCATCTATGACGATTTGACCAAACAGGCGTGGGCGTATCGCCAAATTTCGTTGCTGCTGCGCCGTCCGCCCGGTCGCGAAGCATACCCTGGCGACGTGTTCTATCTGCACTCGCGTCTGCTCGAGCGCGCGGCACGCGTGTCCGAAGCGTACGTTGAGAAATTCACCAACGGCGCGGTACAAGGTAAAACCGGTTCGTTGACCGCATTGCCGATGATCGAAACGCAGGCCGGCGACGTTTCCGCGTTCGTTCCGACCAACGTGATCTCGATCACCGACGGTCAGATCTTTCTCGAATCGAGCTTGTTCAACGCCGGCGTACGTCCCGCGATGAACGCCGGTATTTCGGTCTCGCGGGTCGGCGGCGCGGCGCAAACGAAAATTATCAAAAAACTCGCCGGCGGTATTCGTACCGCGCTCGCACAATACCGCGAACTCGCGGCGTTCTCGCAATTCGCATCCGATCTGGACGAAGCAACGAAAGCGCAGCTCGATCACGGTCAGCGCGTTACCGAGCTGATGAAGCAGAAACAATATTCGCCGCGCAGCGTCGCCGAAATGGGCCTGTTGTTGTACGCAGCGAACGAAGGTTATTTGAAAGATATCGCGGTCAATAAAATCCTCGATTTCGAAGCCGCGCTGCTCGCGTTTGCACACAGCGAAATCGGCGATTTAATGAAGCAAATCGTCGCCAGCGGCGATTGGAACAGCGACATCGAAGCCAAATTCAAAGCGACGATTGAGAAATTCAAAGCGACACAGACCTGGTAATGGTGTTATTCCCCTCTCCCTGCGGGAGAGGGACTTAATGTTTAACGGCTGAGGAAGACTCATGGCAGGCGCCAAAGAGATCCGCACACAGATATCCAGCATCAAAAGCACGCAGAAAATCACCAGTGCGATGGAAATGGTGGCGGCGAG
>DASXYH010000268.1:0-2839 GCA_036502545.1 Spongiibacteraceae bacterium
CGATCTGAAAAACGCGAACAAAAACGCGCGTATTAGCGTGAAGCTGGTCGCCGAGATGGGCGTTGGCACCGTCGCCGCCGGCGTGACGAAAGCGAAAGCCGATCACATCGTTATCGCCGGTCACGATGGCGGTACCGGCGCATCGCCGCTGACATCGATCAAGCATGCCGGTTTGCCGTGGGAATTGGGGCTCACCGAAGCGCATCAGACGCTGGTGATGAACAACCTGCGTTCGCGCGTGGTATTGCAAACCGACGGTCAACTCAAAACCGGCCGCGATGTCGCCATAGCTGCGCTGTTAGGCGCTGAGGAATTCGGTTTCGCGACCGCGCCGCTGGTGACGCTCGGCTGCATCATGATGCGCAAATGTCATTTGAATACCTGTCCAGTCGGCGTCGCGACGCAAGACCCGGAACTGCGCAAAAAATTCAAAGGCAAGCCGGAAAGCGTCGTCAATTTCTTTTTCCTACTCGCGGAAGATTTGCGCGCCATTATGGCCCAGCTCGGCTTTCGTAAATTAGTCGATATGGTTGGCCGCTCCGACGCGCTGGAAATGGACGGTGCGATCGATCATTGGAAAGCGAAAGGCATCGATTTAACGCCGATTCTGACGCCGGCGAAAAAAGCGCACGCGAATGTCATCACGCATCAGACCATCGCGCAGGATCACGGTCTCGAACTCGCGCTCGACAACGAAATTATTCGCCAGGCGCAGCCAGCGATCGCCAGCGGCAGCAAAGTCAAAATCGAATTGCCGGTGATCAATATCAACCGCGTGGTTGGTACCATGCTATCGCACGAAATCGCGAAAAAATGGGGTGCCGAAGGTCTGCCGGACGATACTGTGCATATCAAGCTGACCGGTTCCGCCGGTCAAAGTCTCGGCGCATTTCTCGCGCATGGCGTGACGCTCGAAGTCGAAGGCGATTGCAACGATTTTGTCGGCAAAGGTTTGAGCGGCGGCCGTATCGTCGTTTATCCGCCGAAGGTCAGCACGTTTCAAGCCGAAGAAAATATTCTGATCGGCAACGTCGTCATGTACGGCGCAACGCAGGGTGAAGCGTTTTTCCGCGGTATCGCGGCCGAACGTTTCTGCGTGCGCAATAGCGGTGCCACCGCCGTTATCGAAGGCATCGGCGATCACGGCTGTGAATACATGACGGGCGGCCGCGTTGTCGTGCTCGGCGCGACAGGGCGCAATTTCGCTGCCGGCATGAGCGGCGGCTTAGCATATGTGTTAGATGAAACCGGTGATTTCAGCGCGCGCTGCAACATGGGTATGGTCGAACTCGAAAGCGTCGACGACGCTGAAGATATCGCCGAATTAAAAGCGCTGATCCAGAGGCACGCCGAGTACACGGGCTCCACCGTAGCGCTGCGCTTGCTGGCCAGCTGGCAAAATGCGTTGGCGAAATTCGTGAAAGTGATACCGACCGATTACAAACGCGTTTTGCTGCAGCAAAAAATAAAGCTCGAACAGCGTCACAACATTGTTTCCGCGGCATGAGCAAAGCGGCGGCGAATGCGCTGTAAGTGGCTTCAGCCGAAACGTGGAGATGGGGATAGAGTAAAGAGTTATGGGTAAACCGACCGGCTTTAAAGAATTCGCGCGCGATCCGCAGCCTTACCGCGATGTCGAAACGCGATTGCTCGATTACGCGGAATTGTACACCGAAGTTAAAACCGAGCATTTGCAAACCCAGGCTTCGCGCTGCATGGATTGCGGCATTCCGTTTTGCCAATCGGGCGACGGTTGCCCGGTGTCGAATTTAATTCCGGAATGGAACGATCTGATTTACAACGATCGCTGGCAGGATGCGCTCGATCGCCTGCATCTCACCAATAATTTTCCCGAATTCACCGGCCGTGTCTGCCCGGCGCCTTGCGAAGGTTCGTGCGTGCTCGGCAATGTCGATAAACCGGTGACGATAAAAAATATCGAATATTCGATTATCGATCGCGGCTTTCAAGAGGGCTGGGTAAAACCGGAACCGCCTGCGCTACGCACCGGCAAAAAAGTTGCGATTGTCGGCTCTGGGCCTGCGGGTCTCGCCGCCGCCGCGCAACTGAATAAAGCCGGTCACACCGTTACTGTTTACGAGCGCGCCGATCGCATCGGCGGCCTGCTGATGTACGGCATTCCGAATATGAAACTCGGCAAAGACGTAGTACAGCGTCGTCTCGATATTTTGAAAGCCGAAGGCGTGCAATTCGTCACCAACGCCGACGTCGGCGGCAGCGGTCCGAATGCTGTCGATGCGAAAAAACTGCAGCAGGAAAACGACGCGGTAGTGCTCACCACCGGCGCCACCAATGGCCGCGATCTGCCGATCGAAAATCGCCAGCTCAAAGGCGTTTATATGGCAATGGAATTTTTGAAGGCGAACACGAAAAGCCTGCTCGATTCCAATCTCGCTGACGGCAATTACATTTCGGCGAAAGATAAAAATGTGATCGTCATCGGCGGCGGCGACACCGGCACCGACTGCATCGGCACCTCGCTGCGTCACGGTGCGAAAAGCCTCGTCAATTTCGAATTGCTACCGCAACCGCCGGAAGATCGCGCGCTGGATAATCCGTGGCCGACCTGGCCGAAAATTTTTCGCGTCGATTACGGCCACTCCGAATCTGCACATAAATTCGGCAAAGACCCGCGCGAATATTGCATCCTCAGCAAAGGTTTTATTGGCGACGACAACGGCAATCTGAAAGGCATTAAAACCGTCAACGTCGAATGGGTCAACGAGGGCGGCAAATTCACGATGAAAGAAGTGCCGGGCTCGGAAAAAATCTGGGAAGCCGAATTGATTTTATTGTCGATGGGTTTTCTCGGCCCGGA
>DASXYH010000269.1:0-3518 GCA_036502545.1 Spongiibacteraceae bacterium
CGCCATACCTGCAGCCAGTTTTTTCGAAACGCGATCCACGGCAGGATCGGCAGAAAAGTTAATACGCCGACCAGCGGTCCTTTTGCCAGCAAACCGATACCGAGGCCGACAAAAAACAGATAGCCCCAATACTTTTGCTGCGAATGCAGCGCGCGCCAGAACGACACCATCGTCAGCGTTGTGCAAAAGGCGAGGCTCGAATCCGTCATCACGGCGCCGCCCGCCATAAAAAATAAACTCATGCCAGCGAGTGCGGCGCACACCGCGAGCGCAAAATCGCGGCCGCGCCGTTGCGCATTCCATTGCCAAACAATGACGAGCATGCCGATAGCGAGCAACAGCGATGGTAAACGCACGGCGAATTCATTGACGCCGAACAACTTCATGCTGAATGCGGAAAGCCATGTCGACAGTGGCGGCTTGGCCCAGAACGGCACGCCGTAATCGTGCTGCGGTGTAATCCAATCGCCAGTTTCGAGCATCTTGCGCGCGATCTCGCCGTAACGCGCTTCTGTGGTATCGGTCAGCGGCACCACCACGCTGCAAATAATGCGGGCGATGAATATAAAACCGAGGCTCCACCACAGCAGTTTTCTGGTCTTTTCGGTTAAAGCGAATGACAGCATCGATCGTTCCGGATTGGCGCGAAGGCGCGCATTATCGCTGATCGTTCGCCGGACAGGAAATCGGCGGCGCAACGCTAGCCCGAATGCATTACGTTAAGTGATAACGCTTAAAGCAAACTTACATCCTCAAACTTTCCTCAATGTTTGCGGGCTATTTGCGGAAGAATGACGGGTTTGCGCATTGACCCGTAGGCGCCGCTCGCCGAGACTGAAAGCGGTGATAACGAACCCGAGCGGGTCTGGAAAACAGTAAATATCTAGGAGTTTTTCTATGGCGTTGTTCCCGCCGCGCGACAATTTCAAAAGACACTGGCCGAAAAAGAAATGGCTATCGCTGGCGTTGATCGCTGGCGCGCTTTTTATAGCGTGGTATTGGTGGGGAAAAAATAGCGCCGCCGATAGCCATGGGCGCGCTGGTTTCGATAAAACAATTCCGGTCGCAACCGCCAAAGCGGTGCAGGGCGAACTCAAATTATTTCTCGGCGGACTCGGTACCGTAACGCCGGCAAACAGTGTATTGGTAAAAAGCCGCGTCGATGGGCAATTGCTGCGACTGCATTTTCAGGAGGGACAATTTGTAAAAGCCGGCGAACTGCTGGCGGAAATTGATCCGCGCCCGTTCGAAGTGCAATTGATGCAGGCCGAGGGACAACTCGCGCACGATACCGCGCTGTTGAAAAACGCGCAGATCGATCTTGAGCGCTATCAAACATTATGGTCGCAGGATTCGATCGCGAAACAGCAGGTCGATGCGCAGGCAGCGTTGGTGCGCCAATACGAAGGCAGCACGAAGATCGATGAAGGTCAGGTTGCCAATGCGAAATTGCAATTGACGTATGCGAAGGTCGTCGCGCCCGCAAGCGGCCGCGTCGGTCTGCGCCAGGTCGATCCCGGCAACATTGTGCACGCGTCCGATACCAATGGCATCGTGCTGATCACGCAGGTGCAACCGATGTATGTCGTGTTCACGCTGCCCGAAGATAATCTGCCGCGCCTCGTGCAGAAATTGAATGCGAAGCAAACACTCAGCGTCGATGCGTACGATCGCCAACAAAAATTTAAACTCGCAACCGGATCGCTGCTGACCGTCGATAACCAGATCGATACCACGACGGGAACGGTAAAACTCAAAGCCGAATTCAAGAACGACGACAACGCGCTGTTCCCGAATCAATTCGTCAATATCCGCATGCAGATCGATACGCTGCGCGGCGTCACGCTGCTGCCGGTTAGCGCGGTGCAGCGCGGTGCGCAGGATAACTTCGTCTATTTGCTCAACAGCGACAACACAGTGAAATTGCGGAGTGTGCGGGTGGGCGATACCGAAGGCGATCGCGTTGTTATCGAAGACGGTATTAAACCGGGCGATGAAGTCATCACCGAAGGACTCGATAAATTGCGCGATGGCATCGCGGTCGAGCCGGTGAAGCGCGATGGCCAGGTGGTGGAATCCAACGCGCAGCGTCCGCCGGACAATAACGAGAAGAAACATTTCTGGCAGCGTCTTGGCAATGCGAATAAAAGCGATCATCCGCATCGTAAAAAAGCCGATGCGGGGCAGTAAATGAATCCGTCGCGGCTTTTTATTCTTCGACCGGTCGCCACTTCGTTATTGATGGTGGCAATTCTGCTCGCCGGTTTGATCGCGTATAAACAGCTGCCGTTATCGGCGTTACCCGAAGTTGATTACCCGACGATTCAAGTCGTCACGCTGTATCCCGGCGCCAGTCCCGATGTGATGACATCGTCGGTGACCGCGCCGCTCGAACGCCAACTCGGACAGATGCCCGGTCTCAAGCGGATGTCGTCGACGAGTTCCGGCGGTGCTTCGGTTATCACGCTGCAATTCAATCTCGATTTAAGTCTCGATATCGCTGAGCAGCAGGTGCAGGCGGCAATTAATGCCAGCGCGAATTTATTGCCGACCGATCTGCCGACACCGCCGGTGTACAGCAAAGTGAATCCCGCCGATGCGCCGATTTTAACGATTGCGATTGCATCGAAAACATTGCCGTTGCCGCAAGTCGAAGATCTGGTCGATACGCGCATCGCGCAAAAAATTTCGCAGGTATCCGGCGTCGGCCTTGTCAGCGTCAGCGGCGGTCAGCGTCCCGCGGTGCGTATTCAAGTCAATCCGAAAGCGCTCGCGTCGTATGGTATGAGCATCGACGACGTGCGCACCGCGATCGGCAATGCAAATTCGAATCAGGCCAAAGGCAGTTTCGATGGCCCCGCGCGCGCATCGACCATCGATGCCAACGATCAATTGCGTTCGGCCGCCGAATATCGCGATCTCGTTATCGCCTATCGCAACGGCGCGCCGATTCGACTCGCCGATATCGCATCGACCATTGACGGCGCCGAAAATACCCGGCTCGCCGCCTGGGCCGATCGCACGCCGGCGATCGTGCTGAATATTCAGCGTCAACCGGGCGCCAATGTCATCGCGGTGGCCGATCGCATCCAAAAATTATTGCCGGATTTGCGTGCGGCATTGCCGGCGGCGGTCGATGTCAGCGTGCTGACCGATCGCACCACAACGATTCGCGCCTCCGTTAAAGATGTGCAGTTCGAATTGATGTTGTCGGTGGCGCTGGTGGTCGCGGTGATTTTCGTATTTCTGCGCAATATTCCGGCGACGATCATTCCGAGCTTTGCGGTGCCGCTGTCAATCGTCGGCACTTTCGGCCTCATGTATGTCGCCGGCTTCAGTATTAACAATTTGACATTGATGGCGCTGACCATATCGACAGGTTTCGTCGTCGACGACGCCATCGTCGTCATCGAAAATATTTCGCGCTACATCGAAAAAGGCGAATCGCCGTTGCAGGCGGCGCTGAAAGGTTCGCAGCAGATCGGCTTTACGATTATCTCGCTGACGTTTTCGCTGAT
>DASXYH010000270.1:0-3482 GCA_036502545.1 Spongiibacteraceae bacterium
AGCGCCGCCGGCACCCGCGATAATTATTTCGATGCCGCGTTCGGCCGCTTGCTCGGCGTATTGAAACAACAAATCCGGTGTGCGATGCGCGGATACCACGCGCACTTCATGCGGAATACCGAATTTCTCCAGCATTTCCGCCGTGTGCTGCAAGGTCGCCCAATCGGATTTTGAGCCCATGATGACGCCGACGCGCGGATTCATTTTTCTCTGTGCCTCATCTGTAATGACTGCGCGAAGCGCGCGGCCATCCAATAAAAAATACCGGGCCGGCTGCACAATGAGATCGCAGCGCAAAGGCTCGATGATGTTTTATTCCAGTCTAGTAGATGCGTCGAATTGCGGACGGTACCGGACCGGAGCGATTATATCCTTAATCGCGCGAGCACGTTACGGCGGCGATGTGCGGCGTTGATGAAGCATTAAAATGGCTAGGGCCAGCGCGGTGCCGAGAAATGCCATCGCCATATCTTTTTGCGCATCCCATTCATCACCCTGCGTACCGAGATAAGCGACACCGAGATCGCCGCCGAAACCGACGGCGGCGAGCCATTCGATCACTTCGTAAATGCCGGCGTGCGACATCATAAATGCGGCTATGAGTAAATAGCGCCAACCGTTGCCGCCATTGATGCGCGGCGCGAACAATTCCCAGAACAACGGAAACATCAGCAGACCATACAGAAAATGCACAAGACGATCGAAGGCATTGCGTTCGAAGCCGAGCATCGCATTCAAACTGTGACCGCTGATTTGTTTAAACCAATCGTCGTAAGGAACTTTCGCATAGGTGTAATGCGCGCCGATTGCATGCAGCACCATAAAAATAAATAGCGCAGTGTAGGTGAGATTCGACAGGCGATGCTGCCGATAGGTCGCGATCAACAGCGGTACAAATAATAACGGCAATACGTTTTCGAGCATCCAGTCGTGGCGATCGCGCGGTGCAATCGCGAGTGCGAGCCAGATGAGTGTATAAACGGAAAGTAGCAGCAACGGATAAATTAGAGTTTGCTTGCGGAGCTGCGTTGCGCCGAGCGAAGTATTCATTGCGAATCTGAAGTTTATTTTCGCCAGCATAACATGAACGATTGAATGCGCCACTGAATCGCCGATCGCCACAATCATTTGCGACGACACGCCGTAAATATATCCCTATAGGCTCGGCCGCCGCATCCATGCGGCTTACGGTCGCTGCAAATGACTGCGGCGATCAGCTTGCTGCAGCGAACGTAATACTTATTCGATCAGTTCTTTTCAATTTCAATCAACACTTCGCCCGGCGTCACGCGATCGCCTTTCGCGACAAAAATACCGGTAACTTTGCCGGCAATCGGCGCTTGCACTTCGGCTTCCATTTTCATTGCTTCGGTGACCAATACCGGTTGCCCCGCTTTGACGGCATCGCCTTCATTGACCAAAACCGCAACGATATTGCCGGGCATGCTGGTGGTGACATGGCCTTCCTTGGTTGCCTGTTTGCGACCGGTTTTGCTTTCCGCTTTGTATTCGTTGAGCGATTCGAACACGACTTCTTCGGGTGCACCATCGAGTGTCAAATAAAAATGGCGTTTGCCGGTGCCTTTAATGCCGACGCCGGTGATAGCAACCTGGTAACTTTCGCCGTGCACATCGATAACGAATTCGGTCGCGGTGGTGCCGGTGGCGATTTCGGTATTTTTGCGGCGTTCGAACGGCATCAGCGATTCCGGTTTCAGTGTGCCGGCGGCGCGCTCTTCCAGAAATTTGCGGCCGATATCGGGAAACATCGCGAACGTGAGCACATCTTCTTCCGATTTTGCGAGCGTGCCGATCTGTTCGCGCAGCTTATGTAATTCGTTAGGAATTAAATCGGCGGGGCGCACATCGATCACTTCCTCATTGCCGATCGCGCGGCGGCGCAATTCTTCATTTACCGGCGCAGGCGCGGCGCCGTAATGGCCCTGCAAATAGCGTTTCACTTCGTTGGTGATGGTTTTGTAACGCTCGCCAGCGAGCACATTCATGACGGCTTGCGTGCCGGCGATCTGCGAGGTCGGCGTCACCAGCGGCAGATAACCGAGATCGGCGCGCACGCGCGGAATTTCCGCGAATACTTCATCGATACGATCCAGCGCGCCTTGTTCCTTCAATTGATTCGCGAGGTTCGACATCATGCCGCCCGGCACCTGATTGATTTGTACGCTGACATCTTCGCGGGTGAATTCGCTTTCGAATTGATGATATTTCTTGCGCACGTCCCAAAAATATTTGGCGATTTCGTGCAGCTTTGCGAGATCGAGACCGGTTTCGTACGGCGTACCTTTCAACGCCGCGACCAACGATTCGGTGGCGGGGTGACTGGTGCCGCCGGCAAATGCGGAAATCGAAGTATCGATGTGATCGACACCGTTTAAAATCGCTTCGAGATGACACATCGACGCCTGCCCCGAGGTGCTGTGCGAATGCAGAAATATCGGTACTTTTACTGCTTGTTTTAGCGCCTTCACTAATTCACCGGTCGCGAACGGCGTGAGCAATCCCGCCATGTCTTTGATCGCGATCGAATCGCTGCCCATATCGGCCATGCGTTTTGCCTGCTCGACGAACAGCGCGCTCGTGTGCACCGGACTGGTGGTGTAGCTGATCGTGCCCTGTGCGTGCTTACCAGCTTTTTTCACCGCGCGAATCGCGGTTTCCAGATTGCGTACATCGTTCATCGCATCGAATACGCGAAACACATCGATGCCGTTATCCGCCGATTTTTGCACGAACGCTGCGACCACATCGTCGGCGTAATGGCGATAGCCCAGCAGATTTTGGCCGCGCAGCAACATTTGCAGGCGCGTATTCGGCAGCGCCGTGCGCAATTTGCGCAAACGTTCCCACGGATCTTCTTTCAGGAAACGCACGCACGCATCGAACGTGGCGCCGCCCCATACTTCGAGCGACCAATAGCCGATCGCATCGAGCTGCGGACAAATCGGCAGCATATCCTCGGTGCGCATCCGCGTTGCGATCAGCGATTGATGGCCATCGCGCAGCACGACATCGGTGATCTGAATCGGTTTGGCTTTGCTCATTAAATTATCTCCAATTTGCAAACTCCCTCCCCTGACAAGGGGAGGGTTGGGGAGGGGTTAGAAACCTTAACCCCCCTCGATCCCCCTTGTCAGGGGGAGGAAAAAGATCCCGCTTGTCAGGGGAAGAAAAAATTAAAGCCCTGCATAAGCCGCAATTGCAGTAGCAATCGCAATCGCAATTTCCTCGGGGCGTTTTTTCTCCGAGTACTGCAATAATTCCGGATGCGAATCGACAAAACTGGTGTCGAATTTACCGGAGCGAAACACCGGGTTTTCCAAAATACGTTGATAGTACGGCGCGGTGGTTTTAATGCCCTGCAGACGCATGTCGTCGAGCGCGCGCGAACCGCGATTCAATGTATCTTCCCAGGTCAGGCTCCATACGATTAATTTCAGACACATCGAATCGAAATACGGCGG
>DASXYH010000271.1:0-5155 GCA_036502545.1 Spongiibacteraceae bacterium
AGTCTTTCTGGCACTTTTAGAGGTGTATGGATTCAGCAGCTCCGAAGCCGACGGCATCCTGCGCATTTATCCCAGCGCGCTCGCAAAAACATCGCCGCGCGCGGTGATCGATGATTTTAACAATCTGAATAACAGCAGCCAAGTCGTGCATGTGCTCGATATCAAAAACGTTTCGTCTTCGGCGATGGCGCAAATTATCAAGCCGCTGCTGTCGCCATCCGGTTACATCGCCTCGCTGGATTCAAGCAATAGTCTGGTAATTGCCGATGGCGGCGACAATGTAAAACGCCTGGTGGAGTTATCGCGACGACTCGATCGCGGCGGCTCGCTCGATATCGACGTGGTGAAACTGCAGCACGCCAGCGCGCGCGATGTAGCGCAGGTGTTAGCGGGATTGGTCGCGCCAGGCAATAACGCTTCGCAAAATGCCGGCAGTACAGAAACTCCGCTATCGATCGCAGCGGATGAGCGCTCGAACAGTATTTTACTGGCGGGTGACTCCGGCAGTCGGCAACGCGCACAGCAATTGATTTCGCAGCTCGATCAACCATTGACTGCAGCCACCTCATCGCGCGTGGTATTTCTTCACTATCTTTCCGCCGAAGAATTGCTGCCCATTTTGAAAAACATCACCAACAGCGCGCAAAAAGAAGCGAAAGAAGAGGCGGTCAAAAATGCTTCGATCAGTATCGAAGCGAGCAAGAGCAATAACGCCATCGTCATGAGCGGTCCGCCCGATCTGCTCGATAACGTGCGTGATATCATCACCAAACTCGATGTGCAACGCGCGCAGGTGTTGGTCGAAGCGGTGATTGTGGAAGTCAACGCAGACACCACCGATGACCTCGGCGTGTTGTGGTCGACAACAAACGTTGCCGACTTAAAAGGCAGCGGCGCGGTCGCCGGCGTAAATACACTGGGAAGCTTGGAGCCGATAGGAACAATCACCGGTATCGATGCCGACGGCAAAGCCATCGCACAAGCGGCACCGGGCGCCGGCCTTACGCTGGGCTATTACACAGGCGGTTCATTACAAGCGGCGATTCGCGCATTGAGCTCGAACTCGAAAGCAAACATATTATCGACACCCTCGGTGATGACGCTCGACAATCAGCAGGCACAAATTATTGTCGGCTCGAATATTCCGATAATTACCGGGCAAAGCACTGGCCCGGCCTCGACAACGGAAAACCCGTTTACCACATTCGAACGCAAAGATATCGGCGTGACGCTAAAAATTACGCCGCAGATCAACGCCAACAAATCGGTGACGCTCGATATTCTGCAAGAGGTGCAAACCGTCGCCGATACGGTGAACTCTTCACTGGCGGGTGCGAGAGATATCGTCACCAATAAACGCAGCATCACAACCAAGGTACTGGTTTCCGACGATAAAACGCTGGTGCTGGGTGGTTTGATCTCCAACGAGAACCAGGACGTTCAAAGTAAGGTGCCGATACTGGGCGATATGCCGCTGATCGGCCGCCTGTTTCGCTCTACACACAACAAAACGACCAAACAAAATTTATTGGTTTTCATTCATCCCGTCGTGATCGATTCCGATATCGCGGCGAACAAAATCAGTCGCAATCAGTACGACGAAATGCAGGTTCAGCAAATGAAATTTAAAGACGGCAAACTCGAATCGTCGGGTCCGCCGACATTGCCTGAGTTCGAGCAGATTTCGCCGCAGAAGAAAGATAACGACGCCGCGCCGCAGCCTGCCGAGCAGTAAATTTAAGTTGCAAGGACTACCAGCCCGACAGCACGCCGATATGAATGCGATGCGCGGTAAACAATAACACCACACCATCGTCCGTGATTTGCTGTAACTGCAATCCCGCGCTCACTTCATCGCCTTCGCGCATGCGTCTGTTGTTGATAATAATCGTGCGCTGTTGCGGATTTTCCGAGTACACGTGAAACGAAAACGTCATCGCCGGAAGATTGTTGCGCACGTCATCCGGCAACTCATTAACCTCTTCTATTCTCTGCGTTGCCGGCAACTGCGCCGTTTGATTTTGCGCCGGAGCCGGCGAAATCCGCGTGAACTCCGCCGTCGGCGCAACGCTCACGGCGGTTTGTGCAGACGCTTGCGATTGCGCTGTCGAATTTTGCGCGGAACTTGGTTGCTGTTGATTAATAGTTGGCTCTTGTTTAGCAATTGACTGCGCTTGCGGAGCCGGGGCGATTGGCAGTTGCTGCCGCCAAAACCAATACGCCAACAATGCAATATTGCATGCGCCGATAATCGATAACAGCCACCAAAGTCGTGACGATTTCGCAACGCTCGGCGCGTTGGGCTGATGAATACTTTGCAAGCCCGGCGCTTTCTCGCGCTGGCGTTGCTGTTCGGATTTTTTTAATGCGTCGAGGATCAGCGACATATCAACTGCCCTGCTTCTGCGCAGCCGTTGCAAGCAAAGGCTGGGACGCATCCGCAAGACGGCCCAAAGCGAGCACGGTGTGCAAATCGATTACGCCGTTATCGGGCAGACCCTGTTCTTGCTGGAAGCGTTTGATCTGCGCAAACAGTGCAGCATCGTACACTTCGGCCGCGGGTGCCTGCTGCAATGCCAGATAATGACTGGCCAGCCATGCCTGCTTGGCGGCGCCATCGGTTAACTTATCGCTGCTGTCATAGACCTCGCGTAACCAGCGGCGCTCGTTGCGATGAAAATGGCGATATAACTGCTCATCGAACCAAGCGATTAAATCGCCGCTAGCTCCAGGCTGCAGCGGCAATTGCGCAATCGGCGCCGGAACCAGCAATAACACATCGCCGCGCCACCATTTTGCAATATCCGCCCACGCCACTTGCCAACTGCCGCCGGCGAAATCAATTTGCGCTTGCGAACTCTGTAAACGCTTGAGCACAACGAACTGCAGTGCGGCGCTATCGCTACGCTGCAGCTCCAGCACAACGGGAACATTGTAGCGACGCAAATCGTCGAGCTGCACTGCGTGCAACGCTACGCAATTCAGTTTGGCGCTGGCAATTGCGCAATCGGTCGCGCCGATAGGAGCCGCATCGGCATTCCACAGCTGAAATAATTCACGCAATGCGGAGGCTTTATCGGCAGCCGAACGTTCGAGTACAGAGCGCCAATCCTGTGCGCTAGCGGAGCTCGCAACGGCGACATTATTGGAGAAGCGATGCTGCAAAAAATAAATCGCGCCGGCAATTACCGCGCCAGCGATTATCGCGGTCGCAATCCTCGCCACGCGACGCGGCAGCAAATTATTAATACCGAAAGCGCGCGGCGGCAGCACTTCCACCGCCGCGCGTCGGACCATCGCGATGTCGACAGCCGAGCCGCTCTGCGCGTACACACCGAGCAAGGCGCGATCGCACAGCAAATTGATCAGCCGCGGAATACCTTTGCTGTAGCGATAAATCAATACGATCGCCGCACCGCTGAACAAATGGCCGCGCCCGCCCGCTACCGCGAGACGATGCTCGATATAACTCGTCACCTCGTTGCGCGCGAGCGGCCGCAGATGATAACGCGCGGTGATACGCTGCGCGAGCTGGCGCAATGACGGTTGCGCCAGCAGCGTATTCAATTCCGGTTGCCCAAGCAAAATCAACTGCAACAATTTGCGCTGATTGGTTTCGAGATTGGTGAGCAGACGCAGTTGTTCCAATACATCGGGCGATAAATTTTGCGCCTCGTCGACGATCAGAATCGCATTGCGGCCGCGCGCGTGCGTCGCCAGCAAAAACAAATTCAGCGCGTCAAGCAATTGTTTTGAAGTGGGTACGTCTTCCGTGGACGCGACGCCCAACTCTTCGCAAATCGTTTGCAACAATTCGTGCGCATTCAATTTCGGATTGACGATGACGGCGATATCGATGTGCTCGGGCACCTGCTGCAGCAGACAACGGCAGACGGTGGTTTTACCGGTGCCGACTTCGCCGGTGAGCACTACAAAACCGCCGTGATCGCCGATGCCGTAGACAAGATGCGCCAATGCTTCGCGATGCTGTTCGCTTAAATATAAATAGCGAGGATCCGGCGCAATCGAAAACGGCGCCTCGGCCAAACCAAAATGATGGTTGTACATAGCGCGCCGTCAGCCCTGCAATATCACGCGCACATCGACCACGCCAGCGGCATCGCGGCGGCTCACCGTTAGCTCAACCGCGACCACACCGTAATCGCGCTCGAGCGCATCGAGCCATTTTACGATCTGATTGAACGGCACCTGCTCCAGCCACAAATTCAAACCTTGATTGGCATTCGGTTCATAGCGCTTGAAAGCAAGGCCAAAATTGCGCGCGCTTTGATTCGCCAACGTCAGCAGCGAATCGCCCGGCGCACGCTGTTTTTGTTCGCTGTTGCCGGTCGCCGCGCGATTGCTTTGCATCCACGCCAATGTATCCTGCTGCGCGCGATAGTCGGCGATAGCATCGGCATTGAAACGATGCAGCGGTAAAATCAATAAGACCAATAACAGTACCAACGCCAGAAAACCGCCCAGCGCTTTTAATGCCAGCTGTTCGCGCGGGGCTGCGGCTTCGTAGTAGGCCCAGAGTTTTTGCGCAGGCACAGTGGCAGCAATGCGTTCGCGCAATGCTTCTAAAAATTCATCAGCAGTTTTCATTATCGCTCTCCGTTTTCGTTGAGTGCTGTTCGCTGAATGTCAGCTCTCGCGCAAATGTATTCGTCCCAGTGTTTCGGAGCCGCGCTGCGCCGCGGAAATAATCTCGACATTCAAGCCGACACCGCTCAATTGTTGTTTGATGCGATCGAGCGCCTCCAGCGTCGGCGCACGCAATTGCAATTGCAAATCGTCGTGTTGCTGGCTGTAGCGCAATTCGTCGAGCTGCATCGTGTTATTGCGCAATCCCAATGCAGCCTTAGTCAACAACGGTAGCGGCGATACTGCGACAGCACTGCCGCGCAAATGCGCCTGCATCTGTTTTTTGGGACTCACTACGCGGCGCTCTTGCGGAAATAATTCATGGTAATAGCTGAAGGTTTGTTCTTTGATTTTTTCCGCGCGCCAGGAAAACCATATACCGCTGATGGCGCTCACAGCGACATAAACAGCAAGCGCCGCGGCTGCAACTTTGGCGGTGCGCAACCATTGCCGGCCATCACCTTGACGCTGTACGGCGTAACCGCCCTGCAATAAATTGATCAGCTCG
>DASXYH010000272.1:0-9831 GCA_036502545.1 Spongiibacteraceae bacterium
GAGCTTGACGACTTCTCCGATGACGAATGGCATGCAGCTTCGATAAGATCACCTTCTCGTCCTGAAAAAGAGAACCCCCTCCGGCGCCAACCCGCTGCGAGATCGGTGGGATAGTTAAATTGGAAAAATACTTAATTAAAATTCTTAATTTTTAAAACTCGGAATAAGCACATGCAATTTGATTTCGATGAAGACCAACAGCATTTTATCGATAGCGTGGAGAAGTATCTTCACAACGAATATACCTTCGAACATCGCCGCGCGGTATTGGATCAGCCGATACCTTATTTCGACGCGAAGCAATGGCGCGCTTTTGGCGCAATGGGTTGGCTCGGTATTTCGTTGCCGGAAGAATACGGCGGTTCCGCGGCGCCGCTGACAATGGCTATAACGGTGGTTGAAGCGTTCGGAAAACATCTGGTCGTCGAATCGTTCGCCAACAATATTCTCGCATGTGGTTCGTTGTTGATTGCTCTCGGTTCGGATGAGCAAAAAACTCGCTTGCTGCCGACATTGGCAAGCGGCGAAATGCAAATGGCGTTCGCCCATGCCGAACACGATATGGGCGTGCGCGGCGCTATACGCACCACGGCGACAACGTGTCCCGGCGGTTATAGACTCAGCGGGCGTAAGACCGCGGTGCCGGGCGCGGCTACTGCGAATTATTGGTTCGTCACCGCGCAGATGGCAGAGAACGCAACTGACCAAACGGATTTATCGGTATGGCTAGTCGATGCGAAATCCGATCGCGTGCACGTTGCACCTTATCGAGGAATCGATGGCGCGCAGTTGGCGGAATTGACGTTTGATAATCTGGAATTGCCGACATCATCGCGCCTGCGGGGATTAGAACCCGCGCATTTAGCAATCGAAGATGCGCTCGCGCTATTACTGGCCGCAACCTGTGTCGAAGCGGCGGGCGCGATGTTCGCTTTGCAGAAAAACACGCTCGACTATGTAAAAGTCAGAAAACAATTCGGCAGTCCGCTTGGAAAATTCCAAATCCTGCAGCACCGTTTAGTCGATATGTTCACGCAGGTCGAGCTATCGAGACCGCTCGCATGGCTCGCGGTATCAAATGCGCTGAACCGCGCTACGCGACCTGCAATTCTTGCGGCCGCCAAAACGCAGATCAGTGCCGGCTGCCGCTTCGTCGCTGAAAACGCGATGCAGACCTACGGCGCTATCGGCATGACCGACGAACTGAATGCATCGCATTATTTTCGGCGATTAATTGCGTTGGAAAAACATATGGGCGACCAGGACCATCATCTCGGTATACTGGCAGAGGCTTTAGCAAATGGAAGCCCGACACTTTACAATTGATCGCATGTTTGCCGATTTTGACGCAGCAATCGTTACATCGCTGCGTGACGTTACGAGTTGTTCAGAGGTAGCGTTTAGATAAGTAGCCGGAGGACGCCGCTATGTCCGCATCACATTTAATCGATTGCTACGCCCGCAGCTTCATTCAAGTCGCCATTAATCAGGGCTACGATTTACAAACCATTCTCGAATACAGCGGGGTGCCGGTAGGGACGCCTGCCGATCAGCATAAGCAAAGTTTTAATTTCACCGAATTGCTGATGCTTTCGCGCCAGGTAAAATCGCTGCTGAAAAACCAGTTTTGCGAATTAACCACTACCGGCGGCCGACCCGGTTTTATCGAGCTTATGCTCGACCTGGCATTATCCGCACCGAATTTAGAGCAGGCGTTGAACAAGGCATTTCGATTTTATTCGGTGCTCTCTCCGAATATTCAGTTCACGTTGGTTGAAGAGGGCGAATTGGTTGCTGTCCAGCAGGAGATTGCCGATTCCTCCTCGGAGTTTTGCCATTTTCTGAGCGAATGGTGGACGCTGGTGATGTGGAGTATCGCAAGCTGGTTGATCGGAGAAAAAATCGATTGCATTCGCTTCGAATTTGCGCACGCGCCGCAGATATCCGAACACGAATATGCACTCGCGCTGGGCGTACCCTGCCAATTTTTTCAACCTAAAGCGCGCTTCGTATTCAGAAAAGAATATTTGCACAAGCCGGTCATTAAGGAGGCCGGTAAAGTCGATGAATTTTTATTTAGCGCTTGCCGCTTCGGCGAAATACCCGGCACCAGCGAACCGATTAAATTGCGGCTCGCCAATTTTTTGCGCGCCTATTTTATGGATCACAAAGAATTTCCGTTGATGGAATACGCCGCGAAACAATGCGAATTGAATTCGCATACATTGCGGCGCAGATTATCGGAAGAGGGCGCCAGTTTTAATCAAATCAAAGAAGACGTGCGGCGCGTCGTTGCGTTAAATCTGTTAGCGGACAATTCCAAGAGCATCTGTGAAATCAGCATTGAAGCCGGCTTCTCCGATACAAGCTCGTTCTCGCGCGCGATGAAAAATTGGACCGGATTTTATCCCAGCGAATACCGCAGCAGGTCAATTGAAAAAGCTCCGGCTCGCCAGAGCGAAACCGAGCATTGAGCTGGAAAATTAGACAGAATGGCTAATATGGCTATAATAGCTAAATTGGATATGTCGGAGATAGCCATGATTTCAAACTTGCCGTTGATTGAAGACTTGCCGCGTCAGGCCTCGTCCCAGGTCAAAAATAAATGGTCGGAGCTGACACGGTTGGTGCGTCAACGCGGCAGTGTCGCCATCACCAATCACTCCGAGGTCGAAATGGTGGTACTCGATGTCGGCGCCTACGAAAAACTGACCATCGAAATCCAGGCGTTGAAAGCGCGCGAACAGACCGTGCTCGATGAATTGGCGGGGCGTTTCGAGGAACGCCTGGCCGTGCTGCAAGCGCCCGACTCCCGCCGAAAAGTTGCGAAGCTGCTGCAGAAAAAAGGTGCGCTTGCCCGCCGGCCCAAGGCGGGTGAAACGTTCTAATGAATGGAAACACCCCCGCTCGCCCCTTTGTTTTGGTGCTCGCCGGGGTGAATGGCGCCGGCAAGAGTTCGATCGGCGGCGCGCTGATCGCAGAATCGGGCCTGATCTGGTTCAACCCCGATACATACGCCAGTGAGTTGATAGCAACGCTCGGCGCCAATCCAGCCGAAGCCAATGCGATAGCCTGGGAATACGGCAGGGCACGGCTGGAGGCTGCGCTCAACGCGGGCGAAAATTTCGCGTTCGAAACTACGCTGGGCGGCAGCACTATCGCGAAAATGCTGGCGGCAGCCGGAACCCACGACGTCATTATGCTGTATTGCGGTCTTGCCTCCGCCGAGCTGCATATTCAGCGCGTGCAATTTCGAGTGGCGCACGGCGGTCACGACATTCCGGAAAAGAAAATTCGCGAACGCTGGAATAGTTCGCGCAAAAACCTTATTGCGCTGCTGCCACGGCTCGCGCATCTGCAGGTATTCGATAACAGCGCCGACGTTGCCGCCAGCGAGGAAATTCCGGAACCGTTGCTGGTGATGGAGATGAGCGCAGGAAAACTCCTCTACCCCGATCCCGACGACGCTGCAGCATTGGCCGCCGTTCCCGCCTGGGCCAGACCGATTGTGCAGGCAGCGATTCAGTTGCCACATGCATATCGCTTCTGACAGCTTGCGCAGAAGAAGCTCTGCCGGTTGGTTCTGCCCAATTTAGTTTTTATCAACGGAATTTCGCAGCGCGGGCAGATGCTTTGTCGGTGCGCCAACCAATGTTTTTTAAGGACAAACGCTTTTTTCCATTCGAGAAATTCGAATGCGTAGATGCGAATCTGCGCGACCAATTCGCGCAGCTTGGTCGCGGGCAATGCACCGATGATCGACAAAGGATGCACGCGGATGCGAAACAACACTTCATTTTTGAAAATATTGCCGGCGCCGGCGAATACATCTTGATCGAGCACAACATCGCAAACCAGCGCATTGGGCATGACTTTCAATTTTTTCAGAGCTAGGCTGGCATCCCATTGATCCGACATAATATCGGTCTTCCAGTCGTAACGTAATTCCAGCGGGCCTTCGATGATTTGCACCGAGCAACTGTAAAAATTCAGCTCGCCATTGTCGAAACCCAGACTCAGACGGGGCTCCGTATCCCTTCGCTCGTTAATGCGATAGCTGCCAAACAGCAGCAGGTGGATGCGAACGGAAAACTGCGACAGCTCGATCAAAAAATGCTTGCCCCAGGTGCGCACCGCTACCACGGTCTGACCGAGCAACCGCTGCTGATCGATCTTGCTGTTGCCTTCGACACGCAAAATTTCATGGCCGGCGAAATGTTCAGTTTCTTCTCGCAGAATGACAATGCTGGGGCCTTCGGGCATGGCATTTCTCGCATTGAGACGTCATTACATCGACAGCAACACGCGAGCTGGAGTTTCATGTGTGGTATTGGCAAAAAATTATTTGTTATCGAATGGGGAAGAGTTGACGTTCGAAATTTTTATTCTGGTATTTGAATGCGCTTACCGAATATCCGAAAAATCATGCTCACGGATAGCTTCGAAAATCGCGATATTTTTGCTGATGTGGAAGACGGTGAGAAGCGATTGCAACCCACCGCCGAATTACATCGATTACATAGTGCTGAGTATGGCGCCGCTCATTCCCACTGAAACGATAACATTTTTTACATTGGCTATTTGATTGACCGATGTGCCCCGTAGTTGCCGTACACCCTCAGCGATATTGTTCACGCCGTGAATGTAAGCCTCACCGATTAAACCACCATTAGGATTCACCGGGATTTTTCCTTGCAAGCCGATATTCCCATCCTTGACAAAATCCTTAGCTTCGCCCAGCTTGCAGAATCCCAGCGCTTCAAGCTGCATCAAAACGGTCGGCGTAAAGTGATCGTATATCATCGCTACTTGGATGTCCGCAGGGCATAACCCCGATTGCCGATAGAGCTCGGCCGCCATCACTTCTCCCTCTTTAAACTGAGCGAGTTCATCCAGATAAAAATTGGTTACACCGCCCGTACCTTTGGGCACTGCTTGGGTTGTCGCCGCAATGCGCACCGGTTTTTGTTTTAAATCGCGGGCGCGCTCTGCGCTGGTCAACACGATAGCTACACCGCCGTCGCTTTCCTGACAGCAATCAAATAAACGCAGCACCGGCTCGATAATCCATTTGGAGTTCTGATGATCTTCAAGCGTGATAGGCTTCTGGTAAAACCAGGCAGCGGGATTGGTCGCCGCGTGACGGCGCATCGTCACCGATACACGCCCAATATCTTCGTTAGTCACATTGTATTTATGCATATAACGCTGAAAGTTCATCGACACCCAATTGGCCGGTGTCAGCGCACCAAAAGGCATGGCCCAGTTCATAAAATCGGTGCCGGTACCGGTGCCACCAGCATTGGACATATGCGCCTGACCGAAGCGTTTACCGGAACGCTCGTTCATCGCCCGCCAAACGACGACGACATCAGCCAGGCCTGCGCTGATTGCTGCGGCAGCGTGAGTGAGCAAAGCGGAGGAGCCGCCGCCGCCGTGCGGAGTGCGGGTAGAAAAGCGTAAATTTTCGATACCTAATGAAGCGACCAGATCGACATCTTCATTGTTATCGATGGTAAACGTCGTCATACCATCGACATCTGCCGGTGTTAATCCGGCGTCATCCAATGCGGCCTTGATACATTCGCAAGCCAATTGCAATTCACTGCGCCCCGACGCTTTAGAAAACTCGGTCTGGCCAATTCCGACAATAGCCGTATTTAATTTTGACATACCAGTTAGTCCTCCTTACGTGGGCGAAACAGCGGTACCGCTTTGCCACCCGCAGTGGGTGCAAAACAGACTTCAACTTTCATTCCGTTAGTAACTTCATCGACCTCACAACCAACTACATTGGACATCAGACGAATACCTTCATCGAGTTGTATCAACGCCGTCACGAGGGGATTATCGAATATCGGAATGAGCGGGTAGCGCGGAATGCACCAGCTATACACCGTGCCCTTACCGCTCAGTTTGACATAGCGTTTATCCAGACTGTTGCACTGCGGACACATCGGGCGCGGTGGGTGCTCGTATTTACCACACTTGCTGCACTGTTGCGCCATTAACTCTCCACGCTCTGCCGCTTCCCAAAAAAAAGCGGTGTCGGGAGTCAGCATAGGATCCGGCCGAATCACTTTGTTTTCAGTCATTTCAACTCCTGATTGGGTTTTGTGCGAAAGCCCACGTCATACATAAAACAAGGCTCAGCAACCAATTGATGTTCAAACATCTGCACCTGCTCGGCTGCGGAATATCCCAGCTCTGCGAGAATTTCTCAAGCATATTCTCCAATAATTAACAGCGGCTTTGAGCAACTGCTTTACGTGCGATGAAGTTATGTATAACGAAAATAAGTGTGGTTCTTAGCATCGCCAACATTTATTAAATTTGAGCAATAAACAGCTTATGTGGAAACTGAACAGCGTTGTCGCGATAAAGACAATTTAAGTTTTTAGTATTGAACCCATTGCAATCGAATCGCGCACTAATTCATGTCAAGAATATTGGCCATGCCAAAGTATCGGCCGCTTTTAACGAGCGTGGTCTTACCAGCGATAGTTGCGGAGTGTCTCGAATGAATAATGTATGCCCGAAAAAAATGCCAGCGCTGTGTAAATCGCAGGGATCGTGGTCTTTGTTGATTGTCGTGTTGGCGACGCTGTCGATTGACGGTTGTGGCGGTGGAGGCGGTGGTGGTAGCAGCATGTCGACACCTCCACCACCACCGGTTGGATCAATCGCCAACTTGAAAACGATGCAGACGCTGGGTAGCACCATGGCGTCGAATGGCGATGTCAATCCTTACGGACTCGCCACCCCACCAGCGAGTTACACCGGGACCGCGACCAGCGTGCTGCAGCCTGGCGATATTTTAATTTCAAATTTCAGCGACAGCACCGGCGCCATCGCCGGCAAAACGGTGATGCGCTACGCGCTCGCCAGCGGTCAGATTTCGTTGTTTTCGACCAACAATGTGGGCACGGGTCCGGTAGCGCTGGCGATTGGTCCCACAGGATTTCCATGGATTGCCAATTATCAGGTGGGTTATATCAATCCTGCCGATGGCGCCAGCACCGGCGATGGCAATGAACTGATTGTTACGCCCGACGGCACTGTTCTGTCGCCCAATATCGGCATTATCGATAACAACAGTGGCGCCACTTTCGATCCGTCACAGGCCACGTTTGCCGGTCCTTGGGGTGAGATATGGACACAGCCAGCCGACGGCTCAACCGGCCATTTTTTTATTAGCGAAGTCAATACAGGCTGGGTGCAGCGGCAAGAAATCCCCGCCGGGGCATTGCCCAGCGCCACGCATCTGGTGACAATCGGACAGTTACCGGTTGGCAGCAACGCTTTCGATCCCACCGGCCCGCAGGGAATGGCCTACGATGCGCAGCGCGATATTCTTTACGTCGCCAGCACCGCGGATAATTCAATCGTTGCATTTCCCGCCGCATCCACCGCTACCGCATCTTTCAACAGCGGCTCTGTGGTTTTTAGCGGTACGCCGCTAAATGCGCCGGTCGGACTTACGCTCAATCCCCTCAACGGCAATTTGATCGCGGTGAATCAACTCGATAACAAAATGGTCGAGATCGCGCCCAATCCTTCAACACCAACTACCGGAGGAGGCGGGGGTGGCGGTAGCTATTCCACGATGATGACTATGGCTGCATCCACGCAAGCTGTAGCCGCCGCGTCCGCACTGGTGTTCAGCGGTAAATTAATTGCGACAAAATTGCTGGATACAACCGTTGTCGATGCGCAGGCCGGCACCGGGTCGGCATTGTTCGGCGTGCTGGCGGTCAAGGATTCAAACAATAATTTACTGGTGTATTACACCAATTCAAACACCAATACATTGAATGTATTGAAGCAATAGTTTGTCGTTCGCCGTCATCAAAATTTCGAAGAGCGCTCAGTCGACTTTTACAACTATTCCCTGAGCGCACATGATATTTATTCCACTCGACGAGCCCCGGTATGTGGAGGATTTAAGCTGCCCGGACCGGGAAATTCCCTCGCGCCCATCTCGATAATTTGCTCGGTTGTCCGCTCGCTATTTTGTTTGCGAACGCAATTTTGGCATACGAATTCGTACCACCTGCATTAACCGCTCGCGGCATACCACGTGCCGGCTTCCCGCTTCCTTCGGCAAAATGGCATAACGCTTGCTCGAATACAGCCTTGTATACAACAACCCCGGTATTCCACGCCAAATCCAACCAAGGAGGACTTCAAACGTGCCAAAACTTACCCGTCGCCAGATTCTGAGCACCAGCAGCGTGCTTATCGGTAGTTCGCTGCTTCCTTTCGGTAACCTGTTCGCCGCTGATAAGAAGCTGACCATCGGCGCGCTATACGTCGGTCCGCACGACGACTACGGCTATAACCAGGCTCACGCGCAGGCTATGGCAGCGCTGAAAATGCTGCCCGGCATCAAGGTCGTCGAGCAGGAGAATGTGCCCGAGACCGTCGCCGTCGAAAAAGCCATGGAGGCAATGATTGTCGAGGACGGCGCGAGCCTGCTGTTCGTAACCTCGTTCGGCTATTTCTCGCACGCGGTCAAGCTGGCGCCGAAATATCCGACGGTGCGCTTCGCACATTGCGGCGGTCTGTGGAAAGCCGGTACCGATCCGATCAACGTCGGCAGCTATTTCGGTTACATCGACGAATGCCAGTATCTCAACGGCGTCATCGCCGGCTACGCGACCAAGAGCAAAAAGCTCGGCTTCGTCGCCGCCAAACCGATTCCGCAGGTGCTGCGCAACATCAATTCCTTCGCACTAGGCGCGCAGTCGGTCAAGCCGGATATCACCACGCAGGTTATCTTCACCGGCGATTGGTCGATGCCGGTCAAGGAGGCCGAAAGTACCAACAGCCTCGCTGATCAGGGCGTTGATGTCATCACCTGTCACGTCGACAGTCCCAAGGTGCTGGTCGAGACCGCCGAAAAGCGCGGCATAAAAGTCTGCGGTTACCACGCCAACCAAGCGGTGCTGGCGCCGAAGGGTTATCTGACCGGCGCTGAGTGGAACTGGGAAACGGTCTACAAGAAATATGCAGCCGACGCGGCGAGCGGCGCACCATTCGCCAACTTCACGCGTGGCGGACTCAAAGATGGCTTCGTGCGCATGTCGCCATACACCGCCGCGGTATCGGCCGAAGCAGGCGCCAAGGCGGATGCGATCAAGGCGCAGATGATCGCCGGCACATTCCCGATATTCAAAGGTCCGCTTAAGGACAATAAAGGCAAAGTGGTAATTCCGGCCGGCACCGCGTATGCGCAGACCGATGTGGTGCTGGAGAGCATGGATTATCTCGTCGCCGGTGTGATCGGTACCGTATCGTCGTGACACCGCCCGCCGATGCGGGATCGCCGGCGCAGCGTTCGGACGACGTGACCGCGGCACTCTCTGCGCGCTTCATTCGCGCTGTCGCGAGCACCGCGCTCGCGGCTGTGCCGACCGTCGCGGCGCTGCTCACTGCGCTGCTCATGTTCGCTTTGTTTCTCGAAGCCAATGGCACCTCGGCCGCAGAGGCGTTGCCGCTGATCATTAAGGGTGCCTTCGGCTCCTCGTTCGCTTTCGCCAACACGCTGCAGCGCGCGGCACCGCTGATGCTGACGGCACTGTGCGTGGCGCTGCCGGCGCGCGCGGGCCTCGTTATTATCGGCGGTGAAGGCGCGCTCGCGCTCGGTGCGTTGGCTGCGGGCGTGGTGCCGGCACTATTGCCGCAATTGGCGCCAGCGCTCGGCGTAATCGTCATGGGCAGCGCCGGCATGATCGCCGGCGGGTTGTGGATCGGCGCTGCCGGCGCGTTGCGCCAGCGGCGCGGCGTCAACGAGACCATCAGCAGCCTGTTGCTGTCCTACATCGGCAT
>DASXYH010000273.1:0-5113 GCA_036502545.1 Spongiibacteraceae bacterium
CGAGCGCGACGCGCGCGGCGAAATCAGCGCGCTGCTCGCCAATTGCGGCGCACACACCGTGCGCTGTCGTGCGCAGCGTTTTATTTTCAGCGCGGGCGCAGGCAACGCGGCATTGCTCGAAAAAATCGGCAGCAAAAAACCGGAAATGCAGCGCCGCCCCTTGCACCAGGCGTTGGTGAAGCACGATTATCCGCATCCGCTTTATGCGCACTGCACCGGTGCAAATCCATCGCCGCGACTGACGATTTCAAGCCATCGCGCAAGGGACGGCAAATGGGTATGGTATTTAGGCGGCGATCTGGCCACACAGGGGGTTGCGCAAAGCGAAGCGCAATTGATCGCAAGCGCGCAAAACGAATTGCGCGATTTATTGCCGTGGGTCGATTTTGGACAGACGCAATGGGCAACGCTGCATATCGACCGCGCCGAGCCCAAACAAAAAGGCCTGGTCAAACCCGATAAGGCATTCGCCGCCGCTGCGGAAAAACATGCGAATGTTATCGTTGCATGGCCGACAAAATTAACACTGGCGCCGAATATGGCGGATGAAGTCGAAGGGCTGTTACAAATCGAAGCGACCGCGCCGCCGTTACCCACTGCTTGCGCGGAATTACCGGCGCCGCGCATCGCGAAACCGTGCTGGGAATTATTATTTTGAACGGCGAACAAACCGCACCGATCAGCACGCTGCACGGCGTGCGGCGCAGATTTGGCAGCACTGATCTTTATTTAAGTCCACTCGGCTTGGGCACGGTAAAATTCGGCCGCAATACTGGCGTTAAATATCCGCAAAGCTTTCAAATTCCCGACGATGCTGCCGCCGCCGCGTTATTGGATCGCGCTCGCGCGCTCGGCATCAACCTGATCGATACCGCGCCGGCTTACGGCAGCAGCGAAGAACGCTTGGGGAAATTACTGCGAGGCCAGCGCAACGACTGGATAATTTGCACGAAAGTCGGCGAAGAGTTTGTCGACGGTCAATCGCATTTCAATTTCAGCGCAAAACATACACGCTTCAGTATCGAGCGCAGCTTGCGTCGGCTCGCTACCGATTGCATCGATATTGTATTGGTTCATTCCGACGGCAACGATATCGATATTTTAAATAATGGCGAAATGCTCGACGCGCTGGAACGCTGCAAACGCGAAGGCCTGGCACGCGCATATGGCATGTCGACCAAAACCGTCGAGGGCGGAATCGCCGCCGCAAAAATTAGCGATGCAGTGATGGTGAGCTACAATCCCGATTACACTGCGGAAAAACCGGTGCTCGATTTTTGCGGTGCGCACAGTAAAGGCGTATTGATAAAAAAAGCGTTTGCTTCCGGTCACACATCCGATCCGAACGCCGCGCTGCGTTTCGTACTGCGGCAGCCGAGCGTCACCAGCGTTATTGTCGGCACCATCAATCCGCTGCATCTGCAGCAGAATGTCGCCGCATTATTCAGCCGCGATTCAGATTGCGCTAACTAGACTCCTCCCTGTCTCATCATCAATCGATGTTTTAACAGGCATCGTTTTGATATGCGCCGTAGAGAGGAGAATTATCATGAAAACCGGCCGCAACCGTAATGATGCGGATTCGATGCAGCTGTTTACGACCTTAGCCATTGCGCTCGCAAAAGGTGCCGCGAGCGCAATGGAACCAAACGTTCGCGGCGATGATCAAACGCCACCGGACGTGAAGCCCAACTCCAATTCGTCCCAATCATTCTCACAAAAATTCAAAGCAGGAAAATTATCCATGTTGCCTTCAACGAAAAGCCGTTCATTATTTATCGCAAGTTTTATCAGCGCGGGATTATTGGCCGGGTGTATGACAACCGATCCCAACACCGGTGAACAGAAAGTGTCGCACACGACTAAAGATGCAGGCATCGGCGCATTGGCCGGCGCGGTGCTCGGCGCTGCGACCGCGAGTCGGCACGATCGCACCAAGGGCATTCTGACCGGCGCCGCGCTCGGCGGCGGTATCGGCGCGGCGGTCGGCCATCACTCCGATAAACAGGAAGCTGAGTTGCGGCAGAAACTGGCCAACAGCGGTGTCGAAGTACAGCGCCAGGGCGATACGATTAAGTTGATCGTGCCCGGTGCAATCAGCTTCGCTACCAGCAGTGCGCAATTGGCGCCGAATTTTTATGAATCGTTGAATAAAGTTGGCGCATCGTTGCAAGAATATCCGGATTCGACCGTGCAAATTTTAGGTCATACCGACAGCACCGGACCGGCCGCATTCAACCAACAATTATCCGTTAATCGCGCAAATGCCGTCGTGGTTTATTTGTCCGCGCAAGGCATCGCGCAACAGCGCATACAGGCGCTCGGCATGGGTGCCAGCCAGCCGATTGCCGACAATAAAACAGCCGATGGACGCGCGCAAAATCGCCGCGTCGAAATTAAAATTATTCCGCGCGAAACCGCACCGGCAAATAGTTGATTAAAGCGATCGGCACGGTGAAATACATCACCGTGCTTTCTATTGCATTTCTACTTTAATTTCAGATAATTCGCCGATTCGGCGCTAAAACCCACGCACGCGAATTGTGCTCAAAACCAACGCGCGAATAATAATTTTCCGCCGCGGGTGCGGCGAGCAGAATAATTTTGCACAACGGGCCCAATTTGCGCTGCGTTAAATCGATCAGTTGTCGGCCAATTCCGCGGCGCTGATATGCCGCATCCACGGCGAGATCGGAGAGATAACAGGCGTAATGCCAATCGGTCAGAGAACGCGAAATACCGACCAATTTTTCACCATTCCACGCCGTCGCCAAAATATCGGCGTGTTCGAGCATACCGCGCACACATTCTCGATTATCGATAGGACGCCGTTCGCCCAGCGTCGAACGGATCAATAAATCGCGAAATTGATCAGCAGTGAGAACAATATCCGTTGCGTAATGAATATCTGTCATGATGCTCGCCATCCGGGCCGCTTGAGTAGTGCGCCGCGATCTTTACAATAGCGGGATTAATGCAACGAGGTAAAGTGACGCCGTGGAAAAATGTGGCGCGTAATAATTTATTTGACCTTCGCGGCGTCGAATGCCGCCTCGGTGTGCTCGATAAAGTTACGCGCCACTGACGCGCGGCATCGATAATCATGGCAGCCGGTACCAATCTCGCATTGATCGTCGCAGCGCTGGCGCTGGTTTTACTCAACGGTTTTTTTGTCGCCGCCGAATTCGGTCTGGTTAAATTGCGGCAGACGCGCGTGCGCGCGATCGCGAAAACTTTCGGCTGGCGCGGCCGCATGCTGGCGCGCGTTCACTCGCATCTCGATACGTATTTATCGGCATGTCAGCTCGGCATTACACTGGCATCGCTCGGCCTCGGTTGGATCGGCGAGCCCGCGTTTGCAGCTTTGCTCGAACCGCTATTTAGCGCGTTGGGGGTCGTCGATCCCGAAATAGTTCACGGCATCGCGTTTTTTATCGCCTTCGTCAGTATTTCGTTTCTGCATATTGTCGCCGGCGAGCTCGCGCCGAAATCGTTGGCAATTCGCAACCCCGAAGCGATCGCACTGTGGACAGCATTACCGCTGTACGGTTTTTATTGGTTGATGTACCCGGCCATTTGGCTGCTCAATCACAGTGCCGGCGCGTTATTGCGCTGTTTCGGCCTGGTCGGCGACACCAATCACGACGCGCATTACTCGATCGAAGAACTCAAGCTGATTCTGCGCAGCGGACGCGCGGATGATCAAGTGACCGGCAACGAGTGGCGCGTGTTAGCGCAGGCGCTCGACTTTCGCGATCTGGAAGTCGCCGATTTGATGCGTCCCTTCGCCGAGGCGGTGACGTTGCAGCAAGATGAACCGGTGGCGAAAAATCTTGATCGCATCGTGCAACATCGATTCAGCCGCTACCCGCTGCTTAACAGCGAGGGCAAAGTGATCGGTATCGTGCATCTGAAAGATTTATTTATCGCGCAACACAAAAATGCGCTGCCGGAGAATTTGGCGGAAATCGCTCATCCAGTGCCTTTTATGTCGCCCGATTTACCGGCTACCGAATTATTCCGCCGCTTTCAACAAGGCGCACCGCATTTTGCGGTGGCGAATTATGACGATGGGCGCCCGCAGGGATTTCTAACGCTCGACAATTTATTGGGCGCATTGGTCGGCGAAATTCGCGATGAATTTCGCCGCACCAGCAATGAGTGGGTCAAGCTCGATGACGGTTCGCTGATGGGCAAAGGCAGCCTGCCGATTTTTACTTTAGAGCGCGCGCTGGGTCTCGACATCGACAGCGAGCACGCGGAATCGGTCGGCGGCCTCGTGTTGTGGAAGCTGGGCGAATTGCCGAAAGAGGGTCAGCGGATCGAGTTCGATAATTTTTCTGTCGTCGTTAAAAAAATGAACGGACCGCGTATTATTTTAGTTCGCGTCTATCCGCGTGAGGACATCGACGATAGCTACGCTATTTAAATTGAACCGTCGTAAATTGATTAAATCGTCGTGAAAATAATATCCCAGACATCGTGGCCAAGGCGCTCGCCGCGCTGTTCGAATTTGGTTTTTGGTCGATATTCGGGCCGCGGCGCATAACCTTCGCCGGCTTGATTGCAAAAATTTGGCAGCGCCTGCATCACCATTAGAATATGTTCGGCGTAATTTTGCCAATCGGTGGCGATATGCAATGTTCCACCGCGCTGCAATTTCGTATGCAGCAGCTGCACAAACTCCGGTTGAATCAAACGGCGCTTGTGATGTTTCTTTTTATGCCATGGGTCGGGGAAAAAAATCTGCACAGCCGCCAGACTTGCATCGGCAACACATTGCTGTAGCACTTCGACCGCGTCGTCGCAATAAACGCGAATATTTTCAACACCGGCATCGGCCATATCGTGCAGCAATTTGCCGACGCCCGGCCGATGCACTTCGATGCCGATAAAATTTTTCTCGGGCGCTGCCTGCGCCATTTGCAACAGCGATGTGCCCATGCCAAAACCAATTTCCAGCACCGTCGGCGCCTGGCGACCGAACGCATTTTCGATATTCAGCAAACCATGTTCACGCAATAAACCTTTTTGCGGCCAATGCAATTCCAATCCGCTCTGTTGCGCCGGCGTCATGCGTCCGGCCCGCAATACAAAACTGCGAATGCGGCGG
>DASXYH010000274.1:0-3997 GCA_036502545.1 Spongiibacteraceae bacterium
CGCGCGCGCATTGCTGAAAGACGCACCGATTCTAGTACTTGATGAGGCAACCTCGGCGCTCGATAATGAATCCGAACGCTTCATCCAACTGGCGTTCGAACAGGCAATGATCGGCCGCACCACACTGGTAATCGCACACCGTTTATCGACGATTGAAGCAGCCGATTTGATTGTAGTGATGGAAAACGGCCGTATTGTCGAGCAGGGCACACATGCACAATTGCTGCAGCGGCGCGGGGCTTACGCCAACTTGCACAGCAACAGCTTCGCCGCCTGATCGGGACGTTTACTTGGCAATTGTTCGTGGACGCAATGAATTCGTATCACTGCAGCAAGGAAAATAATGACGCCCGGAGAGCAAGTGAATAGCAAGCCGTTAGTTGTCGATCTGGATGGGACGCTGCTGAGGTCCGATATTTTATTGGAGTCAGGCCTCGCTTATTTGCGCATGCGGCCGCTGCAATTTTTCCGGCCGCTATTGTGGCTGTTGCGCGACGGCAAGGCGCAGCTCAAAGCGCGGCTAGCGGAAACCGTTTTTGTCGATGTCGCGACGCTGCCGTTCAATACGCAACTGCTCGAATGGCTGCGCGAAGAAAAAGCGCAGGGCCGTTCGCTGGTATTGGCGACGGCGACACATCTCTCGTATGCCAATAATATCGGCGAACATCTCGGCCTGTTCGACCGCGTACTGGCCACCGATCAGATCAATTTGTCGGCCGAGCGCAAGCGCGACGCGTTGATCGGCGCATTCGGAGAAAAAGGCTTCGATTATGTCGGCAACGCCAGCGATGATCTCGCGGTGTGGGCCGCCGCCGATTGCGCGATCGTCGTCGATCCCGAGCCCGGCGTTGCGCGCCGCGCCGCGGCGTCGGTGAATGTCATCAAAATAATCGAAACGCGAAAATCGACCGCGCGCGCGTGGCTGAAACAATTGCGCGTGCACCAGTGGCTTAAAAATTTATTGATATTCGTACCATTGCTGGCCGCGCATCAATTCCGTTCGCTGCCGCTGCTCGGCAATGCGATCCTCGCGTTTCTATTTTTCAGTTTGTGCGCGTCGAGCGTTTATATGCTCAACGATCTGCTCGATTTAAATGAAGATCGCCGGCATGCCACCAAACGCTTTCGGCCTTTCGCGGCGGGAACGCTGTCGGTAAAAATCGGTATCGTCGTATTTCCGCTTTTGCTATCGATTGCGTTTGTCGGCAGCTTTTTGCTGTTGCCGCCGCGATTCACCGCCGCGCTCGCGCTGTATTATGTCTGCACGCTCGTATATTCATTGTTTCTGAAGCGCGTTGCGATCGCCGATGTGGTGATGCTCGCGGCACTCTATACGATTCGCATCATCGCCGGTTCGATGGCATGCATGATTACGTTGACGTTCTGGCTGCTGGCGTTTTCGATGTTCATGTTTCTCAGCCTGGCATTGGTAAAACGATTTGCCGAATTGCGTATGGCGCGCGACAAAGGTAGCGATAAAAAAGCGGCTGGTCGCGGTTATTATCCGAGCGATCTCGAAATGATCGCTTCGCTGGGCGGGGCATCGGGTTATTTATCGGTAATGGTTCTCGCGCTGTACATTCAGGAGCAATCGACGCTGCGCTTATACAGTCATCCGCAATTTATCTGGCTGGTGTGCCCGCTGCTGTTGTTCTGGGTCAGCCGCACCTGGATGCTGACGCACCGCGGTCACATGCACGACGATCCCGTGGTGTTCGCGGTGAAGGATCGAATCAGTTTAATCACCGGTGCATTGATGGTGTTCGTGTTTTGGCTGGCAATATGACGGCAAAAGCTATGCACTCATGGGGCCGTTACCCCTATTTCCCACAGAGTATTTGTGCCGTCAATTGGCGCGATGAATTGGCGCCCGCACTGGCAGCGTTAACCGCGCAATACAAAACCACGTTGCCTTACGGCAATGGCCGCAGTTATGGCGACAGCTGCCTCGCCGCCAGCGATCGATTGCTGCAGACGCGCAATTTGAATCGTTTTATCAGTGCGGATTGGAACAACGGAATTATTTGCGCGGAAGCGGGCATTACCCTGGAAGAAATATTGCGCGTCTGTGTACCGCGCGGCTGGTTTTTGCCGGTGACGCCGGGCACGAAATTCGTCACGCTGGGCGGCGCCGTGGCGAATGATGTGCACGGCAAAAATCACCATGTGCGCGGCACTCTCGGTTCGCATCTGCGGCGTTTCGGTTTACTCCGATCCGATCGCGGCCTGCTTGAATGTTCGGCGCGAGAAAATGCTGACTTATTCGCTGCCACCATTGGCGGTCTCGGCTTGACCGGTATTCTGGTCTGGGTTGAGTTGCAATTGCTACCGATCGCATCGAGCCGTATCGAAGCCAGCAATTGGCGCTTCGATAATCTGGATGAATTTTTCGCGCTGTCGGACCAGCACGATCATCAGCATGAATACAGCGTGGCGTGGATCGATTGCCTGGCTTCGGGCCAGGCGCTCGGTCGCGGTCATTTGACGTTCGGCGATCACGCCGACAGCGGCATATTAGAATGGCCGGCGCGCCGTAAATTGATGATGCCGTTCACGCCGCCGCTATCTTTGGTCAACACAGTTTCGCTGCGCTCTTTTAATTTTCTTTATTATCATCGGCAGCGCGAACGTGTGCAAAAACAGCAGAGCGATTGCGACAGTTTTTTTTATCCGCTCGATGCGATCGCGCATTGGAACCGCTTGTACGGTCCGCGTGGATTTCAGCAATACCAGTGCGTTGTACCGACAGCGGCAGCGCGTGCCGCGATGCCGGAATTACTGCGTGCGATTGCGGCGCAAAATGCAGGATCGTTTCTCGCAGTATTAAAGCGCTGTGGCGATAAACCCTCGCCCGGCCTGCTGTCATTTCCAATGGCGGGCATATCGTTGGCGCTGGATTTTCCGCAGCGGGAAACTATTAATGCCCAATTATTCGAGCGCCTTGATGCGATCGTACGCGAATGCGGCGGACGACTTTATCCTGCAAAAGATGCGCACATGAGCGGTGCCGATTTCAGAAATGCCTATCCGCAATGGCAGCGTGTCGAAGCATTGCGCGATCCGGCGTTGATGTCGCGTTTCTGGCAGCGCGTGACTGGCGGTGTCTGTTGAAGCCGACCGTATATTAGAGCTGGCTATGTATGCCGAATAAGGATGAAAATTGAATAATTCGAAGCAGTGCATTGTTATTGTCGGCGCTACCTCGGCGATTGCCGAAGCTTGCGCGCATCGTTGGGCCGAGCGCCCTGCGCACTTTTTTCTGGTCGCACGTAACGCGCGGCGCCTGGAGCAAATAAAAGGCGATTTAATCGCTCGCGGTGCTGTCGCGGATACCTATGCGCTCGATGCCAATGATTTTTCTGCGCACGGCGTTATGACCAGTGCGGCGCAACAAGCGCTCGGACGCATCGATATCGTGCTGATCGCGCATGGCACTTTGCCCGATCAAAAAGAATGCGAACAATCCGCTGCAAATGCGGTTGCGGAAATCAGTACCAATGGCACTTCCGTTATTTCATTGCTGACTTATTTTTCCAATGTATTGGAGGCGCAGCGCAGCGGCACATTGGCAATCATTTCATCGGTTGCGGGTGAGCGCGGACGGCCATCGAATTATGTTTATGGCGCCGCTAAGGCGATGGTGACGGCATTTTGTGAGGGGCTGCGTGCGCGATTGTTTAAAATTGGCGTGCATGTTCTGGTGATCAAGCCTGGTTTTGTTGCGACGCCGATGACGGCCGATATGAATTTGCCGCCGGCATTGACGGCAACTGCAGAAGCCGTTGCAATCGATATCGATAATGCCGTTCGGCGCAAGCGCGATGTTTTATTCACGCCATGGTTTTGGCGGTGGATTATGCTGATAATTCGGATGATTCCGAACTCGATCTTTAAAAAATTAACGTTGTAGTGGATGACATGTGTTGCAGTATGTGAAATATTTATTCCGCGCCAGCGGTCGACTTATCGCCGCCAAATAAAGAATAAACATTGCCGG
>DASXYH010000275.1:0-3024 GCA_036502545.1 Spongiibacteraceae bacterium
CACGACCACGGCGCGACCGTTGTGCAGGCGCGCGGGATGCACCTGCGCAACCGACGCCGACGCCATCGGCTGCGGATCGAATTCGGCGAAAATGTGTGTTACCGATTCGCCGAGCGCCTGCTCGATAATGGCAACCGCTTGTGCACTGGGAAACGGCGGCACCTGATCCTGCAGTTTCGCCAATTCGTCGGCGATGTCGGCCGGCAATAGATCGCGCCGTGTCGATAAAAGCTGACCGAATTTAACGAAAATCGGTCCGAGCGATTCCAGCGTTAACCGCAGACGCACCGCGCGCGACAGCGGTGGCGCGGGCAATAAACGCAGCGGCGAATATCTAACGATAAAACTCAGCGGCGGCGGCAGCGCATCGGCGTCGATCAACAAATCGAGCCGATAGCGCGCGGTGGCGGCGATAATGGTCAAGGCGCGGCGAAGGCGGTTCACGTCATTGGTTTCGCTTGGTGCGGCCCGCGATGGTTTGCTGCAATTGCGCAGCGCGCGCGAGTAATTGTTCGGAGCGCGCGCTCAAATCCGCAACATCGTGTTTGAATTGATCGAATTGCCAGCGGTGCGCGAGCCAGGGATTTTCTTCCTGCGTATAATCATATATCTGACGCCGCAAGCTGTTGGCGGCATCGCGTATTAAACGCTGACCGAAGCGCAGCGATTGCGCCATTTGATGGCCGACGATATCGCCGAACACGCGCGTCAACGGCGCTTCCCAATCGATATCGAGCGCGGCGGCAACATCGCGCAGACGCAGCAATGCCTTGCTGTCGCCGCTCACTGTCATGTTGCCGTTGATCAATGTCGCAGCGGGATCGCTACTGCGCAACAGTTCCAGGTAATCGTCGCCGCTGCCGCTGATGCCGGCGGTGACATTGCCTTCCCAATGACCGGCAAGCTGGACGCCATCGCTTTGCGGTAATAAAAAAATATCCAGATCGGGGCGCGTACATTCGAGATGAAAAACCTGCCCCGCGAGCAAGGCCAGTTTTTCGCGGCTCGCGGTATCGAGCCGCAGCGCTGTATTGATGATGCGTTCAAGCGTCGCGATGGCGGCGCCTTTCAAGGTGGGAATCGAGTTTTTATTCACGTTGCACTCGTCGCGATAGTCATGATTTACGCTTTGATGCCGCGATGCAGCGCCACAATGCCGCCCGTCATATTGAAAAATTCGCTGCGCACAAAGCCCGCGCTTTCCATCATCGCCTTTAACATTTCCTGATCCGGGTGCATGCGGATGCTTTCGGCGAGATAGCGGTAACTGTCGCTGTCGTTCGCGATTAATTTTCCCAGCAGCGGCAGCGCGGTGAACGAATACAAATCGTAGAATTTGCCCAGCGCCGCATGTTGCGGTTTGGAAAATTCGAGAATCAGCAGACGCCCGCCCGGCTTCAATACGCGCAGCATCGAGCGCAACGCCGCATCTTTGTCGGTGACATTGCGCAAGCCGAACGCGATACTCACACAATCGAAATAATTATCGGGAAAGGGCAGGCATTCGGCGTTGGCCTGCACGTAATCGACGATGCCGACGATGCCGTGATCGATCAATTTATCGCGCCCGACTTTAAGCATCGAAGCGTTGATATCGGCGAGTACGACTTTGCCGTCGATACCGACAATGCGGCTAAACTTCGCCGTTAGATCGCCGGTGCCGCCGGCAATGTCGAGCACGCGATGACCGGGACGAACGCCCGATAATTCGATCGTGAAGCGCTTCCAGATGCGATGCACCCCGGCCGACATCAAATCGTTCATCACATCGTATTTGGCGGCGACCGAGTGAAAGACGCCGGCGACGAGATTGACTTTCTCGTTCTTGTTAACGGTTTTGTAGCCGAAGTGTGTAGTGTTTTGTTCGCTCATCATATTTTCCAATTCATTAAGTCTGTCGCGCGAATAGCACTGTGCCAACGATTCGCCATTAGGCGGAGTTGTTTACGACGACACGCCGCAAGTACTTCCATGTAGGCTCGGTCGCGACATTGTGTCGCTCGATGGTCGCTGTAAACAACCCCGCCTAATGGCTCGCTGCGGAAATTGCCCTTTTACCCAACAAATTTCTAAATATTGAGTTCATCGCGCAGTTTTTTTAATCGTCGTTTATTTTCTTCGCGAGGCAGCGGCGTCGAAATTTCTTCAGGTAATGCTTTTGGCAACGGCACATCGAGCTGTTCGCCGTTCAACAACCGCTCGATCAGTAATTCATAATTGCGTTTAAATACTGGAAAAGTGACGTTCTCGGGATTGTTGGCGAGAAAATACCAATCCGTTTCGAGGCCCGCGCGATACACAATCGGATGCGACCAGCGCTGACTTCGCTTCGGGTTCGGCGCGCGGCACGCTTCGATATACGCCGCATAGGTATCCGGCAAGCCGAGTTCTTGCGGTTGGGGATCGCAAAATTGACGCAGCGTATGCAGGCTCGGCAAGAATTCGGAGTTTTGCGCCGCGCGTCTAACGCCGGCGCGCAGGCGCGCAGGAGAAAGATCGCACAGTGCGTGCAGCCATAATTGTTTTGCCATCGCGAGTTGTGCGCTGTCGGGAAATGCGCGGCGAAATTGATTGTGATAGGCCAATTCGAGCTCGGTGAACAGTTGATTGATCGCGTCGACGTGCTCGGTGGTCGGCTCGGTTTTTTCTGATTGCGGCGTTGTGGTCATCGTTTCAAACTCCGTCGACGATGCCGCTCGCCCAACTGCGATCGGTGAGGCGCTCGAACGCATTGCGCGGCGTTGTAGCGGCGCCAGCAGCGATTGCAGATCCCGCATGATTGGCCCCTATCAAATGATGGCGTGTGGCCCATTGATATTTCACATGTTGCAAAAATTTGGTGTTCCACGAGCGTTGCGGCGTGCCGGCATCGCGCCAGAATAAAATAAATTCCGGCAGCAATTCGCACGCGAACGCGATATCGATCGTCGCCATGCGCAAGATATCGTAAACATCTTCGCTCGGCTGCCAGTTTGCCGGAATCGGGCGCGGCTCCTGATCGTATTCGAGCGCATTTTCATAGCG
>DASXYH010000276.1:0-16850 GCA_036502545.1 Spongiibacteraceae bacterium
GTGTAGGAACCGGGCTTATCGATCGAACCGATGATGCGCGCGCGTCCCTGAATCTGCACGCCGTCGGCGATGGTAATGTGTCCGGCAATACCGGCGCCGCCACCGATCATGCAATGCGCGCCGATCACCGCGCTGCCGGCAATACCGACGCAGCCGGCAATGGCGGTGCCCTCACCGATCTGCACGTTGTGGGCAATCTGGCAGAGATTATCGACAATCGCGCCATCGCCGATCACGGTATCTTCCAACGCGCCGCGATCGACCGTCGTATTCGCACCGATTTCAACACCGCAACCGATGCGCACCGAACCTAACTGCGCAATTTTTTCCCAGCCGTTCGGGCCGGGAGCAAAACCAAAACCATCGGCGCCGAGCACCGCACCGCTGTGAATCGTGCAGCCATCGCCAATCACGATGCCGTGGTACAACGTGACGTTCGCATGCAACGTGCAATGCGCACCGATTTCGCTGCCGGCATCGATCACCGTGCCGGGGCCGATTTGCGTGTGCGCACCGATGCGAACATTGGCGCCGATGACACAGTGCGCACCGATCGCCGCACCCTCGCCGATTTGCGCGTCGGCCGCGACCATCGCACTGGCATCGACGCCGACCGGCAATAGCGGACGACGATTAAAAAGATGCGTCGCACGTGCGTAGCTCAGATACGGATTATCCGAAATCAAACAATCGAAGCGCGCACTCGCCGCCAATTCAGCAGTGAGTATCACCGCTCCGGCGCGAGTATCGTCAAGAAATTTTCGATATTTCGGATTGGCGAGAAAACTGAGCTGCGTCGGATCGGCCAGTGCAAGGTTGGCCAGACCGCTCAATGGTCGCATGCGATCGCCGCGACACTCCAACCCGAGTTGATTCGCAACCTCACCGAGCGTCAGCGAACCGTTGGCCATTGGCGCAAACCTGCGTTAGATAATTGTTACTGACTGTTGGCCTTGTTGAGCGCATCAGTCACTTTATTGGTAATGTCGTAGCTGTTATCGGCGTGCATTACCGCGGCGCGCTTGTTGATCAACAGCCCGATATTTTCGGATTTGATCAAATCGCTAACGGCCTTGGTATATTTCGTCTGCATATCTTCGACAATGCCCTGCATTGCTTCTTGCTGTCTGCCACCGAGTTTACGCCGCAGGTATTCGATGTCGTTGGCTTTTTCTTCAAGCTTTTTGCGCTGCGCATCTTTTTGTTCGGGACTCAACACCGCACTGTCTTTTTGCAGCTGCTTTTGCATATCCTGTCCCTCTTTCGCCAAGCGCTCGAAATCTTTTTTATCCTTATCGAAATCGGGCTGCGCCGCGAGTGCCTTCAAACGTTTCTGCGCTTCGTCGGTGCTGAGAATCGCACCTTCGGGATCGAGCACCGCGATTTTGCCTGATGCCGCTGGCTGCGCCGTCGCAACTGCCGACACCAACAACATAAACAGCAACGCCATCGTTTTGTAAGATTTGAACACGATAAATCTCCGCTAACCAATCGTTATGTAGTTAAGTTAAAAACCGGTACCCAAAGAGAATTGGAAGAATTCCGTGCGATCGAATTGACTGTCTCGAATCGGTTTGGCAATGCTGAAGGTCAGCGGTCCAAAGCCTGTGATCCAGGTCAGACCGAAGCCTGCGGAATAGACCAATTTGGATAAATCGACGTTGTAGCAGTTTACCTGCGAAGCCCCGCAATTGGTACCGTAGACTTGGCCGCTGTCGATGAACAGTGCGGTGCGCAACGAACGCTGATCCTTCACGAACGGCAGCGGAAATAATAATTCCATGCTGCCGGTGATAAGAACATTGCCGCCTATCGGATCGGATTTTTGTATGTCATCTGAACGATATGTCTCATAATTTTTGCCGTTCAGGAGTTCATAACCGCTGATACCAGTGGTATCAAAGGTAGTGCGATAAATATAGGATGGCGTGCCGCGCGGACCCAGGCTGCTGCTTTGAAAACCGCGCACCGAACTGTAACCACCCGCGAAAAAGTTCAGGTAAAACGGCAATTCACTGATATTTCCATAACCATTGCCATAACCGAATTCGGTATGAAAGCGCAGCGTGAATGTATCATTTAGCGGTAAAAACAACTGGCCGTTGTACATCAATTTATAATATTCGAGATCACTGCTTGGCACGGCGATTTCAAGCGATACGCTTTGCGAATGACCACGCGTCGCCAATTGACCGCGGTTCAACGTCGACTGAGTCCAGGCAGTGGTAAAGGTAAACTCTTTAAATGTATCGCCGTATTTATCGAGAAAACCCTCGCCATGGCTTAGTGGATCTTCAAAAAAAGTCGGATCCAACGGTTGCGGACCGGCCGCTGGACCGGCGAGAGTGGCGGCAACCGGAACCAAGCTTGTATCGACGTTATAATAGTTATTAACACCTTTCAGCGGGCGTGGACTCCCAATAATTTCCAACGGCGTTGCATAGCCGGCAGCGATCGATGTGCGCGCGGCACCGAAGGTAAATGCCAGACGTTCAGTTTCGCTGAGCGGATAACCGAACGTCATATTCAAACCAGTAGTGCTCGTTGTGTAATTGGCGAGATTGATCTTATTCAATTCAGCTTTGCGGTGAAAAATCGAAAATCCGCGACTGACACCGTCCTCGGTGAAATACGGATCGACATAACTGAAACGCACGTCGGTTAAATATTTGCTGCGATTCAAACCGATACCGATCTGTTTACCGCTGCCGAGAAAATTATCCTGTTGCAAATTCGCACCTAGCACCAGCCCGGTGCCCTGCGCAAAACCGATACTGGCGCCGATGCTGCCGGACGGCTGCTCTTCGACGCCGTATTTCAAATCGATCAAATCGTCGCTACCCGGCACTTCCTGCGTATCGACTTTCGCTTCCTTGAAATAACCGAGTCGCTCAAGCCGTACGCGCGATTGCTCAATTTTATCCGAGGAAGCCGGCGCGCCTTCCATCTGCCGCATTTCGCGGCGCAACACTTCATCGGCGGTGCGCTCATTGCCGCTGAAATTGATGCGGTTGACATACGTGCGCTTGCCCGGATCGACGAAGAATTTAATATCAACCTGTTTAGTTTCCTCGTTTGCTTCCGGCACGCCTTTTACTTTCGCGAAGTTATAGCCCTCGTTGCCGAGACGTTTTGTCAGCAATTGTTCGGTGTTGGTGACCAGCGCCTGCGAGAACGTTTGCCCATTCTGCACCAGGATGAATTTGCGCAATTCGTCTTCCGGCAAAATGATATCGCCGGATAAATCAACTTTGCCTACTTTATATTCATCGCCTTCGACCACATTGATCGTGATGTAAACCGATTTGCGATCCGGCGTGGTGGCCACTTGCGTCGAGTCGACGTGAAACTTGGTGAAGCCGCGATCGAGATAATACGAATTGAGCTTTTCGAGATCGCCTTTCAATTTTTCTTTCGAATATTTATCGTCGCTGCTCAGCCACGACCACCAGCCGGTAGTTTTCAGTTCGAATAAATCGCGCAAGGTTTCGTCGTCGAATTTGGCATTGCCGACGATGGCGATATTTTTGATCTTTGCGGTGTTGCCTTCGTCGACATTGATATGCACTGATACGCGGTTGCGCGGCTCCGCCACAATTTCAGTTTGAATGTTGGCGTCGTAGCGGCCCTGCGAAACATATTGACGCGTCAGCTCCTGCCGCATCGCCTCGAGCGTGGAGCGTTTGAATACCTGGCCTTCGGCGAGCCCTTGTTTTTTCAGGCCATCGAGCAGCGCATCGGTTTTAATCGCTTTGTTGCCGTCGATTTTAATTTCGCTGATCGACGGCCGTTCCTGCACCGAAACAACCAGCACATTGCCTTCGCGCGCGATGCGCACATCGTCGAAATTGCCGGTCTGAAAGAGGCTGCGAATGGTATTACCCAGCATGTCGGCATCGATTCTATCGCCGACATTGAGCGGCATCGCCGCAAATACGGTGCCGGCGGAAATGCGCTGCAATCCTTCGACGCGAATATCGGATACGACAAAGCGATCGTCAGCTTGCGCGGAAAGCGTCCCCAACAATAAACCAATGGCCGAGATTAAACGACGACGTTTCATCAATACTATTTACCAGAACGTTTACCGGAACGAGCCCGGCTTATCAGGGGACAAACCCAACCAGTGCGGCATCGGCTAGATCGACGCCGCCATTGTTATTGAAGCGACACTTGTTTTGGTAAGAACGACATTCCGCTCTTGCGGAAGCCGAGCAGTCAGAGCCTGAGCAGATCGTTATACAGCGCCAAAATCATCACGCCGACGACAACAAACAGACCAATCTGATAACCCACTGCCTGTATTTTTTCCGACAGTGGTCTGCCTGTCAGCAATTCCGGCAGCGAAAATAAAATATGGCCGCCATCGAGTACCGGTATCGGCAATAAATTCAACACGCCGAGACTGACACTGAGAAATGCCAGGAACGCCAGGTAAGGCTCCCAGCCCGACTGCGCCGAAGCGGTCGCCACTTTAGCAATCGTGATCGGCCCGCTCAAGTTTTTTGCAGACACCATACCGAGCACCATCTTTTTCATGGTGTCGAGCGAGATCGTTACAGTGGCCCAAGTGCGCTCAAGCGCTTTGCCGAACGCGGCGATCGGCGGGTAGCGAAAATCGCGCTTCATGGCATCGGGCCATTCCAGGTGACCGGCCAAACCCGCGAGGCCAAACGCTTTGCCGCTATCATCGACTTTGCGCTCGGGCGTCAATTCAATATCGTGGCGGCCATCGGTGCGTGCGATGGCGACACGAATCAACTGTTGCGGTCGCGCGCGCACGTAATCCTGCCAGCTTTGCCAATCGGCGATCGCAACGCCATCGGCGCTTTCGATACGATCACCGGCGAGCAGCCCAGCGTGCGCTGCCGGGCTATTCGGCATCACACTTTCGATCACCGGCTCGCCGCGCGGATGCCACAGCGTGATACCCAAGCCTTCAATCATATCCGGTGCTTCATCGCCCGCCAGCCAATTATTGAGTTCGATTGTCTTATCTTGCACGACATCGGAGTTCGCATTTTTTACCGCGATTTGCAGTGCACCGGTTTCGCCGATACGGCGGATTAAACGTTCCTGCAATGCCTGCCAGGTAGGTGTCTCGTCGCCATCGACCGCGACGATTTCCTGCCCCGCTTCGAGCCCTGCATGCGCCGCAAGCGAGTCGGATTTAATTGCGCCGATCAGCGGCGTGACACCGCTGATACCGGCGATGAAAATCACCCAAAATAGCGCGATGGCGAGAATAAAATTAGCGATGGGTCCCGCGGCGACAATAGCGATGCGGCTCGTTACTGGTTTGCGCATGAAACTTTGCGGCAGCAATTCCGGCGGCACTTCGCCTTCGCGTTCGTCGAGCATTTTGACGTAGCCGCCGAGCGGAATTGCGGCGATGGCGAATTCAGTTCCAGTGCGATCGTGCCAGCGCAGCAGCGGCTTGCCGAAGCCGATGCAGAAACGCAGCACTTTGACGCCGCAGCGACGCGCCATCCAGAAATGCCCATATTCGTGAATCGTAACGACTATACCGAGCGTCAGCGCGGTGGCCAGAATCATCTGCAGAATATTCATCATAATTGATCACCTGTTTCCGCGATGATTGCCGCGGCCAGTTTACGCGCGTCGCGATCGGCGTTTTGGACATCGGCCAATGCATGCGGTTCAACGGTGGGAATTTCCCGCAATACGTGCTCGATTATCGTCGGTATTGCGGTAAATGGAATTTTTTTAGCGAGAAATGCCGCCACCGCGGCTTCATTCGCCGCATTCAATAATGCCGGTGCGGTGCCGCCCGCATGCATCGCTTCGGTGGCCAAGCGCAGGCAGGGAAAACGCTGGTAATCCGGCGCCTGAAAATCGAGCCGCGCGTGCGCGATTAAATCGAGCGTCGCGACGCCCGATTCGATCCGCTCTGGCCACGCCAGCGCATGTGCGATCGGCGTACGCATATCGGGGTTGCCAAGCTGGGCCAGCACGGAGCCATCGATGTATTCAACCATGCTGTGAATGACCGATTGCGGATGCACGACAATTTGCACTTGCTCGGGGCGTGCATCGAACAGCCAGCACGCTTCGATCAATTCCAGCCCTTTGTTCATCATCGTCGCCGAATCGACCGATATTTTTGGACCCATCGACCAATTCGGGTGCGCAACCGCCTGCGCGGGCGTTACCCTAACGAGATCGCTTAGCGGCGTATGGCGAAACGGGCCGCCCGATCCGGTCAATAAAATTTTGCGTACACCCATCCGTGCGAGGCTGCGCAGCGAGTCGGGCCCACACAAATAATTGCCGGGCATGCATTGGAAAATCGCGTTGTGCTCGCTGTCGACCGGCAGCAATGTCGCGCCCGCTTCGGCGACCGCCGACATAAATAAGCGACCCGCCATCACCAACGCTTCTTTGTTGACGAGCAGCACTTGCTTGCCGCTCTGCACCGCCGCCAATGTCGACGCCAGGCCCGCCGCACCGACAATCGCCGCCACAACAATCGCTGCGTCGCCGTGTGCAGCGACATAACATAGACCTTCGTCGCCGCATAATATTTCGGTATCCGCACTTTGCCGCAGGCGTTGTTGCAGCAGCTCTGCGTGTTGCTCGTCTTTGACGACGGCATAGCGTGGCTGAAATTTACGCGCGAGTTCCGCTAATTTATCGATGCTGGTATTTGCGGTTAATGCGAATACGCGGTAACGATCGGGATGGCGCGCGATTACGTCGAGCGTGCTGGCGCCAATCGAGCCGGTGGCGCCCAACACGGTTACCGCTTTTATCGTCATATCGTCAGCAATGTTTTCATAACGTAAGTAATGTTTTCATAACGTAAGCAACAGGCCCAATGCAAACACGGGCGCGGCGGCGCTGATGCTATCGAAACGATCGAGCAGCCCGCCGTGGCCGGGCAGCATGCTACCGCTATCTTTGACGCCGCGGTGACGCTTCACCATGCTTTCGAGCAAATCACCGAGTACCGATGCCAGCACTGTCAACGCGGTCACAAGCAATAGTCCAAGCAGAGGCATTTCTTCCCAGAACAGCAGCCACACCAGCGCAGCCAAAGCGACGCTGGCGGCAAGACCGCCCCAAAAACCTTCCCACGATTTGCCGGGACTCACCGCCGGTGCAAGTTTATGCCGGCCAAATTTGGTGCCGCTGAAATAGGCGCCGATATCGGCCGCAGCGACCAGCGCCAATAAAAATAAAATTTTCCATTCGCCATCAATCTGCATGCGCAAATAAGCACAGGCAAGCCATGCCGGCAGCAGCGCGAACCATCCTATCAGCAAACGTGCCCACACCGATCCCCACCATGTCGCGCTGGTTGGAAATGTCTTAATCCATAACCATGCGAGGCACCACCACAATGCGGCGACACCGAGCACAATGCGCAAGCGCCGCATATCGGGCAGCCCATCGAATAATTGCGTTGCGACTAACAGCGCAACCATAGCGCACGCGGAAAGCACGCAATACGAAGCGCGCGCCAATGGTTTTATTACGCCGGATAAATCCGACCATTCCCAACACGCCAATAATGTTGCCAACGCCAGCACCGCTATCAGCGCACGCGGTGGTAAAAAAATAACTGCCGCAATCGCAGCCGCGGCCAGCAGCGCACCGGTAATGATGCGCTGCTTAAGCATCGCCCGCGGCCTCGGCAGTGATCACGGCAATGCGTTCGCGTCCGCCGAAACGGCGTTCGCGTTGATCGAATGCCTGCAGCGCGCGCTGCATTTCCAACTCGCCAAAATCCGGCCAAAACGCTTCGGTGAAATACAACTCGGTGTAGGCAAGTTGCCACAACAGGAAGTTACTGATGCGCTGTTCGCCCGCAGTCCGAATTAGTAGGTCCGGTTTCGGTAAATCCCCCAACGCGGTGAAATTGTCGAAACGCTCGCTATCGATTTGCTCGGGCCGCAGCTCGCCATTGGCGACACGGATGGCGAGCTGACGCGCCGCGTTGACGATATCCCATTGCCCGCCGTAATCCACCGCGATAACCAAATGCGAACCGGTATTCTCGGCGGTGAGCTGTTCGGCATCTGCCATTTTTTTTTGCAATCCCGGTCTGAGGCGCGCGCGTTCGCCGATAAAACGCAAACGCACATTGTCTTCGTGCAGCTTTTTTACTTCGCTGTTGAGATAGGCGGAAAACAATTGCATCAGCGCACTGACCTCGGCGCTCGGCCGTGTCCAGTTTTCGCTGCTGAATGCAAACAACGTCAATACTTTCACGCCTTGCTTGCGGCAACTGCGCAATACGCCGCGGATCGCTTCGACACCGGCGCGATGCCCGGCAGCACCGGGCAGACCGCGACGCTTGGCCCAGCGATTGTTGCCGTCCATGATGATTGCCACGTGTTGCGGAATCCGCTGCAACGTTTCAATCTGGCTGTTATCGGTCATAGCGCCTCGGCAAAAACCGCCACACGCGCGGCAGTTTCAGTCAATGGTTTAAATCGCCATCAAATCCGCTTCTTTTGCGGTTAACGCTTTATCGGCTTCGCCAATAAATTTATCGGTCAGCTTTTGAATATCATCCTGCGCCTTGTGCTCCTGATCTTCGCTAATTTCTTTTTCTTTCAATAATTCTTTGATATCGGCGAGCACATCGCGGCGCACGTTGCGAATCGATACGCGCGCATTTTCCGCTTCCTGCCGCGCCTGTTTGATATAGCCTTTGCGCGTCTCTTCAGTCAGTTGCGGCATGGGAATGCGAATTACCGAGCCCGCTGTGCTCGGGTTCAAACCGAGATCGGATTTCATGATCGCCTTTTCGACTTCGGGAACCATGTTGCGCTCCCACGGCGACACCGTCAGTGTGCGCGCATCTTCCACACCGATATTGGCGACCTGGCTGAGCGGCATTTCACTGCCGTAATAACTGACGCGAATCGTATCGAGCAGGCTGGGATGCGCCCGGCCAGTGCGAATTTTATTGAAGTTGTGGCCCAGTATCTCGACCGCTTTTTTCATGCGCTCTTCAGCGTCTTTTTTTAAATCGTTAATCACGCAATTTCTCCTGCATCGTGAGCGATTTCACCGCGATCAGCGAACGAAATCCAACGCGTGTTCAATGTATCTAATCCTAGAATTGAGTCCCAACTCAAAATTGAACCCAACTTAAGGTTGAACCCCAATCTAAGATTGAACCAACGTACCTTCGCTACCGCCGACAACAATATTGAGCAGCGCACCTGCCTTTTCCATCGCAAACACTCGCAGCGGCAATTTGTGATCGCGGCATAAGCAAATTGCGGTCAAATCCATCACGCCAAGTTTTTGATCGAGCACTTCATCATAGGTGAGGCGATCGTATTTCACTGCGTTGGGATTGCGCATCGGATCGTCACTATAAATGCCGTCGACCTTCGTCGCTTTCAATACCAATTCGGCGTTGACTTCGATGCCGCGCAAACACGCGGCGGAATCGGTGGTGAAAAACGGATTGCCGGTACCGGCGGCGAAAATCACCACTTCACCGCGCTCAAGCGCACGCACTGCTTTGCGGCGATCGTAATGATCGACCACGCCGCTCATCGGGATCGCCGACATTACACGCGAAGCGATATTGCTGCGCTCCAACGCATCGCGCATCGCCAGCGCATTCATCACGGTGGCGAGCATACCCATGTGATCGCCGGTCACGCGATCGAGACCCGCTGCCTGCAAAGCGGCACCGCGAAATATATTGCCGCCGCCAACTACCAATCCCACCTGCACGCCGATGCCGATCAGCTGACCGATTTCGAGCGCCATGCGATCGAGAATTTTCGGATCGATGCCGACACCGTCTTTGCCGAGCGCTTCGCCGCTCAGCTTGAGCAGAATACGTTTGTATTTTTTGTCGCGGGACTGATTCGGCATCGCATGCTCCATCTTGGCTTTAAAACTGTACTGTCGCCGGCGCTACCATTGCGATTTATCTCTCTCGCTTTGGGCACATTTCGTGTAACCCAGTTATCGAGATCGCGATACGAAAACGGGGCCAATCGGCCCCGTGCATTATCGCTTGCAGTCAGCCTTTGGTGTGCGCTGCCGCGGCGACCTCGGCGGCAAAATCGACCTCTTCTTTCGCAATGCCTTCACCGACTTCAAAGCGCACGAACTCGGCGACATCGGCACCGGCTTTCTTCACCAATGCACCCACCGTCATGTCCGGATCTTTTACAAACGGCTGATCGAGCAGCGCGTTCTCGGCGAGAAACTTTTTCACGCGACCCAGCACCATTTTCTCGACGATATCCGCCGGTTTGCCACTTTCGGCAGCCTGCGCAGTGTAAATTTCTTTCTCTTTGGCGATGACCTCAGCGGGCATATCGTCCTGGCGCACCACTTGCGGATTCACTGCGGCAACGTGCATCGCCACATCTTTCGCCAGATCGGAATCGCCGCCTTTGAGCGCAACCAACACCGCGATTCGATTGGTGGAATGCACATAAAAGCCGACCACGCCACTATCCGCGCTGACCACGCGAATACGGCGCACGCTGATATTTTCACCGATCTTTTGTACCAGCGCCTGCCGCGCCGTTTCCAGTTCGCCCGCCATCAACACAGCGACATCCGCCTGCTTCGACGCAAACGCCTGGTCCATAACCTGCCCGACAAACGTTAGAAAATTGCTGTCGCGCGCGACAAAATCGGTCTCGCTGTTCACTTCGAGCAGCACACCGTAGCTGCCATCGGCGGCAATTTTTGCTGCGACCACGCCATCGGCGGCGGTGCGCCCCGCTTTTTTCGCTGCCTTCATGCCGCTCGATTTACGCAGCTCTTCGATTGCTTTTTCAATGTCGGCTTCGGCTTCGACCAGTGCTTTTTTGCACTCCATCATGCCGAGACCGGTGCGCTCGCGCAGCTCTTTCACTAAAGATGCAGTTACTTCTGCCATCGCTACCGTCTCCTGTTCGATAGGATTGCGCTGCGCGCAACCCGAAAACTTGATTTGAAAAAGGGGGCTTAGCCCCCTTTTTTACGGCCTCTGCATGACGCCTATTCGGCGGTGCTGCTCGGCTCTTCCGCTTTCACTTCGACAAACTCGTCGGGGGTAACAGGGTTGGCGTCGCCGCGACCGGTCAGTACCGCTTCAGCGATCGCAGTGGCGTACAACTTCACCGCGCGAATCGCGTCGTCGTTGCCCGGAATCACATAATCGACACCGTCGGGATTGCTGTTGGTATCGACCACGCCGATCACCGGAATACCCAGCTTGTTGGCTTCCTGAATCGCGATGCGCTCATGATCGACATCGATAATGAACAACGCATCGGGCAGACCGGCCATATCTTTGATGCCGCCGATCGAACGCTCGAGCTTTTCCATGTCGCGCGTACGCATCAGCGCTTCTTTTTTCGTCAATTTCGTGAACGTACCGTCCAGGCTTTGCGCTTCCAGTTCGCGCAGACGTTTGATCGACTGGCGAATAGTTTTGTAATTGGTGAGCATGCCGCCCAGCCAGCGGCTGCTGACGTAAGGCATACCGCAACGCTCGGCCTGCTCTTTGATGATTTTGCTGGCGGAACGCTTGGTGCCGACCATCAGCACTTTGTTCTTGTTGGAGGCAAGTTTCTTGACAAAACCCAGCGCGTCGTTGAAAGCCGGCACTGTGTGTTCAAGATTGATGATATGAATTTTATTGCGGGCTCCGAAGATGTATGGAGCCATTTTAGGATTCCAGAAGCGGGTCTGGTGACCGAAATGCACACCAGCCTGCAGCATTTCGCGCATGCTTACTTGAGACATAATTGTTCCTTTAATCGGGTTAGTCCTCCATGCACCCCAACGGTCCACCTGGCTTTTGGCCGGGCACCCAGACCGGTGTGACGGTACATGTGCGGCGTTAGTAAAAGTGATTGTTTATCCCGCCTGCGGCAAGGGAATTACCCTCCCTAACGGGAGACCGCGCTTTATACCACAGCAAACCTCTGACATAAAGGCAAAAATGGCCGGCGCGCAGGGAAACTTGGGCAGCGCCGAAGCGGTTGGTTTACAATCCGAAAACGATCTTCCCTCCCTACTCCCAACGATTACTAAGCGACTAACTCGAACGTGACTGTCAACTCCCCCGAAGAACTGGAAAAAATGCGCCTAGCCGGGCGTCTCGCCGCCGAAGTGCTTGAGATGATTGCGCCCTTTGTCAAACCGGGCATCAGCACCGGCGAGCTCGATCGCATCTGCCACGATTACATGGTCGACGTACAACACGTCGTGCCGGCGCCGCTGAACTACCACGGCTTCCCGAAATCGATCTGCACTTCGGTCAACGAAGTGGTCTGCCACGGCATCCCATCGGACAAAAAAATTCTGAAAGAGGGTGATATCGTCAACGTCGATATCACCATCATCAAGGACGGTTATCACGGCGATACCAGCGCGATGTTTCATGTGGGTGCGCCGCAACCGCATGCCGAGCGCCTGGTAAATATCACTAAGGAATGCCTGTATCTCGCTATTGCCGAGGTTAAACCCGGCGCGCGACTCGGCGATATCGGCCATGCGATTCAACACTACGCCGAAGCCAATTACTATTCAGTGGTGCGTGAATATTGCGGCCACGGCATCGGTACCGTATTTCACGAAGATCCGCAGGTTTTGCATTACGGACAGCGCGGCACCGGCATGGAGTTAAAAGAGGGCATGATCTTCACGATCGAACCGATGATCAACGCCGGCAAACGCCATGTGAAACTCAACGCAAAGGATGGCTGGACCGTCACTACCAAAGATGGCCGCCTGTCAGCGCAATGGGAACATATGATTGCAGTCACCAAGGATGGCGTGGAGGTATTGACCGCACGGATCGACGAACCGCTCTTCCGCAAAACCGCCTGAATCATGCCGCTATTGTTGCCAGCCGAAATTTTCGATGCCGCGGCCTTCAATGCCGCTCTCACCGCCAGCAATTCGTTACACGAATGCAAAGCGGCGATCGATCGTGTTGCTGCGTATCTCGATGATGCATTCAAGCGCGGTGAAAATATTCGCGAACTCGTACAAGCCCGCGCGCAATTTCTCGACGAGTTATTGCGCGGCGTATGGCAGCGTCAGACCTGGCCCGAACAGCAGCCCAGCCTGATCGCTGTGGGCGGCTACGGCCGCGGCGAGTTGCATCCGTATTCCGATATCGATCTGTTGATTTTGCTGCCCACAGAAACCGACAATTGCTTTGCCAATGCCGAAGGCTTCGTCACTTTTCTGTGGGACATCGGCCTGCAAATCGGCCACAGCGTGCGCACCGTCGCCCAATGCCGGGAAGCGGCCGCCGCCGACATCACCGTTGCCACCAACCTGATGGAGTCGCGCGTTATCGCCGGCCCCACCGCTTTGTACGACGCGATGATCGCCGCCACCGGACCCGATCAAATATGGCCCAGCCGCGATTTCTTTCGCGCCAAATGGGATGAGCAGATCGAGCGCCATCGCAAATTCGGCAACACCGAATACAACCTCGAGCCGAACGTAAAAAGCTCACCCGGCGGTCTGCGCGATATTCAAATGATCGCGTGGGTCACCAAGCGCCACTTCGGTACGCTGCGCCCGGAAGAATTGGTAGAACGCGGTTTCCTGGCCGCCGATGAAATGAAAATTTTGCTGCAGGGACGCGATTTTTTGTGGCGTACCCGTTACGCGTTGCACATGGTGGCGGGACGCGAAGAAGACCGCCTGTTGTTCGATCATCAACGCACGCTCGCCAAAATGTTCGGCTACGAAGATACCAGCACGCGCCTTGGTGTCGAACGCTTTATGCAGGTTTATTACCGCTGGGCATTGGCACTAGGCGAACTCAACGAAGTACTAATGCAGCATTTCGACGAAGCCATTCTGCGCGCCACCGAAGCGGAAAATATTCTCGAATTGAATCCGCGCTTTCGCGTGCGCAACGGCTACCTCGAAGCCAGCAACGATAGAGTTTTTGAAAAAACGCCGTCCGCTCTGCTCGAAATTTTCGTGCTGATGGCGAATAACCAGCACATCGCCGGCATTCGCGCCGCAACGATTCGCCTGATTCGCGACAACGTGCATCTGATCGACGAAGATTTTCGCAACGATCGCCGCAACACGCGCCAATTCCTCGAATTATTGCGCTCGCCGTTCAAAGTTGCACAACAGTTGCGGCGCATGAATCGCTACGGTGTGCTCGGTAAATATCTGCCGGAATTCGGTCGCATCGTCGGCCGCATGCAGCACGATTTATTTCATATTTATACCGTCGATGCGCACACGCTCGAAGTTGTAAAAAATATGCGGCGGTTTCAATACGACGATGCGTTGCAGAAATTTCCCGTGGTGGCGCGCATCGTCAAACGGCTGCCGAAAATCGAATTGCTCTACATTGCGGGCCTCTATCACGATATCGCCAAAGGACGCGGCGGCGATCATTCGACGCTGGGTGCCGGCGACGCGCAAGCGTTTTGCGAGCGCCATGAAATCAACAAACGCGACACCAACCTGATTATGTGGCTGGTCGAGAAACATTTGTTAATGTCGGCCGTCGCGCAACGTCAGGATATTTCCGACCCCGAAATCGTGCGCAATTTCGCGCTCGAAGTCGGCGATCAGCTGCATCTCGATTATCTGTTCGCGCTGACCGTCGCCGATATCAGCGCCACCAATCCTACGCTGTGGAATGCCTGGCGCGCCTCGCTGCTGCGTCAATTGTATGCAGAAACCAAACGCGCACTGCGGCGCGGCCTCGAAACGCCCGTCGATAAACACGAGTGGATCGAAGAGGCGCAGCAAACCGCGATCGATCAACTCGAATATCTCGGTTTCGGCGAAGAAGAATTGCGCGAACTGTGGGCCAACGTCGGTGAAGATTATTTTCTGCGCGAAAAAGTCGAGGATATCGTCTGGCACACGCAGGCGATCGCGCAGCATAGCAATCGCGAACAGCCGGTTGTGCTGGTAAAAGAAAGCAGCGAAATTTTATTCGAGGCAGCGACGCAGATTTTCGTGCATTCGCGCAATCGGCCGCATTTGTTCGCCATGCTCGCGTCGGCGATGGAGCAGCTCGATTTAAGCATTCAGGACGCGCGCCTTTACAACTCCGATACCGGCTTTATTTTTTACACGTTCTTCGTGCTCGATGCGAGCGGCAAACCGATCGCCGACGATGTGCAACGCATCGATCACATAAAACTATTTCTGCGCGAACAGCTCGGCAAAGCCGATCTGTATCCCGAAATCATGCGCAAACGGACGCCGCGGCAATTGCGTTTATTTTCGATGCCGACCAGCACCAGCCTTATTACCGATATCAGCAAGCATCAAACGGTGCTGGAAGTGATCACGCCCGATCGCCCAGGTCTGCTCGCACGTATCGGCCGCATTTTTTATCGCTTCGGCATTCAATTGCAGAACGCGAAAATCACCACACTTGGCGAGCGCGTGGAAGACGTTTTCTTCATTACCGACAGCCAGCAGCGGCCTATCGAAGATCCGGAATTATGCGCCGCGATTCAGAACGCTATTAAAAAAGAACTGGATGAGCGCGCCGCCGCGTGATCGTTCGTTAATTGCATATCAGTCGGCGCACATCGCATGAATCCGAATCTCGAAAAACTGCAGCCTTATCCATTCGAAAAATTAGCGGCGCTGAAAGCCGGTATCGAACCACCGCTGCTGCCGCATATTGCGCTGTCGATCGGTGAGCCGAAGCATCCCGCGCCGGAATTCGTGCGCGCTGCGCTGCGCGATAATCTCGCGCAGTTATCGACTTATCCGAGCACGAAAGGCATTGCCGAATTGCGCGAGGCGATCGCCCAATGGGCGAAGCGACGTTTCAATTTGCGCGCGCTTGATTCCGAAACGCAAATTCTTCCCGTGGCCGGCACGCGCGAAGCGTTGTTCGCATTTGCCCAGGCCGTCGTGGATCGCGGTAAAAATCCGCTGGTTATAGCGCCGAACCCGTTTTATCAAATCTACGAAGGCGCGGCTTATCTCGCCGGCGCGGAGCCGTATTTTATCAACTGTATCGCGCAGAACCATTTTTTGCCGGATTTCGATGCAGTGCCGGCCGCAGTATGGCAGCGCTGCCAATTATTATTTTTATGCAGCCCCGGCAATCCGACCGGCGCGGTACTCGATGCGCAGGCACTGACGAAGTTGATCGAGCTGGCGGATCGCTACGATTTCATCATTGCCAGCGATGAATGTTATTCGGAAATTTATTTTGACGAAGCGCACCCGCCGCTCGGCCTGCTGCAATTGTGCCGCCAGATCGGACGCGACGACTATCGCCGCTGCGTGGTTTTTCACAGCTTATCGAAACGCTCGAATGTCCCCGGCTTGCGCTCCGGTTTCGTTGCCGGCGATGCGGATGTATTGAAAAAATTTCTGCTTTACCGCACGTATCACGGCTGCGCGTTGCCGGTGCAAACACAGCTCGCGAGCATTGCTGCATGGAGCGATGAACAGCATGTGCGCGACAATCGCGCGTTGTACCGACAGAAATTCGATGCCGTGCTGAAAATACTCGGGACCTCTTCGGGCCTTGGGCTCGATGTAACAAAACCGGATGCAGCGTTTTATTTGTGGGCCGGTACGCCGTTCGATGACCGCGATTTTGCGCGCGAATTATTTCGCGCGGAAAATGTCACGGTGCTACCGGGCCAATTTCTCGCGCGGGAAAGTGCTGGCTGCAATCCCGGTATCGGTCGCGTACGCCTAGCACTGGTGGCGACGCTGGAGGAATGTGTGGAAGCGGCGCAGCGAATTAAACGATTTACTGAATCGATTAAAAACTAACCCCAACCCCTTCGATCCCCACTTATTCAGGGGGGTGAAATCGCAGTGCGGCCAAACCCTCCCCTTATCGGGGGATGTTGGATCGAAGCACGAATCAATTCCTC
>DASXYH010000277.1:0-27366 GCA_036502545.1 Spongiibacteraceae bacterium
GGGATTTTCTTTTGGTCGGTACGTTTATTCGTCGGCCTGTATTCGCCACCCGCCGACGCCCTTCCCGTTTTCGTCGTTGCCAAACAATGGATGTGGACGTTGCAACACCGCAATGGCCGCCGCGAAATCAACGAACTGCACGTACCGACCGATACGCCGATCAAACTCGTCATGACCTCTCAGGATGTGATTCACAGTTTTTTCATTCCCGAATTGCGCGTGAAACAGGATGTGGTGCCGGGCCGTTACACGCTGCTGTGGTTCAACATCGATAAACCCGGCACTTACCATTTGTATTGCGCCGAATATTGCGGCACCGAGCATTCGCAAATGGGCGGCGTCGTTACCGCATTACCGCCTGCACAATTCAGCGCGTGGCTGCAACACGGCAATGCGCGCTCCAGCTTGGCCGAACGCGGATTTGCCGCGTACCGCCGCTACGGTTGCAGCGGCTGTCATGAAAGCGGTGCCAGCGTGCACGCGCCGTCGTTACGCAATTTATTCGGCACGCCCGTGCAATTGCAGGATGGTCGCCGCGTCATCGCCGACGAAAGTTATCTGCGCGATTCGATACTGTTGCCGATGAAAGATATTGTCGCGGGTTACGCCACCGTGATGCCGAATTACAGCGGACAAATGTCGGAGGACGATTTGATGGCGATCATCGATTACTTACGTGATGAAAAATACCGTACCGACGAACAGCCTGAATCAAAGGACGCGCCATGAGCAGTTATCTCGGCGATGGCTATACCCTGAAGTCGTGGCTCACGACACGCGATCACAAACGCATCGCGCTGCTGTACATGATTTCGATCACGGCGTTTTTCGCCATCGGCGGCGGCGCCGCCACGATTATGCGGCTCGAACTGGCAACACCGGCGGGCGACTTGGTGCAGCCGCATACATACAACGAATTGTTCACCGTGCACGGCGTGATCATGGTGTGGTTCTTTTTGATTCCGTCGATTCCCAGTGTGCTCGGCAATTTTTTAGTACCGCTCATGATCGGCGCGCGCGATATGGCATTTCCACGCCTGAATCTCGCCAGTTGGTACATTCTGCTCGCGGGCGGCGCGCTGACGCTCTACGGAATTTTAATGGGTGGCGTCGATACCGGCTGGACTTTCTACACGCCGTTTTCGACGATGTTTTCGAATAGTTATGTTGTCATCGTCGTGATCGGCGTTTTTGTCGCGGGCTTTTCCTCGATATTTACCGGCATTAATTTTATCGTCACCGTACATACGCTGCGCGCGCCTGGAATGACCTGGTTTCGCTTGCCGCTGTTCGTATGGGCCAATTACGCCACCAGTATTATTCTGGTGTTGGCGACGCCCGTACTCGCGATGACGTTGATCTTGATCGCACTCGAACGCATTTTTCAAATCGGCATTTTCGATCCGGCGCTCGGCGGCGATCCATTATTGTTTCAGCATTTGTTCTGGTTTTATTCGCATCCGGCTGTTTACATCATGGTATTGCCGGCGATGGGTGTCGCCAGCGAAATCATTCCGTGTTTCGCACGGCGGCCCGTGTTCGGTTATCGCTTCATGACGTACGCGATTCTGGCGATCTCGTCGATCGGCTTTCTGGTGTGGGGCCATCATATGTTCGTGAGCGGCCAATCGATGTATGCCAGCGTGGTATTTTCACTGTTGAGTTTTCTGGTCGCGATTCCTTCCGCGATCAAGGTATTCAATTGGCTGGCGACGTTATACCAAGGTTCGATCGAATTGAGCGCGCCGATGATTTACGCGCTGGGCTTCGTCGGCCTGTTCACCATCGGCGGCTTGACCGGATTATTTCTCGCCGCGCTCGCGCTCGATGTGCATCTCACCGATACGTATTTTGTCGTCGCGCATTTTCATTACATCATGGTCGGCGGTTCGGTGGCGGCGTATCTCGGCGGCTTGCATTTCTGGTGGCCGAAAATCAGCGGACGTTTATATCCGGAAATGTGGGGACGCGTCGCTGCGATTCTGATTTTCGTCGGTTTCAATCTGACTTTTTTTCCGCAATATTTATTGGGCTACGAAGGCATGCCGCGGCGCTATCACAGCTACGCGCCCGAATATCAGTTATTGAATGTATTGTCATCGGCGGGCGCGTCGATTCTGGCGATAGCTTATGTGCTGCCGTTCGGCTACATGCTGTGGTCGATTTTTTACGGCCAGCGCGCGCCGGCAAATCCGTGGCAGGCGACGGGCTTGGAATGGACTACACCGTCGCCGCCGCCAACGCATAATTTTGCGCAAACACCGCAGGTTACCCAGGCGCCCTATGCGTACACACGCGAGATGCCATCGTGACCGCCACCGCATTTGACGATGCCGCGCAACGCGAACACGCCGCTGTGTTGGGGCTGTGGATATTTTTAATTTCCGAACTGATGTTCTTCGGCCCGCTTTTTCTCGGCTATGTCTACGGCCGCGTGCAATGGTCCGCCGGTTTTGCCGCCGCGAGTCGCGCCACCGATATCGAACTCGGTTCGATCAACACGGCGATATTGCTCACCAGCAGTTTCACCATGGCCGCTGCAATCGCGCTGCGCGAACTCGCACCGCGCATGGCGCGCGCGTTATTGTTGGCAACGGCAACATGCGGTGCTGTATTTCTCGCCATCAAAGGCATCGAATATCACGACGATTGGCGGCGGCATTTATTTCCCGCGCATGCATTTTATTTCGACGCCGCGCACGCGCAGGCGGCGCAATATTTTTTCTGGATTTATTTCGCAGTCACCGCCCTGCATGCGCTGCACCTGTTGATCGGCATCGGCGTGGTATCAGCGCTCGCGACGCGTGCGCAGCAAGCGAATGCGCCGCGCTGGGAATTGACGGGACTGTATTGGCACTTTGTCGATTGCGTATGGATTTTCCTTTATCCGATGTTGTATCTGGTCGGTACGCGCTGACGGGAATTTTATGGCGACAGCGAACGATCAAAAAAAAACGACGGCGCTATTCGCAGCGATTAAAAAACCGCTGCTGACCTGGATCGCATTACTGTTGTTGTTGCTGTTGAGCGCGCTTAGCAATTACTGGCACTTGAGTTTCGGCAATGGGTTGATCAATTACACCGTAGCGATCACCAAAACATTGCTCGTCGCTGCTATTTTCATGCAGGTATGGCGCGGGCCGCGCGTATTGCGGCTGGTTATTGGCGTCGGTCTGTATACGCTCATACTATTATTGACATTGAGCCTCAGCGATTATTTCGTACGCCATACAACTCATGCGCCGTGGCGCGCTCCGGCGCTAGTGGCGCCGTTGTTAATGAATGAGGCTGCAAACGCACAGAACGTCGCCGAGCGCGCGTTCGATGCGATGATGCAGATGAAAAAAATCGACATCGCTGCAATCGAGGCGGCGTGTCGCGGTTAGCGAATTTTTTAATTCGCGCCGTCTATTGAAAATAAATCGGCTGCCCGTTTGATGCGGTAACGCCGCCGTCGACAGGCAGATTGACACCGGTGATATAGCGCGCGTCATCGCTGGCAAGGAACGCGATCGCGCCGGCGATATCTTCAGGCTGTGCCGGCCTGCCCAACGGCGTTCGCTTTTTGAAAGCGTCCACGACCTTTTTGTTTTCTGCCATATCTTTTGTCAGATCGGTGAGCGTAAAACTGGGGCAAACGGCATTCACGCGTACGCCATCCGGGCCGTGATCGATCGCCAGTGCGCGCGTCAGATTGGAAATCGCGCCCTTGGTGGTGTTGTAAGCGGCCATGCCGTCATCCCCACCCAGTCCGGAGACGGACGATATCATGACGATGCAGCCCTTCGATTCAATCAGATGAGTCATCGCCGCTTTGATGCAATAGAAAACGCCGTCGATGTTGGTTGCCATCTGCGTGCGCCAATCCTGCGCGGAAATTTCGGTGATCTTTCCCATGATGGCGATGCCGGCATTGTTCACAAGCACATTTATTTTTCCGAATTTTTTGATCGTTGCATCGATCGCTTTCTGCACTTGTTGCTCATCCGCAACATCGGCTTCCTGAATGAGATATTGAACATCGTCGTATCCTGCGGCAGTTTGCTTCAGTTCGTTTTCGTGCCGGGAGATTAATACCACCTTCGCGCCTTCATTCAAAAAACGTTTTGCCGCACCCGCGCCGATACCGGAACCCGCGCCCGTGACGATAACGACCTTATCTTCGAATCTCATGGCTTTTCCTCATCAGCAACGCGGGAGTTGAATTGGAATTAGCTTTTGCGCGGTTGCGCAGCGGCTTTCTTAGTTTCTTCGCTTTCCCGTCCGCGCATATCACCATTTCCGCCTTTGGCTCCTTCCATGCCGCCCTCGACTTCCTTCGCTTGGCGCTCGGCGATGTCGGTGAATTCCTGCATGCTTTGACGCGTACGCTGACCCACCTCTTCGACACCTTTGCGAACTTCCTCAGCCAATTGCGTTGTGCCCCGCTGGAAGACGCGGCCAAGTTGGCGTTGTGTTTCAGAGAGCGCTTGCGAAATCTGTCGCGTCGAGCTCAAGAGTTGATCGGTGGCGGCCGACAATTGGGTTTTCACCAATTTATCGGTTGCATTGAATAGCTCGGAGCAATCGGGCAATCCAAATAATGCGGCACTGCGCGCTTGGACTTGAGCCACATTGCGTAAAGTTGCCAATTGAATGTCGATTAGCGTCGATGACCCGCGCAGCGCAATCTCTGCCATATTGATCGACCGCTCGACGCCTTGCGATGCGTTTTGCTCTTGAACGTCTGAAGAGTTCATAACTTGATCCTCCTAAAGAATTTAAAATAGCTATTCACATGCCAAGCACGCGAGTCAATTTTTAAGCAACTTCGATACCGCCCCGCAATCGCCGCCGAACTTGTTGAACACGCGCGATAAACCCGCGAATTGATCAGCATTCAACAAGTAAAAAATGCATAGACGTGGTAATTTTTGCGTTCAACGAGGCGTGTGGTGTTTATCTCTGCGCAGATAAAGTTTCGGCACGCCAAACCATAACGTGATGAGACTGCTAAAAAGCAAAACGCCTACACTAACGCCGATGAATGTATTGTCGATTATCAGTTACTGCGCAGTGACACGCCAAATGGTATTGCCGACATCATCCGCCACAAGCAGCGCGCCGGTGGCATCCACCGCAACGCCAACCGGACGCCCATACGCTTCGCCTTTTTCGCTGAGAAATCCCGTCAATATATCTTCGGGCAAACCCGCAGGTTGACCGTCGGCGAACGGAACGAAAATAACTTTATAACCGCTGTGCGGTTTGCGATTCCACGAGCCATGCTGACCGATAAAGGCGCCGCCTTGATATTTTTGCGGCAATGCATCGGCGTTATAAAAAGTCAGACCCAGCGAAGCGGTATGGGCGCCTAAGGCGTAATCGGGTTTGATCGCTGTCGCGACTAATGCAGGATTGGGTTCTTTCACGCGATCGTCGACATGTCCGCCAAAATAACTGTAAGGCCAGCCATAAAAGCCGCCGTCGCGAACCGCAGTCATGTAATCGGGAACCAAATCGTTGCCGAGTTCATCGCGCTCGTTCACGGCAGTCCATAACGCGCCGCTTTGCGGTTGCCAATCGAGCCCGACCGGATTGCGCAGGCCCGACGCAAAAATGCGCGAATCTCCCGTCTTAAGATCGATTTCATAAATGGCTGCGCGGCCTTTTTCTTTATCGATGCCATTTTCGGTGATATTGCTGTTCGAACCGACGGTGGCGTAAATTTTTCCGCCGTCTCGACTTGCAATAATATTTTTTGTCCAATGATGATTGATCGGACCCGCCGGTAAATCGATTACTTTCGTTGCCTGTTGGTCAATTTTGGTAGCGTCCGCATGATAAGGAAACCGCACCAGCGCATCGGTGTTGGCGACGTAAAAATTATTTTTCACCAGCGCCATGCCGAACGGCGAAAGCAATCCCTGCAGAAACACCGTGCGCGTTTTTGCGGCGCCGTTATCATCGATTCCGCGCAACAAAATAATGCGATCCGGGCTCGCCATCGTCGCGCCCGCTTTTTTCATTGCAACTTTTTGAATGGCACCGCGAATGCCGCTGTTGGCATCGTGCGCTGCCGGTGCATTGGTTTCCGCCACCAGCACATCGCCATTCGGTAATACATACAGCCAGCGCGGATGATCGAGACCCGTTGCGTACGCCTGCACTTTTAAACCGGGCGCCGCCGTTGGCATCGCGCCCTGCGGCCAAGGTTTTGCCGGTGCGATATTAATGGTGGGAATCAATTTAGATTCCGGCGCGGGCAATTGTGGATTAGGGCCAAAATCGTCACTGGCGATTGATTCAGCAGCGACGCTGTAAGCCACGGCGATTAGCATGAATTTGATAAAAAGCGATCGGGCAATTCGCATCGTAGAATCTCCCTTCTGCTGTTGAGCTGCGGAACGGTTATTGCGATTTAAAATACCAACGATGCACTACCCTGCTCCGTGCGATTCCTCGCTTTTTTGGCCGGGATATTTTGCGGCTTTTATCGTCGACCCCGATAGAAACAATGTCGAAGCCGTCTGGTACGATTACAGCAAAGAAAAAAAATAAGTCCTGCGTACTGCGCGATCTTTATCCCTGCGGCGCAGCACCCTCGGCGCTGTCGAATGGCGGCTTGGCGAGCCAGATCAGCGCGCCGATAAATAAAAAGGTGAAGCTGTAGACCCAGAATAATTCGTTAAGCGCGAGCGTCTGCGCCTGCGCATCGACGATTCTATCGAGTGCCTGATACGGCGATGCCGGCGCGCGATTGGCGCGCTGCGCAAGAGTGGTTAAAAATTCATTGACGATCGGCTTGCCGCGCACAATATTTTCCGTCAGCACGGCGTGGTGGAAATTGCTGCGATGATCGTATAGCGTCGTCGTTACCGCGGTCGCGATACTTTGCGCCAGCGTGCGAAAAAAATTGGCAAGGCCCGAGGCCGCCGCCACTTCGGAGGGTTTCATACCCGATAAAATTATCTGCTGCAGCGGCACAAAAAAACAGGCGACGCCGATGCCCTGCACCAGACGCGGCAAAATAATATAGCCGTAATTGGCGTCGTTATCGAAATGCGCGGACCATAACGCCGTGCCCGAAAAAACCAAAAAGGCAAAACTCGCGATCAGTCGCAATTCGATTTTTCTCATATAACGACCGACAAAGGGCGATAACAAAAACGCAAAAATGCCGACCGGGGCAATCGCCAAACCGGCCCAGGTCGCGTTGTAATTCATCACGCGCTGCAGCCATTGCGGCAACACTACCGTAGTGCCGAAAAATGCCATCATGCCAAGCCCCAGGGCGACGACACCGACGCTGAAATTGCGCCGTTTGAACAGCCGCAATTCGACAATGGGATTGTTCTCGGTTAACTCCCAGGCGATGAGAAAAGTAATGCCGATTGCCGCCACGATCGCGAGCGTGAGAATCAATGGCGAATTGAACCAATCCTTGTCGTTGCCGTTATCGAGCATGTATTGCAGCGCGCCGACACCGATGACCAGCAGGCCGATGCCGACCGCATCGACGCGTTGTTTAACAATTTTCGATTCGCGCTCGCGCAGCAAAACATAACTGACGACGGCGGCAAAAACGCCGATCGGCACATTGATAAAAAATATCCACGGCCACGAATAATTATCGGTAATCCAGCCGCCGAGAATGGGCCCGAATATCGGCGCAACCACCACCGTCATCGCCCACAGCCCCAGCGCGAGTCCGCGCTTTTTTTCCGGATAGTTATTCAATAACAAGGTTTGCGACAGCGGCACCATCGGCCCCGAAACCAAGCCTTGCAGCAAGCGAAAAATCACCAGCATTTGAATATTGAGCGCAAAGCCGCACAGCATCGAAAAAATTACGAACAGCAGCACCGCAATACAAAATACGCGCACCTCGCCGAAGCGGCGCGCGATCCAGCCGGTGAGCGGTTGCATGATCGCGCTCGCGAGAGAATATGCGCTGATCGCCCAGGTGCCTTCGGTGCTGCTGACGCCCAATTCACCGGCGATCGTATAAACCGACACATTGACGATCGAAATATCGAGCACTTCCATGAAGGTCGATAGCGCGATCGATAACGTGAGCAACGCCAGCGGCAATCCCTGCAACGTCGGTTGCTTGCGCGCGGCGTTCATCGGCGCCGGCCCTGCGTCGGCGCGAGGTTGCGTTCGATAATCGCGTGCGCTGCGTTTTCTGCCTGCATCAATTCCTGTTCGTATACGCGCGTTTGCGCCAGCGGTTGCGCCGCCGGTTGCGCGGTGAGAACAGTGCCGGCGCGATCGTGCGTATCGACCGTCGTTTTTGTCGACAGACCAATACGCAATGGATACCGCCGCAATTCATCGGCATCGAGCGCAATGCGCACCGGCAAACGCTGCACGACTTTAATCCAGTTGCCGGATGCATTCTGCGGCGGCAATAGCGCAAACGCACCGCCGGTACCCGGTGCAAGCCCCACCACATGGCCGTGAAAAATCACAGCGCCGTGATACATATCGGGTTTAACTTCAGCGCGCTGGCCGATACGCAAATGATGCAACTGGCCTTCCTTGAAATTCGCATCGATCCACAATGCGTCGAGCGGCACAATCGTAAATAAATTCTCACCGGGTTGAATGGTCTGGCCAATTTGCACCTGACGTTGCGCAACATAACCCGCAAGCGGTGCGACGATGGCATTGCGCGCACTGGTGACCCAGGCATCGCGAAATGCCGCGATGGCTTGCTGCACCGACGGATTGTTTTCGATATCGGCGCCATCGATTAACGCGCGCGCCGCATTCGCCTGCTGCTCCGCCTGCATCAGCGCCGCCTGCGCCGCCTGATATTGTTCGCGCGCATGCACGACTTCTTCCGGCGGCACCGCTTCATTTTTCAACAGCGGTTCGCGCCGATTTAAATCCGCGCGCGCGCGTTGCAATTCGATGCGCCGGCTCGCCACCAATGCATCGGCCTGATCCGCGTTGGCATTTTCTTGCCGTACCTGGCGCACGGCCTGCGCCAGATTTGCCTGCGCTTTTTTCAGTGACACGGTCGCATCGACCGGATCGAGACGCACTAATACCTGCCCCGCCACCACGCGCTGCGTTTCATCGGCATTGATCGCAATGACGGTGCCGGCAACTTTCGCGGAAACCATGACCTGGTTGCCACCGACATAGGCATCGTCGGTTGTTTCACGCTGACTGAATACGAAAATCCACAACAGTAACCAAATAATTCCGGCAACGATAAAAATGCCGGCGAGACCGAACAATAATAATTTTCGGCGTTTGCTCATACCGGATTTTTCTGGTTCGTTTGCATCACTCGTTTCATTTGCATCGTCTTGTTTTTCGTCGCTGCGCTCCTCCTTCGCGGATGCATTAATTTCCTGTCGATTATTTGCATCGCTATTTTCGGACGGCTGTGAACGCGGGCTCTCGGCGAATTCGGCACCGTATTTATAGCGGTATTCATATAAATATCGCGCCGGCTCACGCGGTGTTGATGGCGTCGGGTTATCGTCCTGCATGGCTATCGTCCCGCGTGGTTGATTCCGAATATCCGCCGCCGAGCGCTTTGATCAGCGCCAGCTGCGTCGATAATTTTTGCGCGTTTATTTGCACAATCGCATCTTGTGAGCGCAGCCATTGCATATCGGCCGTGTTTTGCGTGCGTCGATCGATTAAGCCCTGCTGCGCGCGCGCATTTGTCGTTATGCGCAAGGCCGCTGCGGCATTGACGGCGATTTGTTGTTGGTCGCGTTGAGTTTGTAATTGTTGCAGCGTCAATGTTTGCGTCGCCACTTCGCGCGCCGCCTCGACGACGACCTCGTTATAGTCGGCGATCGCGCTTTCGAGTTGCGCGCGACTGCTGCCGTATTGCGCGCGTATGCGGCCCGCATCAAAAATCGGCAATGTCACGGCGGGGCCGACGCTCCACAGCAAACTGTCGTCGGTGAATAATTTTTGGAAATTATCGCTGACGAAAAATACCAGCGCGGAAAGACTGACGTTGGGCAAATACGCGGTGCGCGCCGCGTCGACGTCTTGCGCCGCCGCCTCGATGCGCCATCGACTCGCGATAATATCGGGACGACGTCCGAGCAAACCGATGCGCGCAGCGTCGGGTAACGCCGTTTGAAATTCGGGCGGCGACCGCGATTGCAGCGGCGGCAATTGATCGGGCGCCACACCCAACAATGCCGCAAGCTGCACGAGACGCAATTGCGCCGATGCACCGAGTGCTGCGCGCTGTGAACGTGCGTTGGCCAACTCGGCCCGCGCCTGTTGTTCGCTATCGCTGCTGTCGATGCCCTGCGCGCGCCGGTACTGCGCAATACGCAATGTGCGTTCATTCAATGCAATTAATTGGTCGGTGATTTGTAAACGTTGCCGATCGAACAGCCAGCCGCAGTAGCTGTCCGCAACGCCGTTCTCTAACAATAATGCTGCGGCGATACGATCGGCTGCGCTGGCGCGGGCGCGATCGATCGCCGCATTAACGGCATCGCGCCGTTTTCCCCACCAGTCGAAATCGTATTGAAATTGCAGACCGATCAATCCCAGCGAAGTGATATCGGGCATCTCGGCGGCGCCGCTGCCGCCATTAAGCAAACCGATATTTTTGCTGATACGCGCTCTGCTCGCCTGCGCCCGCGCATCGATATGTAAACCCTGCTCGGCGCGCGCCACATCGATCGCGCGTATTGCCGCATTAACGCGTGCCTGCGCCTGCTGCAGATTGGGTGCGCCGGCTAACGCGCGCTCGATCAATTCATCGAGCTGATCGTCGTTTAAATTTTTCCACCACTGATCGGCGGGCCATTGACCTTGTTGTAATAAGCCTTCCGATAGCGGCAACTCGGCGCGCGCTGCTGTCGATACGGGAGGATGCCGCGGCGGCAATCCGCACGCCGGTAAAAATATAAACACGCAAAGCAGAAGAACGAATAACCCAACGCTACGTGAGTTTGCGAACGTAAAACCCAATCGCTTGATCGTGGCATCGAACTCGCACATCAATCACATCTGCCGCTGATCGCTATGAGAATCACAAACTCAGCAAGGCGTATGCCACGACTTTGTTTACAGAGGTTCTGCGCACCCAACGCTGTGCTCGATACCTTCAGCATCAGGTTGTGATTGCGTCACCGCGTTTACCCGCCCGAGCATATGTAATTGCAATGGCGGCTGTGATCAAACCGGAATGCGAGAACGCTTGCGGAAAATTGCCGAGCGCAGCGCCGTTATCGACCGCAAGTTGTTCGGCATACAGGCCAACATCATTGGCAAAACCGAGCAACCGCTCGAATAAGTTTACGGCTTCATCGACGGCGCCGGCACGCGCAAGATAATCGACGGCCCAGAAATTACAGGCGACGAACAAATTCTCGGCGCCGTCGATGCCATCGTAATCGGCATTTTGCGGATAGCGAAATAATAAGCCGTCGCGCCCAAGGCCGTTGACGATATGGCGATGCGTGCCTTGCATGCGCGGATCATCGGCTGGCAGATATCCATAACGCCCCATTAACAGTAAACTCGCGTCGGGTTCGGTACCGTTGAAATAACCAACGTAGGCACCGAGCTTGGCGTTATATCCGCCACGCTCGATAGCGGTTCGAATTGCGTCGCGCTCGTGGAGCGTTGCATACACCGGTAAGCCAAGCGGAATACGTTCATTCAATTTAAGCAACCGGTCCAACGCGACCCAGCACATCATTTTCGAATAGGTGTAATGTCGCCGCCGCGCCCTCGTTTCCCAGATGCCTTGATCCGGTTCACGCCAATAGCGTCGCACGGCATCACCAAGATTCACCAATAATCGTTTTTCCGCTTCATTCAAATCGCCGCCACGGCAGACATAGCGGAATACGGTTTGAATGAGTTCGCCGTAAATATCGAGTTGCAGCTGCGAATGCGCAGAATTTCCCACGCGCACGGGGCCGCGACCGCGCCACCCTTCCAGGTGTGGTAATTCGATCTCATCGCTTGCCGCATGCCCATGCACGTCATACAAGGGTTGCAAGCGCGGCTTGCGGCCAGCTGCGAGCAACCATTGCAAAAATTTCGCGCTTTCGTCACGAAAACCCATATCGATAAATGACTGCAAGAGCAACGATGTATCGCGCAGCCAGCAAAATCGATAGTCCCAGTTGCGTCCTTTTTTTACGTTCGATGTCGGCAGTGAGGTGGTCATTGCCGCCAACACCGCACCGGTGTCTTCATCTGTTAACAGTTTTAATGTCATGCAACTGCGCATCACTGTTTCACGATAATCGCCCTCGTATACACAACGGCTGCACCAATTTTCCCACCAGCTGATTGTCTGCGTTAGAAGTTCTTCAGCTGCCGCTGTTGGCGATTCTGTATGCCTGGAACAAATCAACATGAGTGTGATTTTTTCTCCACACTGCAAATGCGCAGTGCCACCCGCGATACCGTCCGCGTCGATCAAGTCGAGCGGCATCGTCGCGTGTAATATCACCATCTGATCGCCCAGCGATAATTGCCATCCTGCCGGTGATGGCGTCAGCGCGACATTCGATTTCGCATAATCCGGTTTCGGTTGATAGATGACATCGAGCGTCGCCGCGCCATCGCGGCATTCGATTTGTCGCACTAAGAGGCGAGTCTCGGTGCGCGCAGGCATCGGCATGAAATCGGTAATCGTGATGCTGCCTTGAGCGCAACGAAAATTCGTTTCGAGCACCGCACTGCGATCGCGATATTGCCGCGCAATGCTGACGCTATCTCGCGGTGAAACCAACAAGCGGCCACCGTGACGACGATCGAGCAGGGCTGCAAATAACGACGGCGATGAAAAATCGGGCAGGCACATCCAGTCGATCGATCCCTTTCGCGACACCAAGGCAGCGCTATGGCAATCGCCGATTAACGCGTAATCACCGATCGGTTCGTAATCGCACTGTTCGAGTAATTTACGCAATGCGTCGATCGATTGCATATCGCCCTTCATTGCGGTGGCTTCCTTCAAGACAAACCCCATCGCTATCACAACAAAATCGAATTGCTGCAAAAACAAGTCCGAAAATTGCTTCGTATGCGAAGCGTGCTGAAGGACATAGGTGCGATTACTGTAGATAGATAAATGGGCGGTTAAATATGGCTGCATAAATTACGCGATAAATCCATTTTCAACGCAAAATTTACTGATCGTCAGCGACCTTATGCAATCAAAAAATCAAAACGATGATCCGCATATGCAGCAGATGCTTGCGATGCATCAGCAAATGTTGTGGGTGCATTTTTCGGTGTTATTGCTCGGCTGCTGGCAACTCACGGCGCCGGCAATCCTGGGATATAACGAAGCGGGCAACTGGGGTGCCGATGTAGTCCGCGTCATGGCCGAGCGCGATCTGGCAGTGCCGGCATTGCGCGCGCACTGGCTCACGCTCAGCGATATGGGCAGTGGCGTTCTCCTGCTCGCATTCGGTGGCCTCTCGCTGTTTTACAGCCAACGCTGGGCGCAATGGGGCACATGTTTTACCGGTATTTGGCTATTGTTCGCACCGCTGTTGTTCTGGTCTCCCGACGCCGCGTCATATAGCAACGACACGGTAGTTGGCGCACTCGCCATTGCGTTTTCAATTTTGATACCGATGATGCCGGGCATGAGCATGGCAGCGATGAAGCAAGCCGAGCCGATTCCGCCCGGTTGGGAATATTCGCCGTCGGCATGGTCGCAACGATTGCCGATGATCGCACTCGCCTTCATCGGTTTTTTTATCGCGCGTTATCTGACGGCGTATCAGTTGGGTCACATAACCTACGTATGGGATCCGTTTTTCGGCGACAGCACGGCACAAATCATTACCTCGGATGTATCGCGCGCGTGGCCGATTCCCGATGCGGGACTCGGCGCGCTCAGTTATTTGCTGGAAGCGCTGTCGGGCATGATGGGCGATCGCCGGCGCTGGCGCACCATGCCGTGGATGGTGGCGATGTTTGGCGTGCTGGTGATTCCACTCGGCACCGTCAGTATTTTTTTCATTGTGATTCAGCCGATCGTTATCGGCACCTGGTGTTCGCTGTGTTTGGTATCCGCGCTCGCGATGGTATTGATGCTGCCGTACGCTTTCGATGAAGTGGTAGCGATGATTCAATTTCTAATTCGCAATCACCGTCGCGGCCGATCTTTCTGGCCGACATTCTGGCATGGCGATGCATTGCCGGATTGCGGCGCAGACGACGGTCCGCCGTTGCGTATCGACGCGAGCGCCGTTGCGGCGTTACGCCGGCAAGCGCGCGCATTACCCAAAGCGTTATCGATATCCGCTGCACTGGGTATTTGGCTGATGTTTACGCGGCTGATTTATGGCACGAGCGGCACCATGGCTAATAGCGATCATTTAGTCGGCGCGCTGGTATTTACGTTTTCTATTGCCGCATTTGCGGAAACAGTGCGTCCGCTGCGCGCCATTAATAGTGTGTTAGGGATATGGTTGCTGCTGGCGCCATGGCTTATCGATGGCGCATCGATAACAGCCGCGATCGGCAGCGTGATCGTCGGCGGCTTATTAATTGTGTTGACGTTGCCGCGCGGACCAGTCGTGCGTAACTACGGCGAGTGGAATCGCTATTTACGCTGGTGATAATGTGTGTTTAACGATTTGTATTTATGCAATATTTATCGCATGCAAACTAACCGCAGCAATGATTAAACCTATTAACGCAAGTGCCACCACAAACCAGCGATGCGTGGTCCACCATACCTGCCAACTGGACGAGGTTGCGCGATCGTCGAAGCGTCCGTGCGCACCGCGATCGCCCGGCGCAGGTTCATAAAGATTATCCGCGTTGTCGCCGGATATATTCTTATCGGTCAGCTGACCTTCGAACGCGCCGAAGGCCAATTTACGATCGAGAAACGCCGGCAATATGCGTGTGCCCAAAATGGCTTCGACGGCCGGAAACCCAACCCACAATTCTCGACGCCGATGCGTGGCTGCCCAATAAATACCGCGCGCGGCAATTTCGGGCTGAAAAATTTTGCCGAGCGGTTGCGGCCGCTTGCCCATGCAATTGCGCGCCCAATCGAATTGCGGAGTATTAAACGCCGATAGATGCACCATCGTCAGATGGATGCGACTGCGATCGTGAATCAATTCACAGCGCACCGAATCGACAAAACCGCGAATTGCACTTTTCGCGCCGCAATATGCTGCCTGCAAGGGAATTGAGCGATACGCGAGTGCGGATCCCACTTGCACGATGGTGCCGCGATTGCGCGATTTCATTCGCTTCAGCGCGGCGACGATTCCCCACACCGAACCCAGATACGTCACCTCGGTAGCGCGCGCGAAATCGGCGGGTTGCACTTGATCCGCTGGGCAAAACACGGTCGCCATCGCGTTATTGATCCACACATCGATCGGACCCCACTCGCGCTCGACATAATCGGCAGCCGCCTCCACTTGATGCGAATCGGCAACGTCGGTCGGAACGACCAATGCTTTTCCGCCGGCGGCAATAACATCCCTGCATGCGCCATCCAGCCCCTCGCGACTGCGCGCGAGCAACGCAACGCGCCAACCGTTACGCGCAAACTCTTGCGCGGTGGCGCGCCCGATACCGGCGGATGCCCCGGTGATGACTACGATATTTTCAGTCATGAATATTATCTGCCATCAATTATTCGCATGCCTCTTGACCCAATTAACTTATTGCCGTTACGAAGAGAGTTTCTCCCGCACGATCCGTTCCAACTATAAAACTAAATTATTGAATCAAATCAAGTCCCAAATTCAGCTGCACGAAGCCAACGACGATCTAATATATCGTCAAAATTTTTTGATATTAGAGTTGAATTAAGTATCGACTGCAAAGGATCAGCAATCGTTGAGGCAATTGATTAGGTTCACTGACGAGAAACGTAATTTATTTAAGTCGCGGTTTGCGTAAGTCCGCGTCGGCTGCAAGCAATCGCCCCGCTCGCATTTCGATAACGCCGCGGCAAACCGCTTTTGCAACGTTGCGTACTTCGAGCTGCACTGCCGTATCGCGATCGAGTTCATCATGGCTCGTCGCATACGGTTTGTAGTAGCCGATATAACGATCGAGCCGCGCATCGGAACCGGCATCGAGCAGACCCATCCAATCGAGCCAATCCGCCAGCGCCCTTTTCGTTTGTTCGACGCCGGCCACATCGCCGTGCACCGCCAGGCCATAGATGCGACCCGCTAAATGTTTGGGATAAGGCCAGCCGTCCATTTCCAATTGCTTGGCTTTGATAACGTCTTTGCCCGCAGTGGATGTTGGATCGGAATTCCCACCGTCCGCGCAAACCAATCGATCCATCATTAATTTCAAAGCGCTTGGCGTCTGCCACCAATACACCGACGTGACAATGATGATGCCGTGCGCGGCAACCCAGCGCGGATAGATTTCGTTCATCCAATCGCCGGTTTGATCGAGCGCGTGATTCGGGTAGCAACTGCATGGCCAATGACACAAAGGCATCGCCGTCGACACGCAACCTTTGCAGGGATAAATGCGACGACCATATTCGGAGATAAGTTTACTGAGATCGAGTAAATCGGATTCGATATGGTTTGTCGTTAAGTCTTCGATAACTAAATTCGCCAGACGCCACGATTTGGAAACCTCGCCTGGACACGAACCATCGTTGCGCGAGGAACCTATCACTACCAAAATACGCGAAGGCGATGAATGATCGCGCTGTCGCCGCTCCGCTGCTTCAATTGCTTCGTGTGTCGCTTTCCATTCGATCGATAACTCATAATCGGGATTCGCATAACCAACCCCGGCCTTTTCCGTGCGCGGCGATTTGCGGTATTGAATATAAGCATCCCAGGCGATGGCTTCGAGTCGCGCGATAGTCGCATCTTCGGTTCTAAACGCGGGATCGTAAAAGCGCGCGTTAAACCGCTGGCGAAATACTTCGCGCGATAATTCTCCCGCTGCCTGACCTTTTCGCACATCGATCGTCATAAGTGCACCTGCAAGGGCAAATTATGCTTTATGGCGCAGAATTTAGATTAAGGCCGATGTTCATTATCCCGCGTTTTTCAAACCGTGCTCGGTGCGATGCCTCGCGTTGCTAAGTGCACAGACATAAAGTTTTTCTTCATTTATCGTTTATCTCAGCAGCAGGAGATCACCATGATTGCACATACCGGCTTGGCAGTTTCCAATTACGCAAAATCAAAAGAGTTCTACTGCGCCGCTTTGGCGCCATTGGGTTACCACAACAACATGGAATTCGGCGAATCGGCTGGCTTCAACGATGGGACCAATACAGACTTTTGGATCGGTAAAAAGAAAGCCGTGACGCCGATGCATCTGGCCTTTGAAGCAAAAAATCGCAAACAAGTCGAAGAGTTTTTCGCAGCGGCTTTGGCTGCCGGCGGCAAAGATAATGGAGGTCCGGGTTATCGCGATTATTGGCCGGGATATTTTGCGGCTTTTGTCATCGACCCCGATGGGAACAACATCGAAGCTGTTTGGTACGATTACGGCAAGGAAAAATAAGCTCTGCTGCGTGCATGGGGAAAGTTTTTTGCAAATTTGCTTCCGAGTCACAAGAAATTAAAATAGCTCATGTAGATTTAAAAAATATTATTCGACAATAAGTTAGGCGGGTACGGCTACGCCGTCTTTTTCGCTGCAACGATTTCCGAAGTAAAACTCAATAGCGCGCGCGGATCGATTGGTTTTACGAAGTGCTCTCGAAAACCTGCGACTTTGCTGCGCTCTCGATCCAAATCTTGACCATAACCGGTGAGCGCCACGAATACACAGTTACTCCATTCGATTTTTTGTTGCAGCTGCGCCATCAACTCGTAACCGTCCATGACCGGTAAACCGATATCCAGAATTGCCAAATCGGGCAAAAAGGTACGCAATGACATTGCGGCAGTCGGGCTGTTGACTACCTGCACCTCGTGCCCGGAACTGCTCAGAAAATGCGCCAAGGTTTCAGCAGCATCAATATTGTCATCGACGATTACTATCTTCAAACCAGTTTTTGCGGATGACTGCGCGACATTTAATGTTATTTCGGTGCGCGGATTTGGGGCCTTGCTTGCATCGTTCGCGGCGACCGGAATGCGAACCGTAAATTCACTACCGCGCCCCAGCCCATCGCTATGCACACTGGCTGCGCCGCCATGTAATTCTACGAAGCTTTTAACCAACGCCAGCCCAATACCAAGACCGCCCTCTGATCGCTCGCCCTGAAAAAATAAATCAAAGATTTTCGGCACCATGTTGGCGGCGATACCGATACCATTGTCGCGCACGGAGATTACGACATGCTCCCACGCGTCTCGTCGAGCCACTAAATGAATTTCTCCGCCAATCGGCGTGTACCGCGCCGCATTCGATAACAGATTCGATACGATCTGCGCCAATCTCACGCCGTCGCCGTTTACATAAAGCTGTTCTTGCGCGTCGACTGTCAATCGATGGCTGCGCTGCTCAAATAAGGGACTTGCCATTTCAACGGCTTTCGTCAATACATCGGCAATGGGAATCCATTCCTTTTTCAGCTCAATTTTCCCGCGCGCTACTTTCGAAATATCCAACAGATCCGCAATCAGTTGAACGAGGTGATCCACCTGGCGTTGAATAACCGCCTGCTCGCGTTCGGTTCCGGTATCGCCGCGCATGCGCATCAATTGCAGCGCGGTAACGATAGGCGCTAATGGATTGCGCAATTCGTGACCCAGCATGGCGAGAAATCCGTCTTTCGCGCGGCTGGCATCTCTTAATTGTGTGAGTAACTCGCCGCGCTCGCGCAACATGTCCTGCAACTGATCTTGTGCCCGCTGGCGCCGCGCGATTTCAGCCTCCAACGCTAATGCTTTTTGCTCCCATGTGGCCAGCAGTAAACGAAGTTCTTGCGGATTGGCGTGCGCGGAAATGTGCTCGCTCGGAAGGATATGAGAGTGTGCGCTACATACTCGTTGAAATGTATGCGTGTGATCGCCGCTTGCGAACAGGCGCGTTGGATATGCGCAAAAAAGGCGAAAACTATGCTGCGATGACAATTCATTCCAAAGCGATTCCAAATGAACCGCTGCATCGAATTTTCCCTCGGCACACAGCAGAGCCACCATCTCGCCGAACGCATGGACGGGGCCACCGCTGGCGGCGGCTTCGGCAACGAACTGCCCGACTGAGATATTGAATTGATCGCGATCGGGCCACCCATCGACCAGGAATTTCGCAAGTGTTTGCTCTGCATCGAGCGTAATCAGACGACCGGACTGCTGCTTTTTAACGCTATCGCGGTGCAGCCGCTGCAATGGGCTAGTAAGTTTCGTAGTGTGCTCAGACGTTGCAATTAGCAGCGCTGTGCCGCCAGCGTGCAGCGCGCATTCTAAAAATTCACTGACTTCGGTTAGAAGCAGATCATCCTGTTCGTAGAAGCGAACGAAATGATCCTGATCTGCAATATCCTCATTTAACCCTAACGCGCTCTGACGCACGGCCGCCCCCTATGTGCGTTTGGAAACATACAAACAATAAAAAAATTGCGAATTAATTATTAATCGAACGCACTTTGCGCGCAGCCTACACCAGATACAAGACATATCGAATTTAAAATTAATAGATGTGAAAACCTACCGAGCACTCGCCATACGGCGCGCGCGTTTCGAGTTGAAAATGCTGGTTGCTGTATTTACCGAGTGGCGAGTTATTTGACAATGATATTGCAGCGGCATCTTGAACCGCGTTATCGATCCGCTCGCAATTTATCCACGCCCGTCGCGCTCCATTATTTCTCGCAAGCGGGCACGTTCGCGTTCTTCGGCTTCACGCTGTTCGCGAATGCGTTGCTCCTGTTCGGCCAGCGCCTGTTGACGTTGTTCGAAAATGGTTTTTTCCTGTGCCGCGACTTCCTGAATGTCTTTTTCGGTGGCGCCGAGCAATTTATTTTCTTCGATATTTTCTTTGGATGGCGCGGGATTTTTATTGATCAGCTCTTCGACGCGCTGCTCGCTGGTAAGCACGTGATCGACGCCCTGCTTCACTACTTCGGCCACGGCCAGTGCACCAATTGCCGCCTGAATCGCAATCGTTTCCATACTGGGCGGCAATACGTCCAAAACCGTTTTCGGCGTAATTCCGATCTCCGCAATTGTCGTTTTTTCCTGCCCGGTTTTTCCCTGCGTATCTTTATTACCTAAATCGTCGCGCTGCTGCTTCACTAGCTCCTGTATTGATTTAACCGCTTCCTGCGTATTATCCAAACCGTCAAAACGATGTTGCACAATCTCCCCGCGCTCCTGCTGTTTTTCTATCGCTTCGAGAATAGCCGCATCGCGTCGCTGCTGTTCCAGATCGATACCCGGCATTTCGGCGCGCACCGGTTCCTCGACTTTAGACGGATCGGCAAACTGCGCGCTGACCTCGTACGTTTGCGATTCATATGGCTCCCGCTCCTTAATTTGTTCGAGCTTTTTATCGACATTTTCGATGCTGTTCTCCAGCACAATTTTTTGCTCGTACAATTTCGCGACTTCGCCGGTATTTTCCTCGCGCTGCAATTGATCGATGCGTTCGTTGACTATGCGCAATTCGACAGCGAAGCGTTCGCGCTGCGCTTTGAGCTCGGCTTCATTAAGTTCGGATGGGCTCATCGCAACAATGAACTCCGCTTACAAACGAAACAGTGGCTGCACATCATAGGCTGCCGACGCGTGCCTTCAACACTGAATTTTCGTAGGCAAACGCTTTTTTCACTTTGACCGGTTTGCTGCTCGCCGCGAGCACCACCATATAATCGCGAAAATTAGGGCCGGCCAGTTCGGTGGCTTCCACGATTTTTTGGCGCGAGCCATCCAGCGACGATTGCCGATAACCCAGTTCTTCCGACAGTTTTTCCGCGGTGCCGTCGTGCGAACTTGGGTTCATGAAAATACGCAGCGCGCAGCTGCCGACCATTCCCATCGCATTCGGATAAGCGTTTTCCAATTGCCCCAGGCTTTGCACAAACATCCACAAACGCAAACCGTATTGACGCCCGATCGAGACCGCGTCTTCAACCGGTGGCATGTGTCGCAGTTGCGGCAATTCGTCGAGCACAAATAAAATCGGCTGAATATCGCTGGACGGCAATTCGTCAGTCAACATGCGGATATGCTGCGCGATGAAAACGCGCAGCACCGAAACATAGCTTTCGATTTCGCTGGGCTTTACGCAAATATAAATCGTGGTGGCCGGCGTACCGGGCGCATTGCGCAAATCGAGCGGGCTCCAATCGGATTTCTGCGTGACGCGTGCGATACGTTCGCCGCTCCACGCGCTCAGACTCGCCTGACCCGTTTGCAACACGCTGTCGCGGGTTTTTTCGTTCATCGCCGCCAGCGATGTCCCCTGTTGCACCATCGAGCGCACGTCGGCTGCGCCCTGCAATCCGATCACCATTTCATCCCACGGTTTGCCGCCGTGAACGATATCGACGATGCGCGCCATCGGCCGCTGCTCCGGCGGATTGTAATAGCACAGGTAGGCAATCGCGGCGGTGACGACATCGCGCGCCTTGTTTTCCCAAAATGGATCGGACGATTTGGACGGCACGATCATCATGTCGGCGAGAAAACGCGAATCCTCCCAAATATTGTCGGCCTCCGCGCGAATGAAGGTGAGCGGGTTGTAGCAATCGCTATTCGCCGGATCGAGCGGACTGAATTTATAAACGGGCCCGACATTTTCCGAACGCCATTTACTGGTATCGCGATAAATTTCGCCTTTGACGTCGAGCACCAACGCCGGCGCTTTCAAGCCGAGCAAATTCGGCAGCACGTTGCATTGCGTTTTACCCGAGCCGGGCGGTGCCACTGTAATCAGCGAACCTTCGCCGGAATAACTCAGCACGGTGAGACCATCGTCGAGCATGCCGAGCGACAATTCCCACGGATCGAGCTTTTTGGCACCGGTCGTTTCGATTTTGCTTTTGCGCGCAAAAATACTTTTCGACACTTCGTCCGCGGTCAACCATGCATTGCCGCCACTGAGGCGACCGTTAATATCCTGCAGCATGCTTTTTATGATCGGATCGGTGACTTCCACCTGATTGCCGTCTTCGACGGCCTTCAACACGCTGTTGATCACGCTGTCGACCGAAGCGCCGGAATCGGAGGCGAACCACTTCAGCATACTGGGGCCGTCGCGCACGCCTTTTTCCTTATCGAACATAAACCACGAGTAGCCATCGATAGTCGCTTTACCATCGCCCCACAGCAGACCGAACTTGGCCCATCTGTACCAACCTAAACGCTGTTCGCTGTCGCTTAGCGTCGCCTGCATCAATTCGATAACGCGCAGAAACTCGCGCTCGCGCACATCCATCGCCGCCAAATTTCGACTGATGGTAAACGCCGCGAATGCTTTGGTTTTAAGTCCTTCCGCATTTTGATCCTGCCATTCGACACAACGAGTGAAATGCAGCGTTCTGCTCTTGCTGTCGAAAATTTCGTTGATGCGCGTGATTGCCTCCTGCGGCGTCGATCCCAATTCCATATTCCAGGCGCGCTGTTCGATATCCTCGCGATGCACCCATTCGGCAACATCCTTTTTATTATTTTTTATCAGCTTCCCATGGACAAGCGCGTAAATTAAATAGCTGATTCCCAGCACTATTACCGCAGCGACCCCGGCTCCGAATAGCGCGAGCAACGCGGAGGGCAACAGCCACATCCAGCGTTGCTTCAGGTAATTCGTCGCGTAATCCTTGAACGGCACTTGCTGCGGTTCGTTGCGTTTTTTCAGAAAAATGCGGGCCGCGACCAGAGCCCATAAAATCAGATTGCCGAGCAGCCACTCCCCAATGGATACCATGATGTTCTCCTAATAGTCCGATTAATGTCGGTGTTGCCTATCGAATAGATTCAAAAATGCGGGCACGGGAAAAAATTGCCGAACGGCTGTGCAGCCGCCGCCAGCCTTAACTCTTTTTCCAGATAGATACACCGCACCTTTATGTTCAGCACGGCAAATAGTCTTCTCACCGCGCGATGTTTAGTCCGGCAGCGTATCCTGCATCAGCTTGAGTACGAGCTCGACCTGCCGATTGACACCAACTTTTTCCATCACGCGCTTGCAGTACCAGCGCCCGGTTTCCAGCGTCATCGACAATTGTTTCGCGCTTTCGGCAATATTGTTACCGCCGAGCAGCATAAGGCTGAAATCCGCCTCTTTCGGCGTTAAATTCCAGCGATGTTTTAATTGCTCAGCGGAGGGAAGTTTATTACGGCCACCCATAACAAGACCGTCCCAGTAAGTTATCGACCGTCGCTTTCGAATTTTTGTCGGGGCGCCGGGAAATTGTTCGCGATCACTTATTTATTATGCAGCTTATGCGGCACTTTTAATTTGAAATATCGTTCGAGCATCGCATCAATCGTATGCGATGCCATTCTACAATTAACCTCCTATATGGGAGGTTCGAAAAAGATGGGGCGGAAGATGCCTTGATGTTCTTACCATTGCTCTACTGGGCCCTCTAGTCAATCTTTTTTTGGTTGACACGCCTTCGAACTCAAGCGTTTAGTTATGAAAGCGAAAGCAGCGCTAAATTATGTGCCGCAAAATGTTTTCGAAACAATTTGCTCCGGTGTCGGCGACAGCGCATAGCGGGAAAATTCCGCGTCGTAAGAATAGGGGTTGGCCAGCACATCGACCAATTGATGAAACGGCTGAAAATTATTTGTCATTGCCGCACTGATCGCTTCTTCAACTAAGTGGTTGCGCGGAATAAATGCCGGATTGAGCGCGAACATCATTTGCTGCTGCGCAGCCGCGGAATTTTCTTCAAGCTTTAACTGCGTTTGCCAGCGCTCCAGCCACGGCGTGAAACTCTCGGGCAAGTCGAACAGCTCGCCTATACCATTATTTTCCACAATCGGATTCGCGCGCTCCGCAAGCCGGCGGAACGTCAGTGTGTAATCCGCGCCGGTCTCACCCATCAACTGCAATAAATTTTCGATCAGCGCAACATTTTCTTCACTGGTTTGCGTGAGTCCGATTTTTTTCAGCATGATGTCGGCGTAAGCCGTTTGAAATTGCGCGGCGAAATCGTTGATCGCCGCCTGTGCCATATCCAGTGCGACTTGCTCGTCGTCAGCGAGCAACGGCATCAGCGACTGCGCCAGCCACGATAAATTCCATTGCGCAATCGCCGGTTGATTGCGATACGCGTAGCGCCCCTGCCGATCGATCGAGCTGTAAACCATATCGGCGCGAAACGCATCCATGAATGCACATGGGCCGTAGTCGATAGTTTCACCCGATACCAGCATGTTGTCGGTATTCATCACGCCGTGAATAAATCCAAGTTGTTGCCATTGCGCAATCAATTGCGCCTGCCGCGCGATCACTGTTTGTAATAATGCGAGGTAAGAATTTTCTGTGTGCGCGATTTCCGGGTAATGCCGCGCGATCACGTGATCGGCCAATGCGCGTACTGCTTCGATATCATTGCGCGCCGAAAAAAACTGAAACGTACCGATACGAATATGACTGCTGGCAACGCGCGTCAGCACCGCACCCGGCAATAAATTTTCGCGCACGACATTTTCGCCGGTAGTAACTGCCGCCAGGCTGCGCGTGGTTGGCACGCCGAGCGCGGCCATCGCTTCGCTGACGATGTATTCGCGCAATACTGGCCCCAGCGGCGAGCGGCCGTCGCCCATGCGCGAATACGGCGTTGCGCCGCCGCCTTTCAGTTGAATATCGTAACGTCGGCCGTCGGTGCCGATCACTTCGCCCAGCAGCACCGCGCGACCGTCGCCCAATTGCGGATTCCAACCACCGAATTGATGACCGGCATATACCGTGGCGATTGGGTCCGCGCCGGCTGGCACGCGATTACCGGCGAATACCTGCAATGCCGCGGCGCTTTCCAGCCAGGCGGGATCGATTCGCAGCAGCCGCGCCAGCGCGATATTGACGCGAATAAATCGCGGCGCCGCGACCGGTGTCGGCAATTGCCGCGAAAAAAATCGTTCAGGTAACAGTGCGTAACTGTTATCGAACGGAATGCTCGGCTCATAATTCATCCGACTGGGCTCGAATATCAAATCGTAACCGCAATACTGGCGCTAAGGCAGCGTGCCGGGCAAGCCTTTATTAATTATTCGCTATGTAGTAACTCAGGCTGACATCGGCATTGATGTAATTTATCAGCGCAGCGTGCGCGTTTGATGATGTGCTTAAGAAGCGCTAGCTTCTGCCTGCAAATAATCGGCAACGCGCTGCCCGCAAATAATGGCGGCCAACTCGTCGCCATCGATGGATTCTTTCTCAAGCAGCACCGCTACGATCGCGTCGAGTGCGCTCTTATGCGCGCGCAGCAGTTGTTCGCATTCATCGCCGAGACGACGCAACAATTGTTCGGCGCGCGCGATCGGCTCTTTCATATCCGGTCGAAAATTCATATCGCTGAGCGCTTCGAGATTGAACAAGTTGCCTTCATCGCCGAGGCCGAGCGTCGCCACCATCGACAACGCAATTTTCGACGACTCCTTCAAATCCTGCGCGGCGCCGCTGGAGCATTCACCGTAGCCGATCAATTCCGCGGCGCGTCCGCCCAGCAACATTTTGATGCGGTTTTCGAGAAACGAACGAACATACAGACGCTGATCGCTGCTCGGCGTAATCAACGTGACACCGAGACCGGGGCCGCGCGGCACGATGGTTACTTTTTCGATATTGCCGATCTCCAGCAGATAGCCGACCAGCGCGTGCCCGCTTTCGTGCACCGCGATGCGTTCGCGCTCGGCTTCAGTCAACGGCGCGGACGTCAGCGGTTTTTCGCCGATACGACAGACTTCGATGGCTTCGAGAAAATCGTTCATCGCCACGCTATCGGCATTGCGTTTCGCCGCCACTAGCGCCGCATGATTGGCGATATAGGCGATCGCCGCGGGTGCCAGCCCGATCGAAAGGCGCGCGAGTTGCGCGTAATCGATTGCGACCGCTGCGGTAATTTTTTGCGCGTAGAGGCGAAACAACCCTTCGCGATCGGCGACGGTAGGCAGCGACATTTGGATCTTGCGATCGAAACGGCCTTCGCGCGTCAGCGCCGCATCGACGCGCTCGGGATAATTGGTTGCGCCGATCACGATGATACCGCTGTCATTGCTAAAACCGTCGAGCTCGGCGAGCAGTTGATTGATGATGCGATTGCCTTCCGACTCGGCGGCGTCGCCGCGCTCGCTCGCAGTGCGCCGACCGATGCCGTCGATTTCATCGATGAAGACGATGCAAGGCGAATGCTTGCGCGCTTTGCGAAACAGACTCTGCACGCGCATGATGCCCATGCCGAGAAACATCGAGGAAAAATCGCTGCCGGTGGCGGCGATAAAATGAATTCCGCACTCGCCCGCTAAAGCTTTCGCCAACAATGTTTTGCCCGTGCCGGGTGGACCCGATAACAGCACGCCGCGCGGCGGCCGCGCGCCGACCCGCGCAAAACGTTCGGGCGCCTGCAGATACGAAACCACTTCCTGCAATGCGCTTTTGGCTTCGTCGGCGCCGATAATATCTTGAAAGCGAATGCCGATATCGCGTTTTGCAAACGCGAATTTATTGCGCGCCAATGCCAGCGGTTTCCCGAGCAATACCGCGGCCAGCAACAGCAATACGATTGTCGGCAACACCGACAAAACCGCTTCAAGATTCGCGCCGCTGCTGCTGACAATGGCCAGCGCAAAACCCTGTTTTTGATCGAGCCGTTGATACAGCGCGCGCGATAGCATGCCGCCGGCGTCAGCAACGTAATACTTGTCGCGATTGCTATCGGAGACGAGCACGGCATCCTTGGTCAACCCCACCGCCGTCACCTGCTGCCGATCCAATTCGCCGAACAAATACGAGGCATCGCGCTCGCGTTCGCGCCAGCGAGCGGCGTCGCTGCGCATCGACAAAATTTCCGCATTAAAAACAGAACCGGTCTCGGTACGCGCTTTCAATAAAAAAAATGCTGTCGCGGCGGCAACTGCAATTGCCAGCGCAATGGAGACGGCTAACCAGCGGTGCTTGCGGAGTAAACTTTTGGACATGGCGGCACTTCAATGGAGATGGGCGGAATCACGCTGATCGAGTTTAGCCCAAGCGCCCGCAGCGAGAATCCGTAGTTTCCGTATCAGCACCAACACCAGCCATATCGGAAATATTTACGTGGTTTATCCATGAAATATGCGTTTTTCAGGAAGAAAGCGCCGCCTGGCAGCGGCGCTATAGAAGGCATTGTTGCGTCAGCGCGCGTTTATCGACACCGGCCTTTCAATAAGCTCCGGCGCAGTTGCTTGTTTATCGTCGGGAATAATCGAACTGCTGAGCCCCGGCTTGGCTATTTTTTTCCATTTGCGCGGCACGCGGCGCAGGCCTATCGGAAAAATAGTGAGCTTGCCGTCG
>DASXYH010000278.1:0-4467 GCA_036502545.1 Spongiibacteraceae bacterium
CGAAAACAATTGCTGCACGTTGTTGGCCATGAATGACTCCGCGTGACAGTGGATGAATGCTGCGGTTTGGGGTTGACGGCGCCAGCGCCTTCGACAACAATGAGTCTAACTCATTTATTCTATGACCGTTGCCAAGCCAAAGCAAGTCTGGCCGCTTAAGCCAGAAATTAGCATATGGCGGCCGTAACAGTGCGATATTTGTTATGTGGCCGCGTTGATTTATGTAGGACTCGGCATGGATTCTCGTAACCGAGTAAAAGCGATCGAACGAAAAGGTGAGTAAGACTCACCGCCATATTTCGACACTTCCATGCGGAAATTTGAGGAGCGGCCATGACTGAATCCGTGTTGATCGAAACCCGCGGCCCGGTGCAGTGGATCACCATCAATCGCGCCGAGCGCCGCAACGCCCTGAACGAAGAAGTGGTGCGCAGCATCGCCGCTGGCGTCAGTGCGGCGATAGCGAATGCGCAGTGCCGCGCGATCGTTATCACCGGCGTTGGCGAGCAGGCGTTTTGCGCCGGCGCGGATTTGCAGAAGAACGCGCAGGGCGGTGCGTTCGCGGTCGATTTCGCGCATCCGCAGCATTATGTCGTCGATCTGTTCAAAACATTTCAGGAATGCTCGCTGCCGATTATTGCGCGCGTGAATGGCCACGCGCTCGCCGGCGGTTTCGGTGTGTTGTGCGGCTGCGATCTTGCGATCAGCGTCGACGATGCGCGCTTCGGTACGCCGGAAGCGAAAATCGGCGTGACGCCGATGATGATTCTGCCGCACATGCTGCGCGTGTTGCCGCCGCGCAAATTAATGGAAATGTGCATTACCGCCGAACCGTTTACCGCAGCGGAAATGCTCGCCATGGGCGTGCTGAATTACGTGGTGCCGCGCGCCGAACTCGACAGCAAACTCGATTGGCTGCTCGCGCGCATCATCGATAAATCGCCGACAGCGGTGCGGCTCGGCAAGCAGGGTTTCAATGCGATGCGCGATATGAGTTTGCGCGATGCGCTCGAATATGCGCAGGTGATGGTGCCGGTAATGGCGAGCACGCAGGATGCACAAGAGGGCATGGCGGCATTTCAGGAAAAACGCAAACCGAACTGGACCGGCAAGTGATACAGAAATTCGCCCGCTTTCGATTCATTCGAGTCAATTATCATGTCCAACGCAACGCCTAAAAAATTTGCACGACTCGCGCGCGAACAGCGCGTCGGCGATATTTTGCAGGCGGCGCTCGCGGTGTTTTCCGAGCGCGGTTACGAAGCGGCTGCTGTTTCGGAAATCGCCGAACGCGCCGGTGTCGTCGAAGGCACTGTCTACAAATATTTCGACAGCAAACGCGCGCTGCTGCTGAAAGTCATCGAGCAGTGGTACGCCGGCATGGTCGAGGATTACACGCGCGATCTTGCCGCCATCGTCGGCGCGCGTCAGCGTTTGCGCTTCATCATTTGGCGGCATTTACGCACCGTGCACGACAACCCGCAACTGTGTCGGCTGATGTTTCGCGAAGTGCGCTCCGAACAGGATTATTACGATCTCGATCTGCACGGCATGATTCGCCGCTACACCAAATTCGTCGTCACGATTGTTGAAGAAGGGCAGCGCGCCAACGAATTTCGTGCCGATATTTCGCCGCTGCTGTTGCGCGATCTGATATTCGGCTGCATCGAACACCGCTCGTGGAATTATATTTCCGGACGCGGCGATTTGAATATCGATGAATCCACCGATCAAATCGTATCGATTTTATGCGAAGGCATTGTCAGTCACACCAAAAATGATTTGCGCAGCGAAACCGATCGCCTCGCCAACGTGGCGGCGCGTCTGGAAAGTCTGTTGGCAAACTCGACACCGAACACCGTTGCAAAAACGAAGAAAAAAACCAGGAGCACCGCATGAACAACTGGCCATTCAAATCGGTACTGGTCGCCAACCGCGGTGAAATTGCCGTGCGTATTTTGCGCACGGTAAAAAAATTGGGGTTGGAAGGCGTTATTGTTTATCACGCCGCCGATCGCCATTCGCCGGCGGTGAAGCTCGCCGATAAAGCGGTGGAAATTCACGGCAAAACGCCGGTCGCCGCGTATCTCGACGGCGCGCAAATTATCGCGGCGGCGCAGCAGACCGGCGCCGCCGCGATTCATCCGGGTTACGGTTTTCTGTCGGAAAATGCCGATTTTGCGCGTGCCGTAAAAGCGGCCGGTATTATTTTTGTCGGGCCGACAGCCGAACAAATCGAATTGATGGGCGATAAAGTGCGCGCGCGCGCATTCGTCGCCGAGGGTGGTTTTCCAGTGGCGCCATCGGCGATCGAAGACGATGATCCCGCGACTTTCGTCGAACGCGCGCGCAAAGTGCCGTTGCCGTCATTGATTAAGCCTGCAGCTGGCGGTGGCGGTAAAGGCATGCGCATCGTGCGCGATCTCGCTGCACTCGAAACCGAAATAGAGCGCGCGCGCAGCGAAGGCCAGCGCTATTTCGGCGACGGCCGTTTGTATGTCGAATGCTATGTCGAAAATCCGCGCCATATCGAAGTACAGGTGCTCGGCGATGCGCACGGCAACGTCGTGCATTTGTTCGAGCGCGAATGTTCGGTGCAACGCCGCTTCCAGAAAATTGTCGAGGAAACACCGTCGCCGGCATTGACGCCCGAACAGCGTGAAAAAATTTGCGAAACGGCGGCAGGCATTGCGCGCAAAGCCAGTTATCGCAACGCGGGTACCGTTGAATTTATTTTCGGCCAGTGCGGCGAATTTTATTTTCTCGAAATGAACACGCGCCTGCAGGTTGAACATCCTGTCACCGAAATGATCACCGGCAAGGATTTGGTGCACGAACAATTGCGCATCGCCGCCGGCGAAGCGCTGGGCTATACACAAAGCGAAATTACATCGACCGGCCACGCGATTGAATTTCGTATTTATGCCGAAGATCCCGCGCGCGGATACACGCCGACCACCGGGCCGATTTTGAAATTGCGCATGCCGGAAAACGTGCGTGTCGATAGCGGTATCAGTGAAGGTGGCGAAGTGACGGCGGCGTTCGATCCGATGCTGGCGAAAGTGATCGTCAGCGGCAGCGATCGCAACGATGCAATTGCAAAATCCGATCGCGCGCTCGCCGACTATGTGTTGCTCGGTTGCCAAACCAATACCGCGTTTTTGCGGCGATTAATTAATCATCCAGCGTTTATCGCCGGCGATGTGCATACCGGTTTTCTCGATGCGAATCCGAGTATCGTCGCCGAGCCGGAATTAAGTGCATCGACATTACATAAATTGCTCGCCGCCGCCGCATTGACGATGAAACCGATGCGCGATACCGCCGATGCGGTGCCCAATCTGCATGCGGCAATGGGTGGGTGGAGAAATTAACGCGAAGTCGCTGTTAATCCTCCCCTGACAAGGGGAGGTGTCGCGGAGCGACGGAGGGGTTTTCTAAACGCAAATTGTTAACCCCTCCCTGGCCCTCCCCTTGCCAGGGGAGGGTAACGGTCTGCAGTTCTTATCAGTGCATATTTAGAGAAGATAAAAATGCATCACGCATTCAAAATTAACGACAGCGAATACGAACTCGGTTTATCGCGCAGTGCGAGCGGCTATCGCCTGCATCTCGGCGATGCGGCAATTACGGTGAATTTACGCGTCGAAGACGACGGCAGCGCGATTCTCACGGTCGGCGGTCACAGCCAGCGCGTCATCACTGCTACGCGCGGCGACGATGTATTCGTGCATGTCGATGGCGCCGCTTACCAATTGCGTTATGAGCATCCGCTCGATCGTTTGGCCGCGCAAGCGCACGGCGGTGCCGAAGACAACATCAAAGCGCCGATGCCGGGTAGTGTTATCGCCGCGCATGTGAACGCGGGTGATGCGGTAGTGCGTGGACAGACGCTGCTCGTCATCGAAAGCATGAAAATGGAAACGACGATTATGTCGCCGCGCGATGGCATCGTACAGAGCGTACATTTTGCGCCGGGCAATACGTTCGATCGCGATGCGCTGCTGGTTTCTTTAGAGGCGTTGTCGTCGGAATCCGCCGGAGAAAAATGATGAAAAGAATCGAATCGCAATTGAATACAAATTCCGCGGAATTTCAGGCGAACGCCGAACACAATCGCAAACTCGCGGCGGAGTTCAAAGAGAAACAACAAAAAGCGCGCAGCGCGCGTCCGCAGCGCGATCTCGATCGTTTGAGCGGACAAAATAAAATGTTCGTACGCGAGCGCTTGAAACAATTGCTCGATCCGGGCACGCCATTTCTCGAATTGTCGTCGCTCGCCGCGAACGAGGCGTACGACGGCGAAGTGCCGGGCGCGGGTTGCGTCACCGGCATCGGCATCGTGTCGGGACGCGAAGTGGTGATCAACGCCGGCGATGCCAGCGTGAAAGGCGGCGCGTGGTATCCGCTCACGGTAAAGAAAACCGTGCGTGCGCTCGATATCGCCGTCGAAAATCGTTTGCCCGT
>DASXYH010000279.1:0-22502 GCA_036502545.1 Spongiibacteraceae bacterium
TCGGCCTGCGCCAATGCATTTATTTGCGCCGGATCGGCGTGCGTAATTAATTTCAGCGTGCCGCCGAGATTGTCGAACACCAGTACATCTTCCGACACCATCAACAAAATATCGGGCGTGCCGAGCGCATCGGGCGGACAGCTTTTGGCTAAACGCTGCTCGACATAACGCACGGTGTCGTAACCGAAATAACCGACGAGGCCACCGGAAAACGCCGGTAGTCCATCGATCGGTGCGACGCGAAAACGCTGCTGAAAAGTTTCGATAAAAGCGAGCGGGTCCGCCACTTCGTGCTGTTCGATCAACTCGCCGTTACGAGCAATCTGTACGCTGTGACCGAATACTTTTAATAGGGTCTGTGCCGGCAAGCCGATAATCGAATAACGGCCCCACTTCTCGCCGCCCTGCACCGATTCGAATAAATACGAATACGGCCCGCGCGCGAGTTTCAGATAGGCACTGAGGGGCGTATCGAGATCCGCGAATACATCGCGGTAAACGGGAATGCGGTTGAAGTTTTGCGCCGCCAATTCAGCGAAACGTCGGGAATCCATGGCGATATCCTCGATGAAAAACGGTTAAACAGAATACGTGACAACTGCGGCGATACTTACCATCGCCAACGCGTTACCTCGCGCACATGCAGTGCGATCTGTTTTTTCAGAGCGATTGTGCTCACCGTTTTCTCCAGGATCGAGAGAAGAGCCTGCATTGTACTGGGGAGGCCGTGGCAGAGGCAAAGGAAAAAACCGTTCCCGCTCGGAGCCGGTAGCCGGTGTGGTGCTGCTATTTCTATGACCGTAGAGCGACATGGATGTCGCGACCGAGCCTACAAGGATGTACTCGCGGCGTGTCATGGAAATAGCAGCACTGCACCGGCCACATCGAAAAAGCAGCAAATCGAATCAAGAAAAGATCAAATCGAGCAGCGAATCCACTATCGAATCCGGATTTTCGTCCTCGATTGGCCGACCGTGATTGTAACCGTGCCGCACGCAAATTACCGGCATATTCGCCGCCCGCGCGGCGAGCACATCGTTGCGCGAATCACCAATCATCACCACATGCTGCGGTTGAATACCGAGTCGCACACATGCTTCGAGCAGTGGTGCGGGATCGGGTTTGCGTTGCGATAATGTATCGCCGCTGATAACGACGGGCAGCAACGCGCGTAAATCGAAATGATCGATCAGCGGCTCGGTAAATTGCGCGCCCTTGTTCGTCACACAGGCCATGTGCATTTCCTGCCGCTGCCAACGCTGTAGCGCTTCATGTACACCAGGAAATAAACGGCTGTTCGCGGTTAAACAATTCCCGTAGTGACGCTGATAAATTTGCAGTGCGTGCTCGATTCGTTTATCAGCGACATAGGATTCAAAAAAACTTAGCGCTTCGAATACCAATTGTCGCGCACCGTCACCAACCCAACCGGCCACATGTTCGCGGCCGACCGCGCGGTAACCTAAGTCAATCAGCATACGATCGATTGCTGCCGCAAGATCGGGAACACTATCGAGTAGAGTGCCGTCGAGATCGAACAACAATCCCTGCGGCGGCGTCGGTAATTTCGCGCCGAGCAAGCGTTGCAAGCTCATACCGCGGCGAGTTCCTCGCGCATCGTAGCGATTACCGCGCAGTAATCGGGTGCACTGAAAATCGCCGAGCCGGCAACGAAAGTATCGGCCCCGGCTGCGGCGATTTCGCGAATATTTTTGGGGGAGATACCGCCGTCGACTTCGAGCCGTATCGGATAACCGCTGTCATCGATTAGTGCGCGCGCGTGGCGAATTTTTTCGAGCACATTGGGAATGAATTTTTGTCCGCCGAACCCAGGGTTCACCGACATCAACAAAATCATATCGACTTTATCGAGTACGTAGTGCAGCGGCTCGAGTCCAACATGCGGATTCAACACCAGACCGCTTTTGCAACCGGCATCGCGAATCAATTGCAGCGAGCGATCGACATGCGTCGATGCACCGGGATGAAAGCTGATATACGATGCGCCAGCTGCGGCGAAATCGCCGATCAATTGATCGACCGGGCTCACCATCAAATGCACGTCGATCGGCGCGGTAACGCCGTATTTACGCAGTGCCGAACAGACCATTGGGCCGATCGTAAGATTCGGCACATAATGGTTGTCCATCACGTCGAAATGGATAATATCGGCGCCAGCGGCGAGCACTGCATCGACCTCGGCACCGAGGCGGGCAAAATCAGCGGAAAGAATCGATGGTGCGATCCAGTAATCGGTCATTGCACACCTGCATGTAGAGAAGCGATAAAAGCCGCTATTCTAATCCATGCCGCGACCACTCTCGGCAATGCGATGCGCAAATTTATCCCGGCAAATCGGATACCCAATAGCGATGAAAAGAATTTGTGTGCTTGCGGTGTTTTACTGGCTGTGCGGCATGGTGTCGGCGCAGCAGCCGAACACCGCGCCAGCAACCGCCGCCCCCCAAGGCGGCAATGTCGGTGGACACAATGCCGTTTACACGGATCGCACGCCGCCCGAGCAAATGATTTCTCTGGAAGCGGGCAGCGACAAATTTCAGGCCCGCCATATCGCCGATCTTTCCGGCCTACCGCGCGGTGCCGTTATTATTCTGCACGATTCGGGGCAGCATCCGAGCTGGCCATTTACCGTTGCCGCGTTGATCGATGATTTACCGCTGCACGGCTGGGATACGCTGAATATCGAATTGCCGGCGCCGGCGATAGATATTAAAGCGCAGACAAACCCGGCCGCGCCAACCGCGCCCGCATCGGCAAATGCGCCAACTCCGGCAGCACCAAATAAACCCACCGCCACCCCGACAACGAATGTCGCCGTACCTGCGCTCGGTATCGAACCGCAAGCGCAGGCGCGAATCAGCGCCGCCATTAAATACTTTGCCGATCAATCGCAACGCAATATTGTGCTGATCGGCTTCGGCAGCGGCGCTATCCGCGCTGCGGAAACCGTGCATTCGATTGCAGCAGCAAATCCCGCCGCAGCTGGAGATACCACACCGATCACGGCGCTGGTCATGATTGCACCGCAGCAGCAACTCAATGGCATTGAAATGGATTTACCGAAGCTGCTACCGACCACTGGAGTATCAACGCTCGATATAACGCTCGACAGTGCGCCGCAGGCGCGCGCGGACACAGAAGCGCGCCGCCGCGCGATATTGCATCAGCGCACACGCATCTATACGCAACTCGAACTACCACCAATTAATAACACGAGCGATGCGCAACACAGCACGATGGTGAAACGCGTGCGCGCCTGGATGCAACTGCATGCGAAAGAATTATCCACCGAGAAAAAAACACCTCCAAATCCGGCCTCTCCAGCTACGAATTAATGGTAATCACGTTATTTGCAACTGCGATAACGGCTCTCTTCGCTGCAACAGGAAATGACAAAAGCGATGTTCACCGCCAGTCATATTAATGTCATGCAACTGAAGTAAGTTGACCGGGCATTTACTTCGCTCAGCCGCACAGACAACCTCAGTGCTTTTCGCTTGCAACTCGCCATGACAATTTTCACAAAAATACCTAGCGAAGATATCGGCGAGCGAACTATCAATAAGCTGTTCGGCATTTTTGGCGCCGGTGTTATCGCGCTCTTCTTTTTTTCGGCAAAAATATTCGCGTGTTCTGGAGAAATTGTCCCGACGGTCGGCTCGGAAATTTATTTTCCACTCGCTTACGGCGACCGGCCGACGACTTCGCAATTGATGGAAATCGGCCGCAAGATTTTTTTCGACGCGGGCTTATCCTCGTCCGGAAAAATGGCGTGCTCGACCTGCCACGATCCCGCTCATGCGTTTGGCCCGCCGAATAATCTGGCGGTGCAGTTCGGCGGCGAAAATCTGCAGAAAATGGGCTTTCGCAATACGCCGTCGCTGACTTATCTGCATTCGCCGATCGCGTTCACCGAGCACTTTCTGGAACTGGAAGTCACCGGCGCGCAGGACGACGAAGGTCCCACCGGCGGTCGCACGTGGGACGGTCGCGTCAGTACTGCGCACGAACAGGCATTGATGCCGTTGCTCGATCAAAACGAAATGGCGAACGCAAATAACGAGGAAATTGTGCAGCGTTTACGGCGTGCGAATTACGCCGACGAATTTCGCCGCGCGTTCAGCGCACCGGACGAGGATGTTTTGGAAAATGTCGACGCCGCAATCGGCTGGATGACGGTCGCGCTCGAAGCGTTCGAGCAATCGCCCGCCGATTTTCATCCGTTCACCAGTAAATACGACGCGTACCTGCGCGATCAAACGACTTTGAGCGCGCAGGAAATGCGCGGCCTGGCATTGTTCAACGATATGAAAAAAGGCAATTGCGCGGTTTGTCATCCGAGCACGGTGAAAAACGGCAAAGGCCGTCCGCCAATATTTACCGATTTCGGTTATGTCGCCACCGGCGCGCCACGCAATTTTGCGATTCCGGCGAATCGCGATCCGGCGTTTTACGATTTGGGTTTATGCGGTCCGCTGCGGCACGATCTGAGCAATAGACCCGAATACTGCGGCAGTTTTCGCACACCGTCGCTGCGCAATGTCGCGCTGCGGCACAGCTATTTTCACAACGGCGTATTTCGTTCGCTGCGCGATGTCGTCGATTTTTATGCGACGCGCGATATCAATCCGCAAAAATGGTATTCGAAAGATGCGCGCGGCCACGCGATTAAATACGACGATTTGCCGCCGCAATATCGCAGCAACGTCAACAACGAACCGCCGTTCCTGCCGCTGCCCGGCAACAAGCCGCGGTTAAATGCCGCCGAGATCGATGCGATCGTCGCGTTTTTACGAACGTTGTCGGATGGATTTGTTCCGGCACAGTTTGTCGATAGCGGCAATAGGACCAAGCCGTAAATATCCGGGAAAAACGTAATCGCTTTGCAAGACGACAAACGTCATTCGATTGCAATATTGTTTCGGTAAATTTCGCATCGCCCAATCCAACTAGAACAATCAATTGGAGATTGCCATGCATCGTCCCACTCGCATCCACACCGCGGTATTGTTATTCGCCGGCATCGTATCCGCCGCATCGTTCGCAATGGCCGACGCCGATCCGATCGTATTCAGTTTTTCCACCGTCGGGGATTCGCGCCAGGACCCGGCTGCACCCGATCCGACCACTACGCCGCTGTCCGGTCAGGACGCGAAATGGCTGCAAAATACCAAAGCGTTTTCGCGCATTCTGCGCACGATTCAAACGCAGAAACCGAACGCGCTGTTTTTCAACGGCGATATGGTGATGGGTTACGGGAAAGCATCGCTGCCGACAATTACCGCGTCGACCACGCCGTCGAGTTTGATGTTCGGCAGCGATCTCGGCCAATTTTATGTGCAATACGCTTACTGGCGCGGCATGGTCGCACCGGTGATGGAGACCGGCACTTATATCGTGCCGGTACCGGGCAATCACGAAGTACAATCGAAAGCGCTCGGCAAAAAAGCGCAGGTCGAAAATGAAAACGCCTGGCGCGACAACATGGGCGATTTGATCGTCGACAGTTCCCGCTGGAGCGGCATGAGTTTGCCGGCGCTGACCAATTTCTCGGCGTCGAATAATCCGTACACCGATGCCGCTATCAGAGCGGCGGACGGTATCACTACCGATCAATCGCAGTTGAGTTATTCATTCGATGTCGGCGATTCGCATTTCGCGATTGTCAACACCGATCCGGTGGGGCACGATTCGCATGCACCGACAACGTGGCTCGCCGGCGATTTCGCGGCGGCGCAAACGCGCGGCGCGCATCATTATTTCGTATTCGGACACAAGCCGGCGTACACGTATTATTTCGGCGCCACCACGCAATTGCCGGCGGGCGCACCATCGAGTCTCGATGCAGATATTCCGGCGCGCGATGCGTTCTGGAATGTGATCGAAACCTATCATGCCACGTATTTCTGCGGTCACGAACACACCTTTAACGCTTCGCAACCGAACGCGGCCAATGGCGGCAGCGCATGGCAAATTCTGGTGGGCTCAGGCGGCTCACCATTCGACGCGAAGCCCACCGATTCAACGATCAATCCGGCGACCGATCGTAAATACGCGTGGGCCACGGTAAAAATTCATCAGAGCGGCTCAATCAATATCGATGTGTACGGCTTCAGCGATGCCTACGGCCCGACTCAGGTATTGAAATCGATTGTGCTGCCGTATTAATCGATACGCTTAACGACGAGGATTCATCATGCACTTTCAACAACTAATACAAATCAAGCAAAAAATACAAATCGCATTATTGGCGATCAGCGCCGTCACAACACAGGTGCACGCAGCGACACTGCTCGACACTGGCACGCCCGATGGCTCAGGTTTTCCGCTCGTGCTCGATGGCACCGATTATGTAGCGAGCGAATTTCATCTCAACAGCGGTATTACCATCAATAATATTGCGGGTTATCTCACCAGCGGCAATAACGGCGACACGTTTACCGTTGCGCTTTATCAGGACAATAACGGCCATGTCGGCACACAGCTGCAGAGCACACAGGCCACGTTTGTCGCCGATGGTTGGAACGACACTGCAGCGCTGAACTGGAATGCTGGCCCCGGCAATTACTGGGTCGCGTTCGAAGTAAGCAGCGCGGATAATTTCGCCAGCTACATGCTGCCGCTCAGCTCGCCTAATCACGCGCTGGCGACAGCGTTCAATGACGGTTCTGGTTATCACAATTTTGTCGGCTTCGATTACGGCGTGCGTGTGACGGGCGTTGAAGCGGTTCCTCTACCGGGCGCGATGTGGCTGTTCGCTTCCGCCGTTGGCGTTATCGCTGCGCGTAAGAAACAGCGCGTTTAATAAAATCGATACAGCACAGGGATGTGCGCATAACAATTATTGGAACAGCGTGTGTTTTTTTATTTTGTCTGAACGGGCAATAAAGCGTTGACCTGCCGCAAACGCTCCGGCGTACCGATATCGAACCATTGGCCGCGATAATATTCGCCGGTAACCAATCCCGCCGCCATTGCTTGTTTTAATAGCGGTACGATTGAGAATATGCCTTCGTTGCATCCGTTAAATAAGCTCGGATGCAATATCCGCAAACCCGTCCACGTTAATTTGTTGCCGTCTCCTTCAGCGCGGAGCAAGCCATTTTCTTGCAAATAAAAATCGCCGAGTGGATGTTGCGGCGGATTGTCGGTCATTACCAGATGTGCGCGTTGCGGATTTTTATTGAGTAAATTTTCAAACGGATAATCGGTCCAGATATCCGCATTCACTACGATAAACGCTTGTTCGTCGAGCAGCGACAGCGCACGCAAAATACCACCGCCGGTTTCGAGCGGCTCGCCTTCGCGCGAATACGCAATCGCGCAATCAAAGCGAGTGCCATCGCCGAGATACGCTTCGATTTGCTCGCCAAGATGCGCGTGATTGATGACGAGTTCAGTAATGCCGGCACGCACTAACCGCAATATGTGATGTTCGATCAACGGCCGGCCAGCGACTTTCAATAATGCTTTCGGTGTGTGTTCGGTCAGCGGACGCATGCGTGTGCCGAGCCCGGCGGCAAGGATCATCGCTTTCATGGCGCGGGTAATTTTTCCAACAGCGCGGCGAGCGGTTTTAATTCGCTGCGGCGCGCGCAGGCACCGCGCAAATAATCGAAAAAGCGCGGCACATCGCTCAAATACTTCGGCTTACCATCGCGATGGCAAATACGCGCGAATATACCGATCACTTTTAAATGTCGCTGTGTACCGATGAAATCGCAATCGCGATAAAATTGCGCGAACGTCGACGCGACCGGCAACTGCGCTGCGCTCGCGCGCTGCCAATATTGCTGCAGCCATTGCTCGACGCACGTTTCCGGCCAACTGATGAACGCATCTTTGAATAAACAAATCGGATCGTAAGCGATGGGGCCGCAAACGGCATCTTGAAAATCCAGTACGCCGGGCAATGGATCGCTGAACATTAAATTGCGCGGCATGAAATCGCGATGCACCAGCACGCGCGGTTGTTGCAGAATTTGCGCGAGCAGCAAATCGAACACCGCATCCAAATCGGCGCGCAGCGCGCTATCAATTTCGAGCCCCAAATGGCTTTGCAAATACCATACGGGAAACAATTCCAATTCACGTCGCAATAAAGCAGCATCGTATGCGGGCAATTCGACGGGGCAAGGTATTTTTTGCATTGCGATCAACGCGGCGATCGCGGCCTCGAATAATCGATCCGCATTTTCGGCATTGAGCACATCGAGATAGGTTTGCCGACCCAGATCGCTTAACAGCATCCAACCGCGCTCAGGCGCTGCCGCCAAAATTCTGGGTGCGTTTAAACCGCCGGCGCTTAACACACGCGCAATTTGCATGAACGGTTCGCAGCTGCTGCGCTCGGCACTCGCATCCATCACGATCAGGCTATCCGTCGCGATTTGCAGCCGATAATAACGGCGAAAGCTCGCATCGGCGCTAGCCGGCTCTAACGCGATCGCGGTTATCGGCAACTTCAACTGCTGCGCAATCCAATGTTCTAAATCGGGCATGGAACGGTATCAACTTATGAAATGGCTGCGGCCTGCGCGTAACAGCTTTTGGCTATCGCGCAATGAATGCTTTATTATCCACGCTCGCGCAAACCCAGGCAAAACTTGATGCGGTGCGCTCGCCACTGTTCTCCCATTTAAATTAGAAGAATTCCGAGAGCCAGCAATTGAGCAATTTTTCGCGGCCGACTGTGTATCTTTCGGTTAGCCTCCTGTTATTGCCAGGGGCAGCCCACAGCGTTTATGCGCAGCAAGGCTGGTCTTGCCAGCCGACACCGAGCGGCGGTTGGAGCTGCGCGGCAAAGCCAAATTCGAGTTCGCCGGCACCAACGGCCTCAGCGCCCGCAGCTACTCCTGCGCAAAAATCTTCGACTATTGCGCAGCCCGCACCGACGGCCGCTCAATCCAACACGCGCGCCGCGGCCAAAAAAAATGACTGGGACTGGGTCAGCGGTACCGCCGTTACCGCGCAATGCTGTAAACCCAACGGCGCCTGCGATGGTGTGTATGTCGAGCCCGCGCGCGATTGGGAAGACGCCGATAAATCGCCGAAAAATTTACCCGCACGCGCTACCGCCGCGCACTCCGAGTGGGAGGGCGATGTCATCAAAATGGATGGCGGCGTCACCGTCACGCAAGGCAACACGAAATTGACGGCCGATCGCGCTGACATGAAGCAGAGCTCGAATCAGGTCAATCTCTACGGCAACGTCATCGTGCACCAGCCGTCTATGAAAATCACCGGCACCAACGCCGATATGACGACAACCAATAATTTCGGACATGTTACCGATGCACATATGCTCGATTACAAATCCGGCATGCGTGTCACCGCTGGCAAGCTGACGCGACGCAAGGAAAATGTGATCGAACTGGATAAAGCGACTTATACGCGCTGTCCGCCCGATCGCGAAGATTGGCGTATGGATTCGACGCACATTCGCCTCAATCGCGAAAGCGGCCGAGGCGAAGCGAGCGGCACAGTGATCAGGGTTGCCGATACGCCGGTGTTTTACACGCCTTACCTGAATTTCCCCATCGACGATCGTCGCCAGAGCGGATTTCTGTGGCCCGGTATCGGCAGCAGTTCGGCGGGGCTCGACATCGCGCTACCGTATTACTTCAACCTTGCGCCGAATTACGACGCCACTGTCACGCCGCGGCTGATAACCGATCGCGGTACCATGGTAGAAACCGAAGGCCGTTATTTGAATCGTTCTTCGGAGTGGCTGGTAACCGCCACGCAATTGAAAAACGATCAACTAGCGAACACGGATCGCTGGTTTCTGGGCATGCAGGAGCACGGCAATCTCAATAGCTATTTTTCGACCTTGGTCGATTATGCCCGCGTCAGCGATAACGATTACTTTCACGATTTCAGCATTGCCAGCCTCAACGCCAAGCGTCTGGTTTCGCTGAACCAGCAAGCCGCGCTCAACATGAACTATCTCGATTGGTTTGCGAGCCTGCAGGTACAGCAGTTCCAAACCATCGATGATTTGGTTGCCGAGCCGTACAGTAAAGCTCCGCAATTTACGCTGGGGCGTGCGTTGGGCGGTGAAAACTTTCGGCTCGACTATAACTTCCAGACCGAATTCACCCGCTTCGATCACGACAATCCCGATTCGCTGCTCAAACCGGGCGGCCCATGGGATACCGGCAATCGCCTGTACGCAGAACCCGGTATCGCCTTCCCGATGCGTTGGACTTCGAGTTATATCAATCCGGAAATGCGTTTGCGTTATGTCGGTTATCAATTGCGGCGCGCGGACGGATCGACACAAACCGACGAACGCCCGTCGACGACCGTGCCGCAGGCAATCCTCGACGCCGGCGTATTTTTCGATCGCGCCGTCGCGATCGGCAAGCAGGAATTCCAACAGACGTTAGAGCCCCGTCTCTATTACCTCTATACCCCCTATCGCAAGCAGCTCGATCATCCACTATTCGATACCAGCCCGCTGACTTTCGACTATCAGCAATTATTTCAACCGCGGCGATTGGTTGGGCACGATCGCCTTGAGGATTTCAATCAAATTGCCACCGGCGTTACGTCGCGCTTGATCGAAGATGAAACCGGTCGCGAACTCGGTCATGCCAGCATCGGTCAAATCTTTTATTTCGCCGATCGTCGCGTCAGCGCCTTAACCACTGAAGTGCCGGATAATCAGCCGAACTCGGCAATCGCAGGACAGCTTTCGCTGCAGCCGACCACTTCGCTATGGGCGGCGGCGAATATTCTATGGGATCAAAGTAACAATCAGGTCGAACAAGGCAATATGTACGTGCATTACGAGCCGAAAACCGGCGGCGCCATTTACAACGCGGGTTATCGTTACAATCAGCCCGATGCGGCTGTTTCGACGCTGGCCAACGGTATTCGTCAGGCCGATATTTCCGCCGCGATTCCGTTGGCGGCGCGCTGGCGCGCCTTCGCGCGCGTTAACTACGACCTCGATTTGCACACGACGCTGGAAGATATGATCGGGCTCGAATACGAAGATTGCTGCTGGGTGACACGGGTGGTGTACCAGCGCGCCATATTTGGCGAAAGCCTCGATACTGTCGGGCAGCCGCAAACGCAACGCGACGAAGCAATTTTGGTCGAATTTCAATTAAAAGGTTTGGGCGGTTTGGGTCGCAAAGTCGACACTCTGCTGCAAGAAAGTATTTGGGGGTATCGTGATCGTTATTAAACGCAATTTCCGCACAGCAGCATTGTTGATATTGTGGTTGCCGCTGCAAGTGTTCGCGCCCGCGGTTGCCGCGCAAAATGCAGTCGATGCACCGGCATCCACTAATACCGCTGCTAGTACCGCTACCACCGACAATGGCCCATTACAGCAACAAACGCTCGATCGCGTGCTCGCGATTGTCGACGACGACGTCATTCTGGCGAGCGAATTACAGACCGCTGTCGACCGCGCCACTGCCAACGCCAAACGCGCCAAGCACGAGCTGCCGCCTGCGGAGCAATTTCGTCGCCAGGTATTCGATCAGCTGGTGATCGATAGTCTGCAACTGCAAATCGCGAATCGCGCCGGCGTGCGTATTTCTGACAGCGAATTGAGCGATCAAATGGAACAGATCGCGCAGCAAAATAATATGACGCTTGAACAATTCTCGGAAGCCTTATCAAAGGATGGAGTTCCTTATACGCAGGCGCGCGAGCAATTGCGCCGCGATTTGCTGATTAAACGCGTGCAGCAAGGCAGTGTCAGCGAGCACGTGCAAATCACCGACCAGGAAATCGAAAACTTTTTAAGCTCCGCCGAAGGTCAGGCGATAACCGCACCGCAATATCATGTATTGCATGCGCTGCTGCCGGCTGCCAATGCAGAAGACAATACGGTTCGTCAATTTGCAGCGCAGTTAACCGCCAGATTGCGCGCCGGGGAAGATTTCAATCGTGTTATCGCCATACCCGGGCCGGTAAAAGTTCAAGGCGGTGATTTGGGTTGGCGCAATGGCGAGGAGCTGCCGAGTTTAATTGCCGATGCAATACCGTCGCTGAGCGCAGGGCAGTCGGCCGATCCGATTCGCAGCCCGAGCGGTTACCACTTGATAAAGTTGGCGGAAGTGCGTGGCAAAGGTGAAATCGTCGAGCAAACCAAAGCGCGGCATATTTTGTTGAAACCGTCGGCCATTCGCAGCGAAGAGCAATGCAAACAGTTAGCTGGCGAGCTGCGCCAGCGCGCGTTGAGCGGTGCCAATTTCGCCGATCTGGCGCATCAATATTCGGAGGATATCGGTTCGGCGATGGAAGGTGGCGAACTCGGTTGGACCAATCCCGGACAGCTGGTCGCCGCCTTTCAGCGCGCCATGGATGACACGCCCAAAGGCGCCATCAGCGAACCGTTTCGCAGCCGCTATGGCTGGCACATCGTGTTGGTTGAAGACCGCCGTCATCAGGATGTGACCGACGAAATTCGACGCAACATGGCGCGCAATTATTTGCACGAGAAAAAATATCAGGAAGAATTGGATATCTGGCTACGGAAAATTCGCGACGAAGCCTACGTCGATATCAAAAAAGTTTGAAGCAAAACCGGTGATGGCTGAGACCGATCGGCAACGCTTACCACGTATCGCCATCACCGCCGGCGAACCGGCCGGTATAGGTCCCGACTTGCTGGTGGCATTGGCACAGCAAATTCAACCCGCGCAAATAATCGCAATCGCAAACCCGGAATTACTGCAACAGCGCGCGCTGCAACTCGGATTACCGTTACATCTGCGCACATGGCAGCCAGCGCAGGCAACAACGCGCGCAGCCGGTGTTTTATTTATTGTACCGATTGAAATCGATGCGCCAGTCAGCGTCGGCAAACTTGATAAAACCAATGCGCGCTATGTATTGCGCACGCTCGAAACGGCAGTCGATGGCTGCATGAGCGGTCAATTTGATGCGCTGGTTACCGCACCGGTGCATAAAGGCATCATCAACGATGCCGGTATAGCCTTCAGCGGTCACACCGAGTTTTTCGCCGAGCGCACGCATACCGCGAACGTGGTGATGATGCTTGCCACCGAACAATTGCGTGTTGCGTTGGCGACCACGCATTTGCCGCTCGCCGAAGTCTCCCGCCATATCACGCGCACCCATCTCGATAGCGTACTGCGTATTTTGCATCGCGATTTACGCGATAAATTCGGCTTGTTGCAGCCGCGTATTTTGGTGTTGGGACTCAATCCACATGCGGGCGAAGGCGGCCATCTCGGGCGCGAAGAAATCGACGAGATCGAACCGTGCCTGCGCGCATTGCGCGCCGAAGGTATGCAGCTGCTCGGTCCGTTGCCGGCCGATACCGCGTTCACGCCGAAATATTTGCAACAAACCGATGCCGTACTGGCGATGTACCACGATCAAGGTTTACCCGTTTTGAAATATCAGGGCTTCGGCCGCGCGGTGAATATCACGCTGGGATTACCGGTGATCCGCACATCAGTCGATCACGGCACCGCGCTTGATTTGGCCGGCAGCGGTCGCGCCGACAGCGGCAGTTTGCGCGCCGCACTCGCGTTGGCAATCGAGCTCGCCGGCAAAGCCATCGAGAAATCGCCCTGATGGAGCATCGCGCGCGCAAACGTTTCGGCCAGAATTTTCTGCGCGATCAAAATATCATTCAGCGCATCGTGCGTGCGATTCATCCACGCGCTACGGAAACGCTGCTCGAAATCGGTCCAGGACTAGGTGCGTTAACGAGTGAGTTGCTTGAGACCGATTGCGAATTACTTGCGCTGGAACTCGATCGCGATTTGGTGGCAATGTTGACGCAAAAATTCGGCGACAACACGCGCTTTCATTTGCAGCAGGGCGATGCGCTCAAACTCGATCTCTCGTCATTAGCGATCGATACAAAATTACGCATCGTTGGAAATCTGCCGTACAACATTTCGACGCCGCTTATTTTTCACTTACTGCGGCAAAGCCGGCATATCGTCGATATGCACTTCATGCTGCAGAAAGAAGTGGTGCAACGTCTTGCCGCTGCGCCCGGCAATAAAGAATACGGCCGTCTCGGCATCATGACCCAATACTTTTGTCGAATCGAACCACTGCTGGATGTCCCACCAAGCGCATTTTCTCCGCAGCCCAAGGTGCAATCCGCCGTGGTAAGATTGACGCCGTACGCTGCTTTGCCGCATCCAGCTAAATCGGTGGAAACTTTACAGCAGATCGTACGGACGGCATTCAATCAGCGTCGTAAAACGTTGCGCAACGCACTGCAAACATTGCTCAGCGCAGAACAAATTACTGCGTGCGGCATCGATCCCGGTGTGCGCCCGGAAACGCTCTCGCTGACTGACTATGTTGCGCTAGCCGACAGGCTGAACGAAGAAGATAGTCTGAGCGAAAAAACTTAGCCTCAATGGACTTTCCGCGAATGTCGGATAGCAGCGAAATTAAAATCGATGTCGTTACGCGCTATCTGCCGGAGCAGTCTGCTCCCGCCGAAAATCGTTTCGTGTTCGCTTATACCATCACGATCAACAATCGCGGCGGCACAGCTGTACGTTTGCTTTCCCGGCACTGGCGTATTACCGACGCCAATAATCGCGTACAAGAAGTGCGCGGCGACGGTGTCGTCGGCGAACAACCGCTCATTGCGCCGGGCGACAGTTATCGTTATACCAGCGGCTCGATGCTGGAAACGCCGGTCGGCACAATGGAGGGCAGTTACGAAATGGTGAGCGTCGACGGTCAACGCTTCAACGCTCCGATCGCCGTATTTTCGCTGGCGCAGCCCGGCGCGCTGCACTAATTCCGCATTATGACGCGCTACGCGGTGGGAGATCTGCAAGGCTGCTTCAATCCGCTGCAACATCTGCTTGAGCGCGTAAGGTTCGATCCCGAACACGACCAATTATGGTCAGTGGGCGATATCGTTAATCGCGGCCCACAATCGCTTGAATGTCTGCGATTCTTTTATGAGCTTGGCGACAGCGCACGCGTGGTACTGGGCAATCACGATTTGCACCTGCTCGCAGTGGCAAACGGTATTCGCTCCAGCAAACGCGGCGATACGTTGCAACCTATTTTGGATGCGCCCGATTGCGCGGACTTACTCGCATGGCTGCGTCATCAACCGTTACTGTATCGCGATGGCGATTACACCATGGTTCATGCCGGCTTGGCGCCGCAATGGACGATCGGACAGGCACAACAATTGGCCGCTGAAATCGCCGGCGTGTTGCAAAGCAATCGGTTCATCGATTTCTTACGCGGTATGTACGGCGATAAACCCGATTGCTGGTCAGCCGATCTGCGCGATATTGAACGCTGGCGCGTCATTACCAATTATTTCACGCGTTTGCGTTTTTGCACGACAGACGGTGTGCTGGACCTTAAAAGCAAGGAAGCGCCCGCATCGGCACCGACGGGTTTCATGCCGTGGTTCGACATTCCCGGCAGAAAAAGCGCCGGACACCTGTTGATTGTCGGCCATTGGGCGTTGCTGATGGGAAAAACCCAGCGTGACGATGTTATTGCATTGGATACCGGTTGCGTGTGGGGAAATCAGTTGACCTTGATGAATTTGGAGACACGAGCACTCGTTACTTGCGACTGCTAATCACCTCACTTAATTCTTTTGCTTATAACGATGTCAAAGAACCTTACCTAATGAGCTTACTAAACGCTTAACTCGCGCACCATGTGTGTCAATTAAAAACACCTCGAACGTCAGGATGAACGTCAAATAAATTATTGCGTCGTTCATTGCAAACAGCGATGATGCAATTGACCATATTATTTTTGATGAGAAAATTTAATTAATTTTTCTCTGTCAAACTCATACCGCTATGGCTCTTAACTGCTTTGCGGCCTATTCTTAGCACTAAGTGCGCAATACGAATTTTTGCCATTGTCGAGCTGACCAAGAGGTACGTTCATGAGCATATTCAATCATTTTCGCGACCGCTACGAGGCCACGCAGGAGGAACAGTACACGCTGCAGGAGTATCTGGAGCTGTGCAAAAAAGATCGTTCGGTATACGCCAGTGCGGCCGAGCGTCTGCTAATGGCGATCGGCGAACCGGAAATGGTCGATACCTCACGCGATTCGCGCTTGAGCCGGATGTTCCAAAATAAAATCATCCGCCGCTATAAAGCGTTCGACGAATTCTATGGCATGGAAGAAGCGATCGAGCAAATCGTTTCGTATTTTCGTCATGCGGCGCAGGGTCTGGAAGAGAAAAAACAAATTCTCTATCTGCTGGGCCCGGTCGGCGGCGGCAAATCATCGCTGGCAGAGCGGCTGAAATTATTGATCGAACATCAGCCGATTTACTGCTTGAAAGGTTCGCCCATATTTGAATCGCCGCTCGGTTTGTTTGACCCCAGTGAAGATGGCCAGATTCTCGAAGAGGATTACGGCATTCCGCCCCGCTATATCAAAACCATTATGTCGCCATGGGCGGTGAAACGCCTGCATGAATTCAAAGGCGATATCAGTCAATTTCGCGTGATTAAATTGCATCCGTCTCGTCTCGACCAAATCGCGGTGAGCAAAACCGAGCCGGGCGATGAAAATAACCAGGACATTTCGTCGCTGGTCGGTAAAGTCGATATTCGCAAGCTCGAAGAGTTTCCGCAAAACGATCCGGACGCCTATGCGTTTTCCGGCGGGCTGTGCCGGGCGAACCAGGGCATCATGGAATTCGTCGAGATGTTCAAGGCGCCGATCAAAGTGTTGCACCCATTGCTGACTGCAACACAGGAAGGCAATTACAACGGCACCGAAGGCATGGGCGCGATTCCATTCGAAGGCGTGATTCTGGCGCACTCGAACGAATCTGAATGGCAATCGTTCAAGAACAACAAAAACAACGAAGCATTTCTCGATCGCGTCTATATCGTAAAGGTACCTTATTGCCTGCGCGTGACCGAAGAAATCAAAATTTACGACAAACTGCTGGTCAACAGCTCGCTGCTGAAAGCGCCGTGCGCGCCCGACACCTTAAAAATGCTGGCGCAATTCACCGTGTTATCGCGTCTGAAAGAACCGGAAAATTCGAATATCTATTCGAAGATGCGCGTTTACGACGGCGAGAATTTAAAAGACACCGATCCGAAAGCGAAAAGCATTCAGGAATATCACGATGCGGCCGGTGTCAATGAAGGCATGGAAGGTCTTTCCACGCGTTTCGCCTTCAAAATTTTATCAAAAGTATTCAATTTCGATCCGACTGAAATCGCGGCGAATCCGGTGCATTTGCTCTACGTACTGGAGCAGCAAATCGAACAGGAACAGTATTCGCAAGAAATCACGGAACGCTATCTGCGCTTCATCAAGGAATATTTAGCGCCGCATTATATCGAATTCATCGGCAAGGAAATCCAAACGGCATATCTCGAATCGTATTCGGAATACGGACAGAATATTTTCGATCGCTATGTCACGTACGCGGATTTCTGGATTCAAGATCAGGAATATCGCGATCCCGAGACCGGCGAAATTCTCAACCGCGCAGCGCTGAATGAGGATCTGGAAAAGATCGAGAAACCGGCCGGCATCAGCAACCCGAAAGATTTCCGGCACGAAATCGTCAATTTCGTATTGCGCGCACGCGCCAGTAACAACGGCAGAAATCCGGATTGGCGCAGCTATGAAAAATTGCGCGCGGTTATCGAAAAGAAAATGTTCGCCAACACCGAGGATTTGTTGCCGGTAATTTCCTTCAACGCCAAGGCATCGACCGAAGATCAGAAAAAACACAACGAGTTCGTCACTCGCATGGTGGAACGTGGCTACACCGAAAAACAGGTGCGGTTGCTATCCGAATGGTACTTACGTGTTCGTAAGTCACAATAGGGCGCGTACGCAAATCGCAGTGATAGATCGTACCGCTTGAGAGGTAGAGGAATCACAGCGTGAGCCATCTGATCGATCGACGGTTAAACGGCAAGAACAAGAGCGCCGTCAACCGCCAACGTTTTCTGCGTCGCTATAAAAAGCACATTCAGAAAGCCGTGTCCGATGCGGTGGGCAAACGCTCTATCACCGATATCGAACAGGGCGAAAAAATCACCATCCCGAATCAGGATGTCGGTGAGCCCGTATTGGGTCACGGCACTGGCGGCAAACGCAGCGTCGTGCATCCGGGCAACAGAGAGTTCATCGCCGGCGATAAAGTGCCGCGGCCTTCCGGCGGCGGCGGCAGCGGTAATGGTCGCGCCAGCAACAGCGGCGAGGGCATGGATGAATTCGCGTTTCAAATCACCCAGGAAGAGTTTCTCGAATTCATGTTCGAAGATCTCGCGCTGCCGAATTTATTAAAGCGACAATTGGCCGGCACTGAAATATTCAAATATCGTCGCGGCGGCTTTAGCAGCACCGGTACGCCCAATCAAATCAATATCGTGCGCTCATTGCGCGCCGCCAATGCGCGGCGCATTGCGCTCGGCGGCCCGAAGCGCAAGCGCATCCGCGAGTTAGAGCAAGAACTCGCGTTGCTGACGACTGCTGAGCCGGTGCTGCGCAATGCCAAACGCGTCGCCGAAATCGAAGAAGAGATTGCGCTGCTGCGGCGCAAAATCGACAAACTGCCGTTTATCGACGAATTCGATATCAAATACAATTTGAATATTAAAGAGCCGCAGCCATCATCGAAGGCGGTAATGTTTTGCATCATGGATGTATCGGGTTCGATGAACCAGGCCACGAAAGACATGGCCAAGCGCTTTTTTATATTGCTGTACTTGTTTTTGAAACGCAGCTACGACCATACCGAAGTCGTTTTCATTCGCCACCACACCAGCGCGAAAGAAGTCGATGAAGAAGAGTTTTTTTATTCGCGCGAAACCGGCGGCACGATTGTATCCAGTGCATTGCGCTTGATGAAAGATATCATGAGCGCACGCTATCCGACCTCCGAGTGGAATATTTACGGTGCGCAGGCTTCCGACGGCGATAATTGGAACGATGATTCCAGTGTTTGCTATGAATTGTTGACCAAAGAAATCATGCCGTTTTTGCAGCATTATTCGTATGTGGAAATTACCCCGCGCGAGCATCAAGCGTTATGGTCCGAATACGAGCAGGTTAACACGCTATTTCCCGAAACATTTGCGATGCAGCAAATTGTCGATCTGACCGATATCTATCCGGTATTTCGCGAACTGTTCCAGAGACGCACTGCATGAAGGCTGCCAAAACAAAGGCGCGCGTGCCGCTTTCGACCAGCTCCGAATGGACTTTCGAACTGATCGAAACTTACGATCGCGAAATCGGCCAACTGGCGGCGGAATTCGGGCTCGATACCTATCGCAATCAAATCGAAATCATCAGTTCCGAACAGATGATGGATGCCTACGCCGCGTCGGGCATGCCCGTATATTATCGGCATTGGTCGTTCGGGAAACATTTTCTCGGTATCGAAAATAATTACAGTCGCGGCCAAATGGGACTCGCTTACGAAATTGTCATCAATTCGAATCCTTGTATCGCGTATTTGATGGAGGAAAATACGATGACGATGCAGGCATTGGTGATCGCGCACGCCTGCTACGGCCATAACTCCTTTTTTAAAGGTAATTATTTATTTCGCACGTGGACCGATGCCGATTCGATCATCGACTACATGCTGTTCGCGCGCAATTACATCGCGAAATGCGAGGAAAAGCACGGCATCGAAGCGGTCGAAAGCGTGTTGGATTCGTGTCATGCGCTGATGAATTATGGTGTCGATCGCTATAAGCGTCCGTACCCGTTATCCGCCGAAGCGGAACAGCGCCGGCAGGAAGAGCGCGAAGAATATTTGCAGCAACAGGTCAACGATTTGTGGCGCACGATTCCCTTGGGACGAGCCGCAGAAAAACGTCACAAGCAAAAACCGTTTCTCGATGAGCCGCAGGAAAACCTGCTGTATTTTCTCGAAAAGAAAGCGCCGCTGCTGGAGCCATGGCAGCGCGAGATCATTCGCATTGTGCGCAAGGTGGCGCAGTATTTTTATCCGCAGCGACAAACTCAGGTCATGAACGAAGGCTGGGCCACGTTCTGGCATTACACACTGCTGAACGAACTCTACGATCGCGGCAAAGTCACCGATGGTTTCATGTTCGAATTCCTGCAATCGCATACCAGCGTCGTGTACCAACCGGCTTTCGACAGCCCCCATTACAGCGGCATCAACCCTTATACGCTCGGCTTCAGCATGATGAGCGACATCCGTCGCATTTGCGAAAATCCAACCGATGAAGATAGACATTGGTTTCCGGATATTGCCGGTACGCCGTGGTGCGAAACACTGCAATTCGCGATGCGCAATTTCAAGGATGAAAGTTTTATTTTGCAGTTTCTTTCGCCGAAAGTGATTCGCGATTTGAAATTATTTTGCGTTCTCGACGACGATACTGACGCCGAAATCCAGATTTCCGCCATTCATGATGAGAGCGGCTATCGCCTGGTACGCGAGCAATTGGCCGGTCAATATAATCTCGGCAATCGCGAACCGAACATTCAGATCGTCGATATCGATATGCGCGGCGATCGCGCGATGTATCTGCAGCACACGCAGCATAATCGTCGACCGCTCGATGACAACACCGATGAAGTGCTGAAGCATTTGCATCAACTGTGGGGTTTCGACGTGCATTTGAAATCGATCCAGGACGGCAAAGTCACCGCCAGCTATCATTGTCCGCCGCAGGATGATGACACTGAAGCGGATTGAATCTCATTTTATTTTATAGACGACACCAGCCGGATTGTTTGCTGCAAAAATCGTCCTCCTATTGGAGATGGTCCGGGCGGTTTTTGCAGCAAACAATCCGGCTAGTGCATATAATCCGCGGTAAATTCCTTTTAATCCCTCCCGTATGAAAACTTATTTGGTCGGCGGTGCCGTCCGCGATAAATTGTTAGGTTATCCGCATCACGAGCGCGACTGGGTCGTCGTCGGCGCCACGCCCGAGGAAATGCTGGCCACTGGCTTTAAACCAGTCGGTAAAGATTTTCCGGTTTTTTTGCATCCGCGCAGCAATGAAGAATATGCACTCGCGCGCACCGAGCGCAAAACCGGCCGCGGCTATCACGGCTTTAATTTTTATTGCGATCCCACTGTCACGCTCGAACAAGACTTGGCTCGGCGCGATCTCACCATCAATGCAATAGCGGAAGACACAGCCGGCGCGCTGATCGATCCGTATGGCGGCCGTCGCGATCTCGAACAGCGCTTATTGCGCCATGTCTCCCCCGCCTTCGCTGAAGATCCGCTGCGCATTTTGCGCGTCGCCCGTTTTGCCGCGCGTTATCACCATTTAGGCTTTAGCGTAGCGCCAGAAACCAGCGCTCTGATGCAGACTATCGTGGCCGCTGGCGAAGTTGAATATTTGGTTGGCGAACGTATTTGGCGCGAAACGGAACGCGCGTTGGGCGAAAAGAATCCCGAAATTTATTTTCAAATATTGCAGCAATGCGGAGCGCTGGCGCGCTTATTTCCGGAATTGTCCGATGGTGCTTTTGCTCTCGCCGAATTGGAATGCTGCGCAGCTTTAAATACGAATCCTATCGTTCGCTTTGCCGTACTCTGCTGCAAATTATCCTCGGCATGCGCACTTGCGCTGTTCGAGCGTATAAAAGCGCCGAATGATTATCGCGATCTGGCACTGCTGACCATTGCGCAACTACCAGCGTTAAGTCATTGCGATAATCCGGCAAGTGCGTTTACGTTGCTGGAAAACAGCGATGCCCTGCGGCGCCCACAGCGCTTTTCTCTGCTGCTCGACATCGCAGAGACTCTACAAATCGCGCCGATTACGATTCAACGCTTAAACACAGCTTGCAAGAATGCGTCGGCCATTACCGCACAACCGTTATTAGAACGCGGGTTTAGCGGTAAATCGCTCGGTGAACAGCTGCAGCGCGAACGTCTTGCCGCAGTACAAAAGCATTGGTCGTGAATGCATGCTGATTCATTATCGTTATTCCGCCGCAGCGGCACAGTCGATTGCCGCCGAATGAATGCGCAACGCGATAATTCAGCTATTGCATGCCAGCCGATAGCGAGAATATTGATTCGATTCGCACTTTCGCCGGCAATGCGTCGAGCTAAGCTCGCACTCTTGAAGAGATTGGTTTTTAACTGGCGTGTTTTAGTTTTGGCGAAGATAAATCGCCGCCATTCCAATAAAACGGAACAGGCCATAATTTTTGCGTCTTCGCAAATTGCTGCTTCAATGCGCCGTAACTAATGCCGAGCTGCGGGTGCAATTCGGCGCCGGCAATATCGGCGAGCGGCCACAGCGCGTAGGCATACTCGACAATATCCGCGCGCGGCAATTTCACTCCGCATTCGACTCCGCAGAAATCGCCATAGACCAGCAAATCCAGGTCGAGCGAACGCGCACTGAATTTTGGCAGATTTCCGCTATTCCCATTTTCAGATTCGATGCCGCGCAGCAAAACCATTAATTCGCGCAAACTCAAATCGGTATCGACACCGACCACAAGATTTAAAAAAGGTGCGCCGACAAAT
>DASXYH010000280.1:0-11233 GCA_036502545.1 Spongiibacteraceae bacterium
CAATGCCTGCACGCCGAGATCCAGCGCGGCAATCGCATCGACATCGCGAACGCAGCCGTAAATAAGCACACCGCTCCAGCCATTTTTTACCGCGCTCGCGGCGATTTGATCGCCGAGCAACGCGCGTCGCAGCGAACCGCCGCCGTCGACGACGAGAACCTTGCCGCCGCCAGGCAAAGCGAGTTGCTCTTTCACCAGCGAATTATCTTCAAAACATTTGACCGTGACGATCTCGCCGCCAAAAGCGGATTTGCCGCCGTAATTTCTAAGCATTGGCGTTAGCACGCGCACTTCGGGAAATTGATCGCAGAGATCGGGCGTTGAAATGGTCATGTTTTATTACCAGTGGCATGTGAAGCAAACTAAGTCAACCTATTGACCTGCTGCCATTTCAGCAGGACTACGATGAACATCATCAATTCTGTCGCTTTGCTCTGAAGCCCTGCAAAAATCTGCCGAACCTTTTTAACAACATTCGAACTCTCGACCCTATAGATATTTCAAGCGCCGCCAGCTTAGCTTCGGCCAACTCGGCCCGTTTGCGCTCCAACGCAATTTTTATTTCAAACTCGGCTACAGGGTGGCTGAAATGATGACCGTAACACAAACGAAAATTATCGAGCAAATTTGGCGGAGTATCAAAAGCGCCGGCCAAGTTTATGTGTTCCGCGGCCAAATAATATCTATTGATACCGTCGTAATGAACAAATTTGTAGCGAGCATCGACCACCAGGTTGGCCCACTCTGGTTCGATATTAAATGGATTTTCAATCAGTATTATCCAGGGCCGCCAACGCTGGAAATCCATGCCGCGCAATACCGCATGCTCATGCCCTTCAACATCGATTTTTAGAAAGTGAATTTCACCTTTCGCATATTGCGCACAAATGGTATTCAACGTCTGCGTCGAAACCGCGCGCTGCCTCAACTCGATACCGCTGCTATTGAGCTCCGCCGCAACATCGGCATCGACAGTAGAACGACCAGACACGCCGGCATCAAAAAAAATCAACTCACCCGATCTGTCACTAACCGCAATCGATAAGTTGATATCCCGCGCCCGCTCGGCGCATAAGCGCTCATAATAGATGGGGGATGGTTCAATATTAATTCCGCACCAGCCTTGCTCGTAAAAGGCTTTTGTCACTGAATCGAGGGTGGGATCGTTCGCACCAACATCGATATAAAAACCCTTAGGAAAAAATTTCAGCGCACGCCACAGCGTAATATCTTCAAAATTTTGCGCGTAAGAAATAAAAGTCATGGCGTCATTTCGGCGGCGCTAAATTCTTCGAGTAAAACAATTGCCCATGATCGTCGATCACGATCGCATCGACGCCGGGAATCTTGTTGATGATTTCCATGCCACGCTCGACACCGAGAATAAATAATGGCTTCGTCAGCGCATCGGTATCGATACCGTGCGGCGCCAATACGCTCACGCTGCGAACACCGGTGGCGGATTTACCGGTGCGCGGATTGATAAGGTGATGCACGCGGCGCTCGCCGGCCATGAAATAGCGTTCGTAATCGCCCGACGTCGACATCGCCGTATCCGACAACGGCAGCACCACCGCCGATTTGTCGGCGATACGCGGATCTTTAATACCGACCATCCACGGCCGCCCATGATGATCGCCGAGAATTCGGCTATCGCCGCCCGCCGTCACGATCGCGTTTTTAATACCGTGCGCCAATAAAATATCCGCACCCTGATCGACCGCATAACCTTTCGCGATGCCACCCAGATCGATGCGCATGCCGGGCTTCATAAAATGCACGGTATGCGCTTTGTCATCGAGTTTTATCGAGCGGTAATCGATCGCGGAAAGATGACTGGCGATTTGCGCAGCGGTTGGTTCGATGTGCTTGCGATAATCGTACAGGTAACCGACCGACGCAAAACTGATATCGAATGCGCCGTGACTGATCTGCGAATAATGAATCGACGTTTTGAGCAGCATGAACATTTCGTCGGATATTTTTACCGGATGCTGCACCGCTTCGCGATTGATCAACGCCAGTTCGCTGGTTTCGATATACGGGCTCATCGTTTGATCGATGCGCACCATTTCCTGCATCACCGCTTCGATGGCAGCGTGCGCAGTGGCGTCGTCATCCGCCCATAATTCAACGCTGATCGCGGTGCCCATGATCGCGCGTTTATCGCTGTACCATTCGGCGTGGGCCTGTAACGAAACTATCAGCGGAATTAGCCACACTATAGCGGCAGTGAATCGCCGCTTTGTCCTGTTATTTGCGACGACACGCCGTAAATACTTCCATGTAGGCTCGGAGGTGGCATCCATGCCGCCTACGGTCGCTGCAAATAACAGGACAAATCGGCTTGTTACAGCGGTAATCGTTAATGAAAGTAAATATTTAACTAAACTGTGAAAAATTTTCACCAGCGACCGCTCCGCTTCACGACAAGCTGTCCCTGTGCATCGGGCTGCGCGGCGAGCATTACCTGCAAGCCCTGGCGAAAATCTTCCGGCAGTGTCGGCTCGATTTTAATTCGAGTCTGCAGAGCCCAGCTCCGTTCGGAAACATTCACGTTCACATCGCCGTCGATACTCAATTTGCCCTGCCCCTGCAGCGCGCAGCGAATTTGCTGCGCGGTTGGCATCTGCAGTTCGCAGCGATAATCGCCGAGCGCGAGCCAGTGCGAATTCCATTGCCATTGCGCCTGCTGCCAGTACAACGCTCCCTGCAATACACGCAATTGCGCGCGCGCGATTTCGACGCGATCGAGTTTGAACGCGATTTGCCCGCGCGCCGGCAATGGCGCCCAATATGACAGTATCGATGCGGGCAGCGCGCCGCTGGTTTTATCGAGCGTCAATGTACCCAGCGGCGACAATTGTACGCGCGCATCGAAAAATTGTTCGCCGTAATTTGCGACGATATGCGCGGACGGATGCAACCACAGCAGCGACCACGGCCGTAAATGCCATTCAACAGAACCGAGCGCGATGACTTGATCGTTTTGCTGCCAGAATACTTGCGCGGCGGTGCCGTTCCAAAAACTGCCCGCTACATTTTGCAATTGCAGCGCAGGTGTCAGCGTGCGCAGCAGCGCTGCAAATAACGTTGCCGGCGTACCGTAAAGCAGGCAGCCGCTAAACCAGATAATCGCCGCGATCAATGCACGGCGACGCCAGCGGCGATCGAAAATAAATTCGTCGAAGGTAATAGTCATCATCTCAGGCGCGAAACAGCCGTACCGACACGTTGACGAGACCGGAGGCAGAGCCCGGCGCGATGACCAGCTCGCGAATCGTCACCGCTTGCGCCGATTCGAGTTCGTTGAGCCAGCGCAATACCTGATCGAAGGCGGCATTGTCGAGTCGCACCTGTACATCACCGCCGCTGCCGGGTTGAAAACGGCTCATGCGCAAGCTGTTCGCCGCCACCGTGCGATCGATCAATTGCGTCAGGTTTTCATTTTGCGCCGCCGCACTCTGTGTACTGGCCTGTTGCAATGCGCGCAATTGCGCCGCCATCTGCGTCACTGCCGCTAAACTTTTTTCGGCCGCCGCATTTTGCACTTGCAACCGTTGATTGGCCGCCGCGAGCGGATGCCACAACGCCAGATACAATACATACAGCAGCAGTGCCCCAGCCAATAACGCCAGCATGCTTTGATCGCGCATGCTCAATTGTTGTTGCAATTTTTCCAGCATGGTTTGCGTCCGCTTCTATTTGCTTTCGATAATGCGCAATTGCGCGCGAGTTTTGTCGCCATCGGTGTTGCTGCCGACGAGTTGCGCATTCAGCCCGGCTTTTGCAATCGCCGCGCGCGCCGTCTCCACATCTTTAAATGTGCTCGCGCTTAAGCTGACCCGCAATTCGCCTTGATGCTCGCTGAAGGTGAGGTTTTGCACGCTAACGCCATCGATGGTTTTCAACGCGCCGCCGACTTGCTGCAACAGCGATAACACACCGCTGCCCTGATGGCTCTGCAGCGCCTGCACTTTACGGCGCAATTGCAACTCGGGATCGTTGACGACACCGCGCGGCTCGACCGTGCGGTACACCGCTTCGATTTGCTGACGCAGCGCCAGGTTTTGTTTATTGAGCCGGTAATGCTGGACGCCGCCGACCAGCAGATGCACAGCAATCGCCACCGCAAACACAATCGCGGCGGGGCGCCATTGCGACCACCAGCGGCGCCACGGCAACGTGCGCGCGAATGCTCCCTGCAGAAAATCGATAATCGGAACATCACCAGCCATAATAGGCTGTGCCTGCTCTAACACCTCGATCGAGCCGCGCAACAATTCCGGCAATTGCGGCAGCAATATTTCAATCGGTTGCGCGCTGTGAACCAGTAATTGTTGCGGCAGTTCATGCGCGCTATCCAATAGCAACTGCAGCGCCAGCGCCGCGCTCTCAGGCTCGAGCGCAAAACCGCGATATGCACCGATGCGCACGAGCCAGCGATCCGGTTCGGCAATCAAAGTCCAGCAGTGTTCGCGATAGGGCAATAGCAATTGCTCGGGCAGCACGCGTTTGATATCGAGACCGGCCTGCTGACATTGCTGCAGCCACGCGCCCAACCATTGTTTATCGACTATCGCGACGGGTACCTGCTCGCCTTGGATTGCGCCAAGCGCAAAATGCTGCGCATCGACATCGTCGATCAATTGCTCTTCAAGCGAATAGGGGATTGTCTGGCGCAGCAATTTGCGTTCGTGCGCCGCGAAGGCAATTTCCTGCAGCAATACTTTTTGCGCCGGCACGACCAGAATTAATTCGGCCGTGCGCGCGGCCGGTTCCGCCGCGACCTCGCGCACCGAGCCGTGCAATGGCGTCGTCGCGTAAGGCGCATTCCAACTCAGCTGATCGTCGTCGCTCGCGTGGAGCAGTAAAATATTTTTCACGTTATCGTGTCATCTCAAAATCAAATTCGTCGCGCGCTATGGCGACCGCAATTCATCATATATCGCCTTCGTATTCACCAGTCGCCGAAGCTGCGTGTTTCCACATCGACCCGCCACGGTTTTACATCGCTGCGCCGATGCAGCACGCTGCGCATGCTGTAGCGGTGGCCTTGAAATTCGGTAGTGGTATTCAGCAAAAAATAATCGCTGAAAACAGTTACCGTTGCGGGCACGATATGTTTATTCGCCAATACACCGGCACTTAACAGCGCAGCAACGGCCGTATTATCGGCGATATATTTAGGCGGTGTGCGCGCATCGAGCAACGTTTCCACCTCGCCCTCGGTGAGCGGCTGCGGATCCTGCGGCCCACCAAGCGAGCGTAGCACTTCAATGGGCGCGGTATTCACATTGACGGCGCCACTTCCCGCCCGCGCAGGCCACACCGTTACCAGCGGCGCCAACGCGCGATAAATCGCCGGCGTCATGCCTTTCACGAACATTAATTCCGATGGCCCGACCAGCGTACGATTCGCGGGCCGCCCCATCGGCTCGGCCTTTTCATAATACTGGCTTTCGGCGCCGCCGAGATTGCTCACATCGTCATTGCTATCGATCCAATCGCTGACCGCATCGGTCAGGGCCTGCGCCTGATCGAGCGTGAGCGGTTCTTCGAACGGCAACGCGAGCAATAGGCGAATGAACTGATATTGCTGCGCCGAATACGCACCGGCTTGTCCGGTTTGCGGTCCGCCGCCCGCTTGACTCGTGCCCAGCGAATTCAAATTGAAGCGGCCCTGCAAATCCTCAAGCTGCCCCCCAATCCAGCCGTAATCGGTCGGATATTGCTGCGGCTGCGCCCAGTCCTCCGCCAGATTATCGCTGCGGGTCTGGCCGTCTTTCTGCAAATCGAGCAGCAACGCGGCGCGCGATAACGCTTCGGCACCGCGCAAATAAGCATACGATTGTTCGCTGTACAGTTGATTTTCGACGCGGCGAAACATCAGCAAAAAATCGCTGCTCAATGCCGTTGCCAGCATCACCACCATCGCCACCACCAGCAGCGCAATAATCAACGCCGCTCCGCGTTGCCGTTTTAATCCCCTCTCGCTGCGGGCCATGAAGGATCTAACGGAGAGGGTTAGCGTGAAGGCGTTACTGCTGCACATTCGCCAGCCCCACTACGCGATGCACGATACCGATGCCCTCAAGCTCCAAATCGAATTGCACGGCCAGCGGCAATAATTTATCGCCCTTCGTCACGGGCCATTGCTCGACCCATTCGCCGCCCAGCGCTTCCTGTTTGGCGTTGGCGGATTGGCCGTCGAGAAACTGCAGCTTGAAACTTTTCACGCCGCTCAATAATTTGATTTGCTGCAGATGATCCTCATCGTCGAACCGGTCGAGCACAAGCCAGTTATCGCGCCATAAATTGCCATCGGCATCGAGCCGATAATGCACGCGCTGCAACGCACTGCGCCGCTGCCCGCGCGGATTATCCCAACCGCTGTGCGTCAGCTCCAATAATTCTTCGATATTATCGCTGCCCATCAAAGCGGGCCGCTCGTCGCCGTGTGCATCGATAATCGGACGATCGAGACTCTGGCGCAAATCGCGCACTATCCAGCTCATCGCGGTTTGAATTTCGCCGAGCCGCTGCACCATTTCGCCGTGGCGCGCTGCCGCATTGATCGCCGCGCTCAAACCCGCGTACGCCATCACCGCAACCAGCGCGGTAATTGCCATCGCCAGCAATACTTCGATCAGCGTGAAGCCGAATTTGTCGCGCACTGTTAGTTTCGCAGCGGCAATTGTTTTCATTGCAGCGATTGATGATAAATATCGAGCAGCACATTGATGCTCGCAACTGTCGGCGCGTCTTTGCCCTCGCTATCGGACACGGTGATTTCCAACTGCGTAACGCCGGGCTGCTTGATATTTTTCGGTTGCGAGCGCCAGTACCATTTGCGCCCGGCCATTTCTTCGCTACCCGACAATGCTTCGGTCGGCAACTGATTGGTATGCGCATTCGTGAGCAGCGCCAATTCCATTTGATTCAACGCCACATAATCCGCAAACATTTTGTCGCGCAGATACGTGGTGCCGTCGATCTGTCGCATCATCGCAACCAGAATTCCCGTCACCGCCATCGCCACGATCGCAACAGCGACCAGTACTTCAACCAAGGTGAAGCCACGCGCGCAATAACGTTTACTTATCTTCATCGTCTTTAATTTCAAGTTGAATACGACCCAGTGCATCGGAGCGCACAATCGGGCCGTTATCGTCGCCATTAAAATGCAAACGCAATTCGAACGGCGTGACATCGCCACCTGACGCCAACCAAATCGTCGGCACATTGACGGATGAAGGTTTCGTTTCAGTTTTATCGACCATCATTTTTTCTTTGGGCAGCGGTTCGATCGCTTGTTCCGTGCCTTCCACTAGCAGCACGGCGACGACGCTATCGGCGAAGCCGCCGCCGGCCGGAATATCGCGCGGTCGATCGGGCAACCAGCCGTTGTCGGTCAAGCGCAAAAAACGGTAAGCGATATGTTCGCTGCCCTCGGCGGCGTTGCCGTCGCGATAAATCTGCACGCCCCATGGCTCGCGGCTCAATACCGCTTCCTCTTCGACCAGCGCAGTGTTATTGGCAAAATCGCGCGCATTGTTGCGCAGCTCCTGCGGTTTATTGTTGCCGACTGCAATACCGACGACGGCCATACCCAAACCGATAATAACGACCACCACTAATAGTTCGAGCAGCGAAAAGCCTGACGAAATTTTTTTATTGCCTCCACTCGACTCGATCACTATAACGCCGCGCATACATGACATCGATTTTCAGCGCGATTACTGCTGCTCTTTCTGATCGGTTTGCCAATTACCCAAATCGGCGTTCTGATCTTCGCCGCCGGTCACGCCATCGGCGCCGAGCGTATAAAGATCATAATCGCCGTGACCAAACTCGGGCGGACTTAAATATTTATAGATACGTCCCCATGGATCTTCCGGCATTCTTTCCAGATAGCCGCCCTGCTTCCAATTGCGCGGGATTGGATCCATCGTGGGCTTTTCCACCAGCGCGGCGAGCCCTTGCTCGGTGGTCGGGTAATTGAAATTGTCGAGCTTGTAGAGCTTCAACGCGGTTTCGATATTTTTGAAATCGGCCTTGACCTTTTGAATGCGCGCCTCATCCGCACGCTGCAATACATTTGGTGCGACGATACTGACGAGCAGACCGATAATGACCAACACGACAAGAATTTCGACCAGACTAAAGCCGCTTTGGCTTCTACGTTGATTCACTTGTATTCCTCGCATTTATCTAACTCATGTTGATTATAAATCTGACTTAGCGCGAAGGGTTTAGCTGTTTGTTTTTCGGGACACGCGGCAAGTACATTCATGTAGCTCGCCAGCGACAGCCCTGTCGCTGACGGTCCAGAAAAACAAACAGCTAAACCCTTTTATCGTTATCGTGCGAAAGTTAAGCAACCAATTTATTCATTTGAATAATAGGCAATAAAATTGCCAGCACAATCGTGCCGACTATCACCGCCATCACGATTACCATCAGCGGCTCCATAATCGCCATCAGACTGCCCAGCGTCATTTCGAGTTCGCGTTCCTGATTGAGCGCGGAGCGCGCCAGCATTGCTTCAAGTTCGCCGCTCGCCTCGCCGCTCGCCACCATGTGCACCATCATCGGCGGAAATAATTCCGTTTGCGCAAGCGCACGATTCAAGCTGCTGCCTTCCTGCACCGAATTCGCCACTTGCCGACTCGCTTCGCGCAATTCGATATTCGTCAATACCTCACCGGCAATGCGCAAACCTTCCAGTAACGGTACACCGCTCGACGTTAAAATGCTGAGCGTCGAAGCGAAGCGCGCGGTATCCATCGCCGTCAATAATCCCGAAATAAACGGGATGTGCAATAAAAACCGATGCCACAGGCGGCGGCGTCCCGGATCGTTCAGCAAACGTCGCAAGCCCCACACCAATGCGATCAAAATTAAAACCGCAATCCATAAATAATGACTAAAAAAATAACTGACCGCGATCAGCATTTTTGTCAGCAGCGGCAATTCCGCTTTGGTGTGCGCGAACAAGCCTACTAATTGCGGCACCACAAAAATCATCAATAGCGAAATAACGCCGACCGCAACGATCATCAAAATGATCGGATACACCATTGCCATTTTTAGTTTTTGTTGCGTGTACTGGCGGTTCTCGGTGTAATCGGCGAGACGCTCCATCACCGTACCGAGAAAACCCGCACTTTCGCCCGCGCGCACCATTGCGCGATACATTTCGTTGAACACCTGCGGAAAATCGCCGAGCGCATACGCCAGCGTATGGCCTTCGACCACGCGCGAACGCACCTGTAAAACCAGCGCTTTGATTTTCGCGCGCCGCGCCTGCTGCGCAGTTGCGGAGATAGCTTCATCGAGCGGCATGTTCGATTGAATCAGCGTCGCCAATTGCCGCGTGAGCATCGCCAAATCGGTTTGACCGATGCGCGCGCGAAACAGACCGCGCCAATTGCCGACTGCTTTTTCCTTCGTGCTGCCCGCGGTCGCGATAACCTCGACCGGTTTTAAATCGCGCGCGCGCAATTGCGTGCGCACCTGGCGTTCGGAATCGGCCTCGATCACGCCTTTGACGATTTTGCCAACGCTATCCAGCGCGCGAAAATTATAGGCACTCATGACAGCATCAAACTCATCGTATCAACCCGCCGTGACCCGCAGCACTTCTTCGACTGTGGTTTGGCCGGAAACGATACGGCGCTGGCCATCGCCCCTGATGCCGGGACTGCGCGTGCGCGCATAGGTGACCATATGCTGTTCGCTGGCGCGCTCGTGAATCATCGTGCGCAGACGATCGTCGATTTCGACGAATTCATAAATACCGGTGCGACCGCGATAACCGGTTTTATTGCACAGCGGACAGCCGCGCGCGTGATACAGCGTCGGCAAATTATTCGTGTCGAGATGCAGCAATTCACATTCGGCCGCATCGGGAAGATAAGCTTCTTTGCACTCGCCGCATAATAAGCGCACCAATCGCTGCGCCATCACCGCGAGCAGACTCGACGACAATAAAAATGGTTCGATACCCATATCCTGCAAGCGCGTGATCGCACCGATCGCGGTATTCGTGTGCAGCGTCGATAACACCAAATGACCGGTGAGGCTCGCCTGCACGGCGATTTGCGCGGTTTCGCCGTCGCGAATTTCGCCGACCATCACGACGTCCGGATCCTGTCGCAGAATCGCGCGCAAGCCGCGCGCGAATGTCATCTCGACTTTGGTATTCACCTGCGTCTGACCGACGCCCGGCAACAAATATTCGATCGGATCTTCGATCGTTAGAATATTGCGGCTAGCGTCGTTGATATGCGTAAGACCTGCATACAGCGTCGTGGTTTTTCCCGAGCCGGTTGGCCCGGTAACCAGTACGATGCCGTGCGCCGTTTGCAGCGCTTGTCGATAGCCTTTTAACACTTGCTCGTTCATGCGCAATTGATCGAGCTGCAGTTGGCCGGCCTGCTTATCGAGCAGTCGCAATACAACGCGTTCGCCGTGCGCGGAGGGAATCGTCGACACGCGAATATCAACCGCGTGGCCGGCGAGCTTGATCGAAATGCGGCCGTCTTGCGGCACGCGTTTTTCGGCGATATCGAGCTTCGCCATGACTTTTAACCGCGAAACCAGCAATGGTGCGAGCATGCGCTTCGGCGACAATACTTCGGTCAACACGCCATCGACGCGATAGCGCACCGTCAACTTATCTTCGAACGTCTCGATGTGAATATCGGACGCTTTTTCGCGTACCGCCTGCGACAAAATGGCGTTAATCAAACGAATCACCGGCGCATCGTCTTCGGCATCCATCAAATCGCCGGTTTCCGGAATTTCATCGGCGAGCCGTGTGAGATCGATATCGGCGCCCATGTCCTCGGCCATTTGCACCGCTTCGTTATTGCCGCGCTGAAATGCCTGACTCAAATGCTGTTGAAATTGTTCGTTGGTTAACGCCTGCCAATGCAGCGGTGTATCCAGCGCGCGGCGCAGCTCAATCATCACATCCGCTTTTAATCCGGGGCGATACCACACGCGCAGCGAATCGCTTTCAAGATCGAGCAGGACGCCATGATTTTGCGCGAATGCAAACGGTAATTGCCGCCGCGCTATCGCCGCAGTCGCGGCGATTGGCGCCGCAACTTCCGTCGCGATGGCCGCTTCCGCCGGCAGCATTTTATTCACGGCTGCGTCTCGCCAGGCGCGCTGTTATTATTCGGCGCGCTGGTCGGTGCGGGTGAGGTCGGCGCAGTATTAT